>NZ_CP169391.1:2273789-2598617 GCF_041937525.1 Kytococcus sedentarius
TCGCTGGCGGCGGGCATCCCGTTGGCCTTCCTGAAGGCCCGGCTGCCCTCCGACACCCCGGTGGTGCGGGCCATGCCGAACACTCCCGCCCAGGTGGGTCAGGGCATGGCGGCGATCTCGCCGGACGAGAACTGTGACGACGACCAGGTGGCCGTGGCCCGTGGGGTGCTCGAGTCCACCGGCTCGGTGGTGACGGTGGCCGAGGGGCAGCAGGACGCGGTGACGGCCATCTCCGGGTCCGGCCCGGCGTACCTGTTCTTCGTGGTGGAGTCCATGATCGAGGCCGGGGTGCTGCTGGGGCTGCCCCGCTCGACGGCCACCGAGCTGGTGGTGCAGACGCTCTTCGGCGCGGCGACGATGGTGCGGGAGACGGGGGAGCACCCCACGGTGCTGCGGGAGATGGTCTCCAGCCCCGGGGGCACGACCGTGGCGGCCCTGCGGCAGCTGGAGGACCACAAGGTGCGTGCGGCCTTCCTCTCGGCGATGGAGGCGGCTGCTCGCCGCAGCAAGGACCTGTCCGACGGAGTGGTCGATGACGACTGAGCCGGGCGCTCCCGGGGAGCAGGCCGGCCCGGTGGAACTCCGTTGGCTCGAGCCGGGGCTCCCGCGTGCGGTCGAGACCTGGCGGGACGTCCGGCTGGAGATGCTGCGGGTGGCACCCGAGGCCTTCGGCAGCCGCTACGAGGACCACCTGGGCCGGGACCTGACCGAGTGGGCCGCGAACCTGGCCACCGAGGGCCTCTCCACGGTCGTGGCGGTCGGCCCGGGCGGGGACGCGGTGGGCGCCGCGCGCCTGATGGCGCTCCCCGGGTCTGAGGACCTGCCCGAGCTCGTCAGCATGTACGTGGCGCCGTCCCACCGCGGAACGGGCCTGTCGCGCCGCATCGTCGAGGCGGTGGCACAGCGGGCCGAGGACACCGGGCACACGGCCCTCCACCTGCACGTGATGGTGGACAACGCACCGGCACGGAAGGTCTACGAGAGGTGCGGGTTCACCTCCGTCTCCGAGCCCTTCAGGGCCTCCCCGGACGACCCCGCCGACCAGCGCCTGGAGGTGCGGATGGAGCGTCGGTTGCGCTCAGTGGAGGCGGTCGTGGGAACATGGGCGCATGACTGACATCACGGTGCGCGAGCTCGCGGCGGACGAGTGGGAGATCTTCAAGACCCTCCGGCTCCGTGCGCTGCAGGAGGACCCCGAGGCCTTCGTGGCCTCCTACGAGGAGGAGTCGCAGCACGCTGACGAGGTCTGGCAGGAGCGCATGAGCCAGGCCACCCGCATCGGGGCCAAGCAGGGGTCGGACTGGGTGGCGCTCGCGTCCGTGGGGGACGAGGACACCCGTGGCGATGACGACCTGGGGGAGGTCTACGGCATCTGGGTGACCCCTTCGCTGCGTGGTGAGGGCGTGGCGCGCCGGCTGATGGAGCACGCTGAGCAGGTGGGGCGGAACGCGGGGTACAGCCACCTCGCCTACTGGGTGAACACCGACAACGGCCGCGCCGTGGCCTTCGCCAGCTCGATCGGCTACCGCCCCACCGAGGGCCGTCGCGACGTGGTGGTCGAGGGTCAGCCGGAGGTGGAGGCCGCCTTCATGATCCCGCTGGGCTCGGACAACGACGAGACCCCGCTGGCGCTGCAGAACGACGTGGACGAGGACTCCGCCGAGTCCACGGCCGACGCGCCGGACTGATCCCCCCGTCCCCGTTCAGGGGCGGGAGGCCAGCCGCTCGATGGCGGCCACGGGCCCGCTGACGATGATGGAGTGGTGGCGGCCGACCATCGTGCCGGGGACGGCGTGGTGGAAGTCCTCGCCCGGCTCCTTCACGCCCACCACGGTGACGCCGTAGCGCGACCGCACCTGACTCTCCGTGAGCGTCTTGTCGAGCATCTCGTGGGGCGGTGTCATCTTCACGATGGCGTAGCCGTCGTCGAACTCGATGTAGTCGCGCAGGGTGTCGTTCACCAGGTGCGCCACCCGGCGGCCGCTGTCGGCCTCGGGGAAGACCACGTGGTGCACGCCGATCCGCTCCAGGATGCGGGCGTGCTCCTCGCTGACCGCCTTGGCCCAGATGCTCGGAACGCCGGCGTCCACGAGGTTGCCCGCCGTGAGCAGGGACGCCTCCACCGAGGACCCGATGGCCACCACCGCGATGCGGAACATCTCCGGCTTGGCCTTGGCGAGCTCCTCCGGGTCGGTCGCGTCGAGGGCCAGCACGTGCTCGAACCGGCGGTGGTGCCGCTCGGCCAGCCGTGACCTCTCCTCGATGGCGTGCACCCGGTAGCCCAGGGCGTTCATCTCCGAGGCCACTGCCGTGCCGAACCGACCGAGGCCGATGACGAGGGTGTCCTCGTCGTAGAGCCGGTGACGCTGCATGCGATTCCTCTCGGTAGCGTGTCGTCATGGACGACGCCGAACGGGCCCAGCCTCCCGCGGACCACCCCGACGAGCGCGGGTGGATGGTGTGGGACGCCGCACTGGTCAAGTATGACTTCGGACCGATGCACCCCATGAACCCGCTGCGGCTGCAGCTCACGCACGACCTCTCGGCTGAGCTCGGGGTGCTGGAGGGGCTCCACATCGTGCCCCCGGTGATGGCGACCGACGAGGAGCTGACCGCCGTCCACACCGACGAGTACGTCGCGCACGTCAAGGAGGTCTCGGCCGACCCCGCATCGGCTGACGGGGGGCTGGGCATCGGCGACGAGGACTCGCCGGCCTTCGCCCACATGCACGAGGCCTCGGCACTGGCCGCCGGCGGCAGCCTGGTGCTGGCCGACGCGATCATGGAGGGCCGCACCCGGCGCGGGGTGAACATCGCCGGGGGTCTGCACCACGCCATGCCCGGGCGCGCAGCGGGCTTCTGCATCTACAACGACTGCGCGCTGGCCATCCAGCGGATGCTCGACCGGGGCGCGGAGAAGGTCGTGTACGTGGACCTGGACGTCCACCACGGCGATGGCGTGGAGGCTGCCTTCTGGAACGACCCGCGGGTGGTCACCATCTCGCTCCACGAGACGGGGCGCGTGCTCTTCCCCGGCACCGGCTTCCCGGGTGACGTGGGCGGCCCGGACGCCGCGGGCTCCGCGGTGAACCTGGCCCTGCCGCCGGGGACGGGCGATGCGGCCTGGCTGCGGGCGGTGCACGCCATCGTCCCGCCGCTGGTGCACGCCATCGAGCCGACGGTGCTGGTGACCCAGCACGGGTGCGACGGGCACGCCAAGGACCCGCTGGCCCACCTGGGGCTGACGGTCGAGGCGCAGGCGGCGGCGGTGGGGTCGATGCGGGAGCTCGCCGGGTCCGTGACCGAGGGCCGCTGGCTGGCCCTGGGTGGGGGTGGGTACTCGATCACCGACGTGGTGCCGCGCAGCTGGAGCGCGCTGCTGGCCGTGGTGGCGGGCAACGAGCTGGACCTCTCGCTGGACACCCCCGACGGCTGGCGGGCACAGGTGGAGGAGATCACGGGGGAGTACCCGACCACCCTCGGCGACGCGGGGGGTGACTGGCCGTGGTGGCGCAGCTGGGAGACGGGCTACGACCCGGAGTCCCCGGTGGACCAGGCGGTCATGGCGGCCCGGGAGGCGACCTTCCCCCACCACGGGCTGGACCCCTGGTTCGACTGAACGGATCCGGCGGCGCCCCCGGGCAGCGTGTATCCTTGGCAATCACCGTCTTCGAGTCCCGGACCTGGAGCCGTCGTCCAGCCCGCCTGCGGGGTGGTGCGAGGCACGGGCGAGGGGCTCCTGAAATTGCGTGAGGCCTCCATCCACGAGAGGGGCCGAGGTACACCCCGAGAAGGATGTGAAGCATGGGTTCCGTCATCAAGAAGCGTCGCAAGCGCATGAGCAAGAAGAAGCACCGCAAGCTGCTGCGCAAGACGCGCCACCAGCGCCGCAACAAGAAGTGAGCCGCAACGCCCTCCGCCCCCACCGGGCGGGGGGCGTTCCGCTGTGCGGGGGCAGCGCGGGCGGGGGCCGTTCTGCGAGGTGGATGGCGCATGATTTCGCGAACTACGACACAGCAGCGTAGAGTGGGGGGCGCTGTTCGCGACGCTGGGCGCATCTGGTATAGCGCCCCCTCGAGCCCCTCCCACGCCCTGTCCGGGGGTCGAGCCCTTGGTGAGCGAACCTGCTGAGAGGAGTCGGTGATCCCCCGGTGAGCCTGCTGGTCATTGGTGCGTCGCACCGCAGTGCGTCGATGGACCTGTTGGAACGAGTGGCTCTGGGGGACGAGGCGGCGGGCGATCTCGCCGCGGCCGTCCAGGCCGGGGACACGATCTCCGAGGCGCTGACGGTCTCCACCTGCAACCGGCTGGAGGTCTACGTCGAGGCGTCGGCCTTCCACGGTGCCGTGCACCACATCGGTCACAACCTCGCCGACATCACCGGCGTCCGACTGCCGGAGCTCTCCCAGCACCTGTACGTCCACTACGAGGACCGCGCCGTGGGCCACGCCTTCTCCGTGGCGGCCGGGCTGGACTCCATGGCTGTGGGCGAGGGCCAGATCCTGGGCCAGTTCCGCACCGCCCTGCGGCGCGCCCGTCGCTCGGGACGTGCCGGCACGCACCTGGGGGGTCTGTTCGACCACGCCCTGCGCGTGGGGCGCCGGGCGCACGCCGAGACCGAGATCGATGCGGTGAGCCGCTCGCTCGTGCAGCGTGGCCTGGAGCGCGCCGAGGCACACCTGGGCAGCCTGGTGGGCAGGCGCGTGGTGGTGGTGGGCGCCGGCGCGATGAGCTCGCTGGCCGCCATGACCGTCGCGCGCCAGGTGCGCACCGACCTCCACGTGGTGAACCGCACCCGCGCCACGGCCGACCGGCTGGCCGTGGCCACGGGGGGTACCGCCCACGACTGGGACGAGCTCGCCACGGTGCTCGCCGGCGCCGACGTGGTGCTCACCTGCACCGGTGCCACCGGCGCGGTCATCGAGGCGCCGCTGGTGCGCTCGCTGCCGGAGCGCGACCGGGTCTTCGTCGACCTGGCCCTGCCCCGCGACGTCGCCCCCGAGGTGGCCGGGCTCCCGCGCCAGGTGGTCGTCGGGCTCGACGCCCTGGGCGGTGGTGGTGGGCAGGACGACCAGGCCGTCGAGACCCAGGTGCGCGCCGTGCGTGAGCTGGTGGAGGCCGAGGTGGCCGCGTTCGAGATCGCGCGCCGGCAGCTGGAGGTCGCTCCGACCGTGACCGCCCTGCGCCAGTCCGCGCGCTCGGTGATGGTGGCCGAGATGGAGCGGCTGGACCGACGTCTGCCCGAGATGGACGAGGCCAGCCGGCACGAGGTGGAGCGGGCGGTGCACCGCATCGTCGACAAGCTGCTGCACACGCCCAGCGTGCGCGTGAAGGAGCTCGCCGGGGACCCCCGGGGGGACTTCGCCGGGGCCCTGCGTGAGCTGTTCGACCTGGACCCGCACGACACCGCGAACGTGGCGACCCCACCGACCACCGGTCCGCTGCCCCTGATGGGGGAGCCGGTGGACGGCATGGAGGGCCTGCGCCTGGACACCCTCTTCGACCAGCCGGGAGGTGCTCGGTGAGCGCCGCCGTGCAGGAGACCGAGGCGCTAAACGCCGCGGCGCCGGGTCGCGTGGTGCGGCTCGGCACGCGACGCAGCGACCTGGCCACCACCCAGTCGACGACCGTCGCGGACGCCCTGCGTGCCCGGGGCCACGAGGTCGAGCTCGTGCTCGTCACCACCGAGGGCGACGTGAACCGGGCCCCGCTGAGCCGCATCGGCGGGACCGGCGTGTTCGTCAGTGCCCTGCGGGACGCGCTGCTGGCGGGCGAGATCGACATCGCGGTCCACTCGCTCAAGGACCTGCCGGTCGCCCAGCCGGAGGAGCTCGTCATCGCGGCCGTGCCGGAGCGGGAGGACCCCCGCGACGCGCTGGTGGCCCGCGACGGGCTGACCCTGGAGACCCTGCCTGCCGGCGCCCGGGTGGGCACCGGCTCGCCGCGTCGTGAGGCCCAGCTGCGGGTGGCCCGCCCCGACATCGAGGTGGTGGACCTGCGCGGGAACGTGCCGCGCCGCCTCGCCACCGTCGACGAGGGTGAGCTGGACGCGGTGGTCCTGGCCGGAGCCGGGCTGCGACGCCTCGGCCTGGACGGGCGGGTCACGCAGTGGCTGGAGCCGCAGGTGATGGTGCCGGCCCCCGGTCAGGGTGCCCTGGCGGTGGAGTGCCGCAGCGACGACGAGCGCAGCATCTCCATGCTGGAGCCGCTGGACCACCTGCCCACCCGCACCGCCACCACCGCCGAGCGCGCCGTGCTGGGCACGCTCGAGGCGGGCTGCTCGGCGCCCATCGGCGCGCTGGCCCGCCACGACGCCGACCGCATCGACCTGATGTCCTTCGCCGGCCCCCGCGACGGCAGCCGTGCGCTGCTGGAGGGCGACTGCGCCCGCGACCTGCCGCGGTCGACCGGCACCCCCGACACCAGCAGGACCGACGACCGCGTCGCCCTGGACACCGCCGCCCGTGCGCTGGGCAGGACGGTGGCCGAGGCGCTGCGCGCCGGAGGGGCCGACGTCCTCCCGGGCGTCGGAGAGGTTCCTGCGCATCCCGACCCGACGTCCTCGAAGGAGAACTCGTGAGCACCGCACCGAGCACCCAGCCCACGCGCGTGGGATGCCCCGCGCCCGCTGCCCGCATCGTCTTCGTGGGGGCGGGCCCCGGCGACCCGGGTCTGATGACGGTGCGCGCCACCCGCATCCTCGCCATGGCCGACGTGGTGGTGGCCGACGAGGGGCACCTGGAGGACGACTTCGTCGAGTGGATGCGCTCCGACGCGCAGTTCATGACCGTGCCGGCCGCCCAGGCGGAGCTGACCGCCGTCTCCCGCGCCAAGGAGCTCGTGCAGACCACCCAGGGCGCGGTGAAGGCCGCCGCCGAGCGCCGGGCCGAGCAGGGCATCACCCGCGAGGGTCAGGTGCTGGTCGCCCGCATCGTGGACGGTGACCCCTCGATCTTCTCCTCGCTGGGCGTCGAGGCCTCCGTGGCCCGCAAGGCCGGCATCGAGATCGAGGTCGTGCCGGGTGTCTCCGCCATGCAGGCCGTGCCGGCCTACGCCGGGGTGCCCATCGCCACCGGCACCAACCGCGTGGTGCACGCCATCGGCCCCGGTGGCCGGGTGAACCCTGCGCTGCTGGACGACCAGGACGCGACCGTGGTGCTCATCGGCACGCCCGACGAGGTGGCCGGCCACGCCAGTGCCCTGGTGGAGGCCGGGCGCGACGCTGGCCTGCCCATCGCGCTGACCACCCGCGGCACGACCGCGCACCAGAGCACCATCATCAGCACCCTCGGTGACGTGGCCGAGGGGACGGCGGAGGTCGCCGCCGACGAGGTCGTGGCCACCATCGGCGCCTGCGTGGGCGACCGGGACACGCTCTCCTGGTTCGAGACCCGCCCGCTGTTCGCGTGGCGCGTGCTGGTGCCCCGCACCAAGGACCAGGCCGGCCCGATGGTGCACGCGCTGTCCGAGCGCGGGGCGACGGCGCACGTGGTGCCCACCATCAGCGTGGAGCCGCCGCGCTCGCCGCACCAGATGGACAAGGCCATCAAGGGTCTGGTCACCGGCACCTACGAGTGGATCGGGTTCACCTCGGTCAACGCGGTGCGTGCGGTCAAGGAGAAGTTCACCGCCCTGGGCCTGGACGTGCGGGCCTTCGCCGGCCTCAAGATCGCGGCCGTGGGAGGCAAGACCGCCGACGCGCTGCGGGCGTGGGGTCTGGAGCCCGACCTGGTGCCCAGCGGCGAGCAGAGCGCCCGTGGGCTGCTGGAGGACTGGCCGCCCTACGACGACGTGCTGGACCCCATCAACCGGGTCTTCCTGCCGCGTGCGGACATCGCCACCGAGGTGCTGGTCTCCGGGCTGCAGGAGCGTGGCTGGGAGGTCGACGACATCGTGGCCTACCGCACGGTGCGGGCGACCCCGCCCCCGGCGCCGGTGCGTGCGGCCATCAAGAACGGCACCTACGACGCGGTGCTGTTCACCTCGAGCTCCACGGTGCGCAACCTCGTGGGCATCGCGGGGAAGCCCTCGCCGAGCACCGTGGTGGTCGTGATCGGACCGGCGACCGCGCAGACCGCCACGGACCTGGGCCTGCGCGTGGACGCCGTGGCCGAGGAGGCCAGCAGCGAGGCGGTCATCGACGCGCTCACGGACTTCGCCCGGGGCCGGGCCGAGGACGCCGTGGCGGAGGGTCGCCCCGTGACGCGGCCCTCCCAGGAGGCCCCCAAGCGCCGGACCCGCCGATGACGGCCGGCGCGGGACCGTTGCCGGTCGGCGGGCGGACCGTGCTGGGTCCGCACCGCCGCCCGCGTCGCCTGCGCGGGACGCCGGCCTTCCGGCGCATGGTGTCCGAGACCCGGCTGCACCCGGCGGACCTGGTGCTGCCCGCCTTCGTGCACGAGGGTGACGCTCCCCGCGACATCAGCTCCATGCCGGGTGTGCAGCAGCACACCGTCGCGGGCCTGGTGGAGCTCGCCGAGCAGTGCCGCGACGCCGGGGTGGCCGGGATCATGCTGTTCGGCGTGCCGGACCACAAGGACGCCACCGGCAGCGGTGCCACCGATCCCGAGGGCATCCTCAACCGGGCCACCCGCGCCGTGCGCGATGCGGTGGGCGACGAGCTGCTGGTGATGACCGACCTGTGCCTGGACGAGTTCACCGACCACGGTCACTGTGGCGTGCTGGACGCCGACGGCCGGGTGGACAACGACGCCTCGCTGGAGCGCTACGCCGAGATGGCCGTGGCGCAGGCGCGGGCCGGTGCCCACGTGGTGGGTCCCAGCGGCATGATGGACGGCCAGGTGGTGGTGATCCGCGAGGCGCTCGACGACGCCGGGTTCACCGACGTGGTGGTGATGGCCTACACGGCGAAGTACGCCTCGGCCTTCTACGGCCCCTTCCGGGAGGCCGTGGCCTCCTCCCTGAGCGGTGACCGCCGCACCTACCAGCAGGACCCGGCCAACGCCCGGGAGAGCCTGGTGGAGCTGGCCCTGGACGAGGCCGAGGGTGCGGACCTGGTGATGGTCAAGCCGGCGCTGGCCTACCTGGACGTGGTGGCCTCGTTGCGCGCCGCCACGGACCTGCCGGTGGTGGCCTACCAGGTGAGTGGTGAGTACTCGATGCTGGAGGCCGCGGCCGCGAACGGCTGGATCGACCGGCGTGCCGCCGTGCTGGAGTCCCTGCTGGGGATCCGCCGGGCGGGCGCCGATGTCATCCTCAGCTACCACGCGCTGGAGGCCGCGGGCTGGCTGCGCGAGGAGCGCTGAGCCCCGCACCGACCCCGCAGGTGGTGACCGCCCCGCACAGGGGCGGTGCGCCCACCTGTCGTGCAGTGAACTCTCAGGAAGGATTGAGACGGTCATGACCATGTCCGACCCCCGTGACCCGCAGCCCCCGGCCGATGCGCAGGACCCGTCCGTCGCCTCCAGCGTCGCCTGGATGGAGCGCGGCCGTGCCGTGATCCCCGGCGGGGTGAACTCGCCGGTGCGTGCCTTCGGTGCCGTGGGTGGCGACCCCCGCTTCATCACCTCCGCCCAGGGCGCCCACCTCACGGACGCCGACGGCAACGAGTACATCGACCTGGTGGGATCCTGGGGTCCGATGATCCTGGGGCACACGCACCCCGAGGTGCTCGACGCGGTGACCTCGGCCGCCGCCCGCGGCTTCAGCTTCGGCACGCCCAACCCGCACGAGGTGGAGCTGGCCGAGGAGATCGTCTCCCGCATCGAGCCGGTCGAGGCCGTGCGGTTGGTGAACTCGGGCACCGAGGCCATCATGAGCGCGCTGCGCCTGGCACGGGGCGTCACCGGGCGCGAGAAGGTCATCAAGTTCTCCGGCAACTACCACGGGCACGTGGACGCGCTGTTGGCCTCGGCCGGCTCCGGTCTGATCACCTTCGCGCTGCCGGACTCCGCGGGGGTGCCCGCCTCGAGTGCCGGGCAGACGATGGTGCTGCCGTACAACGACGTGCAGGCCCTGGAGGCCGCCTTCGCCGAGCACGGGGCCGAGCTGGCCGCGGTGATCGTGGAGGCAGCCGCGGGCAACATGGGCGTGGTGCCGCCCACCGCCGACTTCGAGCAGGCGCTGCGCCGCCTCACCCGCGAGCACGGCGCGCTGCTGATCTCCGACGAGGTGATGACCGGCTTCCGCGCGAGCCCGACCGGCTGGTGGGGTCTGTCGCAGATGGGTGAGGCGCCGGACCTGTTCACCTTCGGCAAGGTGGTGGGCGGGGGCTTCCCCGTCGCGGCCTTCGGCGGACGCGCCGACGTGATGGCACACCTGGCCCCCGCCGGGCCGGTCTACCAGGCCGGCACGCTCAGCGGGAACCCGGTGGCCGCGACCGCCGGGCTCACGACGCTGCGCCTGTGCACCGACGAGGTGTACACGGCGGTGGACCACGCCCGCGAGGTGCTCACCGGTGCGGTGACCGAGGCCTTCACCCGCCACGGGATCCCGCACACCATCGGCCGCGCCGGCACCATGTTCAGCGTCTTCTTCGGCGACCAGCCGGTGCACGACTTCGCCACCGCCCAGCAGCAGGACACGGCCCGCCACGCGGAGTTCTTCCACGCCATGCTGCGGCGCGGTGTCCACCTGCCCCCGTCCGCGTTCGAGGCCTGGTTCGCCTCGGCCGCGCACACCGACGAGGTGCTCGACCGCATCGTCGAGGCCATCCACGCGTCCGCCCAGGAGATCAGCGCATGACCACCGGACCCGCTCGCACCCCGGACGGCCCGCAGCACCTCGGTGAGGAGGGCACGGGTGCCCCGCAGCCCCTGCGGCACGACGGCCGTGCCGACCGCACGCTGGTGCACGTGGTGCGCCACGGGGAGGTGCACAACCCCGAGGGCATCCTGTACGGGCGCCTGCCCGGCTACCACCTGTCCGATCGCGGCCGTGCGATGGCCGACCTGGTGGCGCAGAGTCTTCAGGGGCACGACATCGCGCTGCTGGTGGCCTCCCCGCTGGAGCGCGCGCAGGAGACCGCTGCCCCCCTCGCCGCGGCGACGGGGCGCCGCATCGAGACCGACGTGCGCGTGATCGAGTCGGAGAACAGCTTCGAGGGGCGTCGGGTGGGCTCGCGCGAGGGCGCCCTGCGGGACCCCAAGAGCTGGCCGCTGCTGTGGAACCCGCTGCGCCCGTCGTGGGGCGAGGCCTACCGGACCATCGCGGCCCGCATGGACGCGGCCCTGCGCGAGGCCGCGCGTGCGGCGCGCGGTCACGAGGCCGTCATCGTGAGCCACCAGCTGCCCATCTGGACGCTGCGGAGCCACCTGGAGGGCCGTCCGTTGGCGCACGACCCGCGCAGGCGCGAGTGCTCCCTGGCCAGCGTGACCACCTTCGACCTCACCGGCGACGAGGTGTACGCCGTGCACTACAGCGAGCCCGCCGCCGAGCTGCTGCCCGGCGCCTCGCCGGTCCCCGGGGCATGACTGCGCCGGGTGGGGGCACCTCGCGTCGCGCCCTGCTGACCGGTGGGCTCACCGGCATCGGGGCCGTCCTGCTGACCGCCTGCGGTGACGACGGGGGGAACACCGTCACCGGCCGTGCCCGGGGTGAGGGCGACGCCGGCTACATCTCCGGTGACGGCACCGTGGAGCAGGTGGCTGCCGGGGAGCGACGAGACCCGGTGACGCTGCAGGGAAAGACCTTGGAGGGCAAGGACTTCCAACTGGACCAGGTGGACACCAAGGTGGTGGTGCTGAACACCTGGGGCTCGTGGTGCCCGCCCTGCATCGAGGAGATGCCGGCGCTGCAGGAGTTCTGGGAGAACTACGAGGAGCAGGACGTGCTGCTGCTGGGGCTGGTGCAGCGCGACAGCGTGGAGACCGCCCAGGCCTTCCTGCGTTCCCGCGAGATCACCTTCCAGAACCTGGCCGACAACGGGGGCGGCACGCTGCGTGGCCTCCAGGGCGCCACCGCCGCCACCCCGACCACGCTGGTGCTGGACTCCCAGCGCCGCATCGCCGCCCGCGTCTCCGGGCCGGTGGAGCTGTCGACGCTGACCACGCTGGTGGACGACGTGCTGGCCGAGGACGCCTGAATGGGGCAGCTGCAACTGGTCGCGCTCGCCGGAGGGGTGCAGGACACCATCGCGTCCGGGTTCCTCCCGTGGGCGATGGCGCTGGCCTTCGCCGGGGGCGTGGTGAGCTTCGCCTCCCCGTGCGTGCTGCCGCTGGTGCCCGGCTTCCTGGGGTACATCACCGGGCTCGGCGGCGTGCAGGGCGAGCGGGACGGGCAGGGCGTCCGGACCCAGCGTCCGCGGCTGGTGCTGGCCAGCGTCCTCTTCGTGCTCGGCTTCAGCGCGGTCTTCCTGGCACTGAGCGTGGTGGTGAGCGGCGTCAGCATCGCCCTCTCGGACGACCGGGCGCTGCTGATGCGGCTGGGCGGCCTGGCCGTGCTGGTGATGGGGGCGGTGATGGCCTTCGGACTGGGTGGCCGTGAGTGGAAGGTGCGCTGGCGTCCGGCTGCGGGCCTGGCCGGTGCCCCCCTGCTGGGCGGCGCCTTCGGGCTGGGCTTCTCGGCCTGCATCGGTCCGGTGCTGGGGGCCATCCTCGCGCTGTCCACCTCGCTGAGCGGCTCCACCGACGCCATCACCCGCGGGGCGGTGCTGGCCGGGGCGTACAGCCTGGGACTGGGCCTGCCCTTCGTGCTGCTGGCGGCGGGCATCTCGCGCCTGGCCGGGGCCTTCGGCTGGCTGCGTGACCACCACCGGATCATCAGCATCATCGGCGGGGCAGTGCTCATGGTGCTGGGTGTGCTGATGGTGGCCGGGGTCTGGGACCGCGCGATGGTGTGGCTGCAGACCGAGTGGATCTCGTCGTTCAGGCCGGTGATCTGATGGTGGGCACACTACGCTGGGCATGGAGCCAGCTGACCAGCATGCGCACGGCGCTGCTGCTGCTGATGCTGCTCGCGGTGGCGGCTGTTCCGGGGTCCATCTGGCCGCAGCGGTCCGTGGACGCCGCGGCGGTGGACCGCTACGAGCAGGACCACCCGGACCTCGCACCGGTCCTGGACGCGCTGCAGCTGTTCGACGTGTACTCCAGCCCCTGGTTCGCGGCCATCTACCTGCTGCTGTTCACCTCACTGGTGGGCTGCATCCTGCCGCGCACGCGGGTGTACCTGCGGGGATGGCGACAGCGGCCGCCGAGCGTGCCGCGCCGCATGACCCGCATGCCGGGCAACCGGGTGCTGGCGGTGGACTCACGCGACGCCGATGACGTGGCCGACACCATCGCCTCGATGGGGCGTGCTCGCCGCTACCGGGTGCGCGAGGAGTCCCCGCGCCAGGACGTGCGCGAGGTCTCCCTGGAGACCGGCATGCTGCGCGAGCTGGGCAATCTCGTCTTCCACACCAGCCTGGTGGGCGTGCTCATCAGCGTGGCCGTGGGCTACCTGTTCGGCTGGCGGGCCGAGGTGCTCGTGGTGGAGGGTGAGGAGTTCACCAGCAGCAACGGCCGGTTCGACACGCTGAACGCCGGGCCGTGGGTGGACACGCGCGACCTGCCCGCCTTCCGCCTGGCCGTCGATGCGGTGGACGTGGAGTTCGAGACCAACGCCGACGCCGGCCCGGGCCAGTTCGGCCAGCCGCGCTTCTTCGAGGTGGACGCCCGCTTCGACGACGGTGACGGCGAGGAGGCGCAGAAGCTGCGCGTGAACTCCCCGCTCTCGGTGGGCGGTGCGCGCATCTACCTGCTGGGCAACGGGTACGCCCCCCAGGTGAGCGTCCGGGACGCCGAGGGTGAGCTGCTCTACCGCGAGGCCTCCCCGATGCTGGTGCAGGACAACCAGTACACCTCCAGTGGCGCGTTCAAGATCTCCGCCTCGGGCACCGACTCGCAGGTGGGCCTGGCGGGGCTGTTCCTGCCCACGCAGGCCATCACCGCAGACCGCGGCCCCCACTCGACCTTCCCCGGCCTGGCGGACCCGGCCCTGGTGATGACGGCCTGGGAGGGCACGCTCTTCCCGGGTGGCCGTCCCCAGTCGGTGTTCACGCTGCAGACCGACCAGATGGAGCAGCTGCAGGGCCAGGACGACACCCCCGTGCGCATCTTCCTGCGGCCCGGGGAGACCTTCCAGCTGCCGGGCGACCGGGGCGAGGTGGCCTTCGAGGAGGTCAAGCGCTTCGCCGGACTGTCCGTCCGCCACGACCCGGGGCAGATCCCGGCGCTGGTGTTCTCGATGGTGGGCCTGGCCGGCCTGATCCTGTCGCTCACCGTGCGGCGCCGGCGCTACTTCTTCCGCGTCACCGACGGCACCGCAGGAGCCCAGGTGAGCACCGGTCAGGGTGCGGCTCACCGCATCGAGGTCGACATGGCGGGCCTGGCCAAGGGGCACGACCCCACGGTGAGCGACGGCGTGGACCAGCTCGAGAAGGACCTGCGGGCGCGGCTCGGGCTGCCCGCTGCTGACGACACCGCCCCGGCGGACCAGAACAACGAGGAGACGAGATGAACGTGCTGGCAAGTGCGCCGGTGCTGCTGCCCATGGCGGTGGACGAGTCGATGGCGCGCACCTCCGACGTGCTGCTGGTGGTCACGATGAGCGTGCTCGCGCTCTCGATGCTGGCCTACACCGGCTACCTGGCCATGGCCGACGGGCGCCGGGTGGGCACCTTCGGCCAGTTCGCGGCCTGGGTGGGAACGGCGGCGCTCATCGCGACGATCGCGACCCGCGGCCTGTCGGTGAACCGTGCGCCGCTGGGCAACATGTACGAGTTCGCCCTGGCCGCGGCCGGGTTCGCGATGCTCGGCTTCAGCCTGTGGAGCGCCGTGCGGGAGACGCGCTGGCTGGGACTGTTCGTGGTGGGACCGGTGCTGCTGGTGCTGGGCGCGGCTGCCACGGCCTGGTGGACCGAGGCCTCACAGCTGATGCCCTCGCTGCAGAGTGCCTGGCTGGTGATCCACGTGACCGTGGCCACGCTGTCCATCGGGGTGTTCATCATCGGCTTCGCGCTGGCAGTGCTGTTCCTGCTGAAGCGGCGGCGCGAGGAGTCCGGCGGCTCGTGGGGGCCGGCCTTCCTGGACCGGATCCCGGGGTCCGACCGGCTGGACAAGCTCACCTACTCGGCGCACATCATCGGCTTCCCGCTGTGGACGTTCACGCTGGTGGCCGGTGCCATCTGGGCCGAGCGGGCCTGGGGCCGGTACTGGGGCTGGGACCCCAAGGAGGTGTGGACCTTCGTGATCTGGGTGGTCTACGCGGCCTACCTGCACGCCCGTGCCACGGCCGGGTGGACCCGTCACGCCACGTGGCTGGCCATCGCCGGCTTCGTGTGCATCATCATCAACTACGCCATCGTCAACGTGTACTTCGTTGGCTACCACTCGTACTCGGGGATGTGACCGATGCTTCGTTACTCGCTGCTGCGAATCCTGGTGTTCCTGTTCTTCCTGCTGGGCTTCTTCCTGGTCACCGAGCTGGCGGACGTCGAGCTGGGCTCGATGGGGGTCTTCTGGCTGGTCGTGGCCGCCGCCCTGGCCTCGATGGTGGCCTCGCTGTTCCTGCTGAAGGCGCCGCGGGCGGACTTCTCCGCGCAGATCGACGACGCCATCGCCAAGCGTGAGGCCAGCCGGTCGCGCAAGCGGGCCGTGTCCGACGAGGCGGTCGAGGACGGCACCTACGACGAGGAGGCCGCCCGGGGGCAGGCCGGTGGCCGCGGTGCGCGCGCCGGTCAGAGCCGCCACGAGGGCAGCGACGACGACTTCGTCTGAGCCGGCGCCTCAGGCGCTGGTGGCGTCCTCGTCGGGCACCACCACGTAGCCCGCCTTCGCACCCTCGGGGACCAGGAGGGTGATGGGGGAGTCGTCGTCGTCCGTGACCAGGATGAAACCCTCGTCGTCCTGCTGCCGGCACTCGAGCACCTCGTCCCCGAGGTCCACCTGCACCGCCTCGTCGCCTTCGCACGTCAGGTGGATCTCCACCGGACCGTGCGAGGCGCCCTGCAGGATCTCGTGCTCACCGGGCCCCAGGGCCTGTGGGCCCTCGATGCTGTCCGGCACGTCCTCGCCGCCCGCGGGCACGACCTCCAGGGCCGCCACCTCGAAGGTGGCGGGCTGGGAGGTGGCGATGATCAGGACCGAGGTGAACGGCTTCTCGCCCTGGAGGGTGATGTCGTGGCGCTCGCCGTCGCAGGGCAGGGTCTGCGGTTCACCGGGACGGCTGCTGTCCAGGTCGGTGGCCAGGGGCTGCAGCTTGAGCTGGCCCTGGCCGTCGCAGCGAGCGGCCAACGCGGCGGAGTTCACACCCTCATCGGTGAAGGTCATCCACGACGGGGCGCCCTGGACGGTGCCCTTGAGGGTCTCGGAGGCCTCCTCCCCATCGGCCAGCAGGGAGCCGTCGAACGGGGCGTGGGCGCCGTCACCGTCACCGGACGGGCTGGGGGCGTCGCTGGACGTCTCGCCGGACTCGCTGGGCTCCCCGGACGGACTGGGCGCGTCGCTGGACTCGCTCGGCTCGCCGGATTCGCTGGACGTCTCGTCACCGGGCTCGCTGGACTCGGTCACGGACGACGTCGGGCTGTCGGTCGCCTCGGAGGACGTGCCACCGTCCCCCTCGTCGTCGCCACAGGCGGTGAGCACGGCGGACAGCCCCAACAGGGCGGTGATGGTGAGTGAGCGGCGCATGGGTTCCCCCTCGGGTGCGGTTCATCCTGCCGGCCCGGTGCCGACCTCTTCGATGATGGCGCGCACCAGAGCGCGTGGCAATCAGTCTGCGGGACCGTGCGCGGACTGTGAGGAGCCCCGTGGGGGCTCAGCGCCCCGCCCACCAGAGGCCCAGGCCCCACAGCAGCCCCAGGACCAGCTGCAGGCGCCCGGTCTGGCCCAGCACCCCGATCAGGGCCCTGCCACGGGCCCGCTTCAGCACCGCCCGCACGGGCGAGAACGCCAGCGGCAGCGCCAGCAGCCCCACCACGGCGGAGGTGTGCACCAGCCCGGAGGCCAGCACCATCACGAACGCCAGCGCGAGGAGGCCCGCGTACAGCCGCCGGGTGCGCGGCGCCCCGAGCCGCACCGCCAGCGTCACCTTGCCGGAGGCTGCATCCCCCTCGATGTCGCGCAGGTTGTTCGTGAGGTTCAGCGCCGCCGCCACGGCGCCCACACCGATGGCCCCCGCCACACCCGCGAGGTCGATGGCGCCGGCCTGCGTGAACTGCGTTCCGAGGACCGCGACCAGCCCGAAGAAGACGAACACCGCCACCTCACCGAGCCCCCGGTAGCCGTAGGGGTTCCTGCCGCCGGTGTAGTTCCACGCCGCCCACACGGCCGCCGCACCCAGCAGCAGCAGCCACCAGTGGCCCGAGAGCAGGCACAGGGCGATGCCGGCCACCCCGGCCAGGGCGAACATGCCGAACGCCGCCGCCTTCACCTGCGCCGGCGGGGCGAGGCGCTGACCGACCAGGCGGACGGGGCCCACGCGCACCTCATCGGTCCCACGGACGCCGTCGGAGTAGTCGTTCGCGTAGTTCACGCCCACCTGCAGTGCGAGCGCGACCACCAGCGCCAGGGCGGCGTACCCCCAGTGGCCGGCACCCTCGTGCGTGTCGCCGCGCGCGAAGGCGGCGCCGGTGCCGACGGCCACCGGTGCCACGGCAGCGGGGAGGGTCCGGGGGCGGGCGCCCTCGATCCACTGGGCGAGCGTGGCCATGCTTCTCCTGCAGGGGTGTCGTCGTGCGGGGTGGGTGCGCCGTGGGATGCGTGTCGCAGCGGTTCTTCCCGGGCGGGGTGATTCTCCCACCCGCGTCGCACCGCACACGGGGTCAGGCCCGCTCGTCCGGCTCCAGGGCCAGCTCGCGGACGGCCCGCCGGTCGTACTTCCCCGGCCCGGCCAGCGGCAGGGCGTCCACCCACCGCACCGCGCGGGGCAGGGCGGCCGGCTCCAGCTGGTCGCGCAGTGCGTCGCGCAGGTCAGCCAGCGAGGGCGCCGGGGCCGTGACGGCGGTCGCCACCAGGCTCACCCGCTCACCCCACACCGGGTCGGAGATGCCCACGACGGCGCACTCGCCCACGGACGGCAGGGCGGACACCGCATCGGACACCACCCGGGGCGACACGGACAGGCCGCCGGTGCTGATCATGTCGTCCGCCCGGCCCAGCACCGTGAGCCGGCCCGCGGCGTCGAGCGCGCCGAGGTCGTCGGTCACCAGCGTGCGCCGGACCGTCCCATCGGGGGCAGGGTCCGCCTCCTCGATGCGGGCGCCCGTCGCCGCGCGCTCGCGGGCCACGGTCCCGTCGGGCAGCACCCATCCACGGGTCACCCAGGGAGCGGTGAGGGTGATGCGGCCCGCATCGGTCAGGCCGATCTCCACCCCGGGCAGGGGCAGGCCGTCGTACACGCAGCCGCCGCAGGTCTCGGTGGAGCCGTAGGTGCGCACCAGCGGCAGACCCAGCGTCCGGGCGCGGTCGCCGACCGACGGGGGGAGCGCCGCCCCGCCCACCAGGATCACGCCGACCGCTGCGGCCACGCGCTGGGCGGAGTCCGGGTCGTCCACCAGCCGCACCACCTGGGTGGGGACCAGCGAGAGGTAGGTGCGGGCGGGTTGGCCCGTGGCCGCGTCGTCCTGGCCCTCCAGGTCGTCGGCGAGGCGGGCCGGGTCGAAGCCGCTGCCGTCGGCCCCGGTGGTCACCACCGGATCCGTCCCGGCCACCGCGGCGCGCACGAGCACCTGCACTCCCGCGATGTGGCTCGGCGGCAGGGCCAGCACCCACCGGCCCGGGCCGCCCAGGCGCTGGTGGGTGGCCTCGGCGCTGGCTCGCAGGTCCTGGCCCCGCAGCACCGACAGCGCCGGCGACCCCGTGGAACCGGACGTGCCCAGCAGCAGCTCGGCCCCACCGGCGAGCACCCGGTCCACCAGGGCGGAGACCTCGGCGGCCGAGCTGCCCTGCGGCACCGTCACCCGGGCCGGTGCCCCCTGCGCGCCCGCTGCTGCCATCAGTAGTACCAGGGGTGCGCCGACCAGTCCGGGTCGCGCTTCTCCAGGAAGGCGTCCTTGCCCTCCACCGCCTCGTCGGTCATGTACGCCAGGCGCGTGGCCTCCCCGGCGAACACCTGCTGGCCCATCAGCCCGTCGTCGGCGAGGTTGAAGGCGAACTTCAGCATCCGCTGGGCGGTGGGGGACTTGCCCAGGATGTCGCGGGCCATCTCGATGCCCTCGGCCTCCAGCTGGTCGTGGTCGGCCACGACGTTCACCGCACCCATGCGGTGCATGGCCTCGGCGTCGTAGGTGCGGCCCAGGAAGAAGATCTCGCGGGCGAACTTCTGCCCCACCTGCTGCGCCAGGTAGGCCGAGCCGTACCCCGCATCGAACGAGCCCACGTCCGCATCGGTCTGCTTGAACCGGGCGTGCTCCCGCGAGGCGATGGTCAGGTCGCACACCACGTGCAGGGAGTGCCCACCGCCGGCCGCCCACCCGTTCACCAGGGCGATGACGACCTTCGGCATGGTGCGGATGAGGCGCTGCACCTCCAGGATGTGCAGCCGCCCACCCTCGGCCTTCACGCGGGCCTCGTCCACGGAGGAGGCGTCCGCCGCGGCCACGTCCGTGTCGTGGGCCGTCGCGTACTGGTAGCCGGACCGGCCCCGGATGCGCTGGTCGCCACCGGAGCAGAACGCCCAGCCGCCGTCCTTGGGGGAGGGGCCGTTGCCGGTCAGCAGCACCACGCCCACGTCGGGGGAGCGGCGGGCGTGGTCGAGCGCCCGGTACAGCTCGTCGACCGTGTGCGGGCGGAAGGCGTTGCGCACCTCCGGCCGGTCGAACGCGATGCGGACCACCCCCAGCGGCACCTGGCCCCCACCGCTGCCGTCCGCGCCGCCACGTCCCACGGCCGGCAGCGTGCTGCGGTGGTAGGTGATGTCGGTCAGGTCCTCGAAACCGGGCACCTCGGCCCACAGTGATGCATCCACAGTCATGGCTCGACCCTAGTTGTCCGGGCACGCAGTACCGTCGAGCCCGTGCTTCCCTGCCCGACCGACCGCCCCCGGGCGGTGAACGACCCCACGCTGGGTCGCGAGCTCCCCGGCCTCGAGGAGCTCCTCGCCCACCTCGTGGTCGTCCGCCTGCCCATGGTGGTGCGATTCCGCGGCCTGACCACGCGCGAGACCGCCCTCGTCAAGGGTCCGCTGGGCTGGGCGGAGTTCGCCCCCTTCACCGAGTACGACGACGCCGAGTCCGCCCGCTGGCTCGCCTCCACCCTGGAGGCCGGGTGGTGGGGCTGGCCCGCCCCCATCCGCCCCTCGGTGCCGGTCAATGTCACCGTGCCGGCCGTGGCCGCCGAGGAGGTCCCGTCCGTGGTCGCCCGCGTGCCCGGTGCGCAGACCGCCAAGATCAAGGTGGCCGAGCGCACCCTCCTGGAGCGCGACGAGGCCGCCTCCACGGCCGCCGACCTCGCCCGCATCGCCGCTGTCCGCGCCGCGATGGGGCCGGACGCCGCCGTGCGCATCGACGCCAACGGCGCCTGGTCCGTGCGCCAGGCCGCCCGCGCGCTCGAGGGGGTGGCCGCCACGGGTGAGCGCCTCGACTACTGCGAGCAGCCCTGCGCGTCCGCCGCCGAGCTGGCGGAGCTCCGTGAGCTCCTGGCCGCACGCGGGGTGCCCACCCGCATCGCGGCGGACGAGTCCATCCGCCGTGCCGCCGACCCCCTGCTGGTGCGGGCGCTGGACGCCGCCGACCTGATCGTGGTCAAGGCGGCAACGCTGGGGGGAGCGGCCGCCGCCGCGCAGATCGTCACCGCCACCGGGCTTCCCGCCGTGGTCAGCTCCGCCCTGGAGTCCAGCGTGGGCCTCTGTTCAGGGGTCGCCCTGGCCTCCTCGATGCCGGAGCTCGCCGGCGCCTGCGGGCTCGGCACCGCGGCCCTCTTCTCCCAGGACGTCACCTCGGCGCCCCTCCTCCCGGAGGGTGGCCGGCTGGGGCTGCGCCGGGTCGAGCCGGACCGTGCCGAGCAGCAGGCGGCGCCGGACCGGCGGGACTGGTGGGCTCACCGCATCGAGAGGGGTCTGGAGCTCCTGCGGGCCGGGCAGGCGGGCTGACGACGACAGGTCAGCGGGCGGGCCGTCGCGCCGCGGCCGTCACCAGAAGCGGACGTCGTAGACCATCACCGCGAGGAACAGGACCAGGCCGGCCAGCACCAGCGCGTTCACCGCGGAGCGCACCACCAGCTCGCGGCGCGTGGGCTCAGGGGCCTTGCGCCAGAAGGTCACTCGGTTGAAGGCCTTCACCTGCCCCCGCGGGTTGAGCACCCCCATCAGGGTGACGACCACCGCGAGCAGGGCCACGGCGACCACGAACTTCACCACGGTGGGCATGGGGGTCCTCTCGTCGGGCGTTCCCGCTGTGGGGTGCGGGTGGCGGTGCGGTCAGGGTGTCACATCACCACCGGGTCCACGGCGCGGTGGACGGCCACTAGAATCCGGCCATGAGCCACGCGACGGGGGGCCCTTCGGGCCCGTACGCCTACCACCCGCAGCAGCAGCCGAAGCGCAAGGGGTTGATGCCCCTGATCTTCGGTGGCCTGACGCTGATCGTGGGCACGCCGCTGGCCTTCCTGCTGCCGATGGCGATCGGCATGGGCGACCTGTTCGGCGCCCTGCTGAACCCCGCCTCGGACGGGGACACCCGCTATCTGCCGGCCGACCAGGAGCGCGTGCTCTACGCGATGGGACCCGACGCCGACCCGCTGGAGACCGACCAGTGCACCGTGACCGACCCGGCCGGCAACGCGGTGACCCTGGAGCCGCAGCTCACGGAGAACGCCAGCGCGCCGCAGAACTTCTGGCTGTTCCACACCACGGAGGCCGGGGACTACACGCTCGAGTGCGGCCCCGGGTCCGTGATGGCCGTGGCACCCGGGGATGCACTGGAGGGTGTGATCGGGTGGACCCTCGGCGCCTTCGCGCTGGCGCTGATCGCGTTCCTGCTGGGCCTCGGCCTCATCATCTGGGGCATCGCCCAGCTGGTCCGCACCGGTCGGGACAACCAGGCCGCTGCCGGCGGCCACGGTCCTCCTCCGGGCGCAGCGCCCTACGGCTACGCGGGCCAGCACGGTCAGCCCGGCCAGCAGCCGGGCCCGTACGCTCCGCCGGGACCGCAGCCGGGACCGTACGGTCAGCAGCCGCCCGCTCAGCCCCAGCAGCCCGGCCAGCCCGGCCAGCCCGGTGCTGATGCCGGGCACGACCCGCGCGCCCCGCATCCCCTCAACGGGGCGCAGGGCCGCCCGGCCCCGGAGTACGGCCAGTACGCCCCGGGCCACGAGCCCGACGCGCAGCCCGGTCCCGACGCGCAGCCCCAGCCCGGCCCCGGGCCGGACGGCGACGGCCCCGGCGGAGCCCACCGGCTCTGAGCGCGGGCCCGTAGACTGGGACCCGCGAACGACGGTGCGCACGGCACCGTCGCGCCCCCTCACCCTCCCGTTCCCCCTCGCGGGAGCGGCCCCCACGTACACCAGGAGTTCCCCAGTGCCCACCGGCAAGGTCAAGTGGTTCGACGCCGACAAGGGTTTCGGCTTCGTCGGCGACGATGCGGGAAGCGACGTCTTCCTGCGCGCCAGCGCCCTCCCCGAGGGGGTGACCACCCTGCGCCCCGGCACCCGCCTGGAGTACAGCATCGTGCAGGGACGCAAGGGCGACCAGGCGATGCACGTGCAGGTGGTCGACGCACCCCCGTCGGTGCAGCGCGGCCGCACGCTGCGTGACCGCAAGCCCGCGGACGACATGGCCGTGGTCGTGGAGGACCTCATCCGGTTGCTCGACGACGCGTCCAACCAGCTGCGCAAGGGGCGCTACCCCGACGCGCGCCACGGCCAGACCCTCGCCAAGGCCCTGCGGGCCGTGGCCGACCAGTTCGAGGCAGGACGCTGATGAACACCCCCGCCACCCCCACCAAGCAGCGCGCCCCGCGCCCCGACGCCGCCCTGATGGAGGCCGTCGACACCGCCCGTGAGGGGCTGGCCGACGTGGCCGCCCCCGGCGCGGTCGGCGAGCACGTCGGCGCCGTCAGCGTCGGCGAGCGCCTGGTGACCCACCACTTCGAGTGCCTGCTGCGCGGCTACGGCGGGTGGCGCTGGGAGGTCACCGTCGCCCGCGCCCCGCGGAGCAAGCGCGTCACCCTGTGCGAGACGCACCTGGCCCCGGCCGAGGGTGCCCTGCTCGCACCGGAGTGGGTGCCCTGGGCCGACCGGCTGCGGCCGGAGGACTTCGGTGCCCCGGACACGCGCACCGAGGAGCCGCAGGTGGTGCTGGTCTCCGCCCAGGCGCTGCCGGTGCGTCCCGACGGCCAGCAGCCGGAGCGGGTGGCCGCCCGGTGCGAGAACTGCGACTGCAGCGGCTACCTGGTGCCCGTGGAGACCCTCCGCAAGGAGCGTGCCGAGCTCGCGGAGCCGGAGCCGGCGCCCCTGCCCTCCCCGCTGATCGACGACTACGAGCTGGACCTCGTGGACCTCTCCGAGGAGAACCCGGAGTGAACGCGGTGCTCAACCGGTGGTTCGACCTCGAGGAGCGCGAGACCACCGTCGTCCGTGAGGTGCGTGGCGGCGTCGTCACCTTCTTCACGATGGCCTACATCATCGTGCTGAACCCGCTGATGATCGGCACCGTCGCCGACGGCACGGGCAACTTCCTCGGCGGGGGTGACAGCCCCAACATCGCGATGGTGGCGGCGGCCACGGCGTTGGTGGCCGGCCTCATGACCATCCTCATGGGCGTGGTCGCCAACTACCCCATCGCGCTGGCCACGGGACTGGGCCTCAACGCCTTCGTCGCCTTCGGCATCGCCAGCCTGCCCAACGTCACCTGGGCCGACGCGATGGGTCTGGTGGTGATGGAGGGCCTGATCATCCTGGTCCTGGTGCTCACCGGCTTCCGGCAGGCCGTCTTCCTCGCCATCCCCGCACAGCTCAAGACGGCCATCAGCGTGGGCATCGGCCTGTTCATCGCCTTCATCGGCCTGGTCGATGCGGGGATCGTCCGCAAGCCCGCAGGTGGCCCCGTGCCCGTGGAGATGGGCGTCGGTGGCTTCCTCTCCGGGTGGCCCACGCTGGTCTTCGTGCTCGGCCTGCTCGCCATCGTCGTGATGATGGTGGCCAAGGTCCGCGGCGCCATCCTCTACGGCATCCTCGGCTCCACGGTCCTGGCGGTCGTGCTGGAGCGGGTCATCGGCATCGGCTCGCAGACCGACGCCTCCGGTGAGGTCGTGAACCCCACCGGGTGGGGCCTCAACGTGCCCGCCATCCCCACCGAGTGGGTGGAGCTGCCGGACTTCGGCCTGCTGGGTCAGTTCAACCTGCTGGGCTCGTTCAGCTCCATCGGCATCGTGGGCGCCAGCCTGCTGGTCTTCACGCTGCTGCTCGCGGACTTCTTCGACACGATGGGGACGATGGTCGCCGTGGGTGCCGAGGCCGGTCTGCTGGACGAGGAGGGCAACCCGCCCAGGTCGCAGCGCATCCTGGTGGTCGACTCGCTGGCCGCCGCGGCCGGTGGCGCGGGATCGGTCTCCTCGAACACGTCCTTCATCGAGTCGGCCTCCGGTGTGGGCGAGGGCGCCCGCACCGGCCTGGCCAGCGTGGTGACCGGCATCCTGTTCCTGCTGGCCACCTTCCTGTCCCCGCTGGTGTCGGTGGTGCCCTACGAGGCCGCCACCCCCGCCCTGGTGGTCGTCGGCTTCCTGATGATGCAGCAGGTCACCGGCATCGAGTGGGACCGCCTGGACATCGCCGTCCCGGCCTTCCTCACCATCGTCCTGATGCCCTTCACCTACTCCATCACGGCCGGCATCGGCGCCGGCTTCGTGACCTACGTGGTGCTGCAGGTGGTGCAGGGCCGTGCGCGGGAGCTCCACCCGTTGATGTGGATCATCGCCGCCATGTTCCTGGCCTACTTCGGCATCGACCCGATCCGCGACCTGGCAGGTGTGTCATGAGTGCCCAGACCCGACGAATCATCGTGATCGTGACCCTGGTGGCCCTGATCCTGGGCCCGGTGGTGGCGGCGCTGTTCAGCTGACCCTCCACACCGGGGTGCGTCTCAGCTGGTGGGGGTCCCCTCCGGCGTGGGCGTCTGCGACACACCCGGGGGCGGGCTCGGCAGCACACTGAAGCTCTCCGACGGGGGAACGGTCATCCGCGACGGATCGTCGCTGGGCACGGTCTCCCCGGGCTCGGAGTCGGTCGGCGAGGGCTCGCTCGCGTCGTCCGACGGGGTCTCGCTCGGCTCCTCGGACTCCGACGGGTCGGTCGTGGGGTCCGTCTCCGCAGGGGGCTCGCTGGCGTCGTCGGACGGGCTCTCGCTCGTCTCCCCGGACTCGCTCTCCGTGGGGGAGTCGCTCTCCTCGTCGGTGCCGCTCTCGCTGGGCGCCTCCGAGCTGGTCTCGCTGCTGGTGGGGGACTCGCTGGACTCCGAGGAGTCATCGTCGGAGTCCCCCGTGCAGGCGGTGAGCCCGCCCAGCAGGAGCCCGACGGTGAGGATGTGGGCAGCGGTGCGTGCGTTCGTCATGGTGACCCTCCCTGTGGTGTCCCCCCACCATGGCGCGAAACGGCCCCGCTGCCAAGACCCTGGCGACTTCGTGAGCAACTCGTGAGGAAGTCACCGGGGCGGCAGCGGGGCCGTCGGGTGCGCGCGGGGCCGTCCGGCGCCGGGCCCGGGGGTCAGCCGGGGGTCACCGGCCCCTCTCGCCGGGCCCGGTCCTGGGCCGTGTCCGCGCGCCGCAGGTCGTCCCACCGGTCGGTGACGATGCGGCGCAGCGCCGCCGGTGCCTGGGGGTGCGCCTCGAGCCACTGCCGGGTTGCCTCATCAGCTTGGTCGTCCGCGGGGTACATGCCGGGCACGATCCGCTCGGCGATCTCCATGCCGTGCTGCGCCCAGACGTCCTCGAGCCGGCCGAAGTACTCCTCACGCAGCCAGCCGAGCTCCTCGGAGCGCAGCGGCTGGCGGATGCCGGCGATGGTGGCCGAGACGTGGTCGTTCGTCATCGACAGCGGCTCCAGCAGTCGCTGCCAGGCCGCCCGTCGACCGTCCTCGCCGGGCAGCGAGGAGACGGCCTCCAGGTGGTGGGTGATCGTGGAGTTGTTGCGGTCGGCCTCCAGCTCGGCGTCCAGCTCCTCCCGGGTCGCCTCCCCGGTCGCGGCCAGCGCCTTCCACAGGTCCCAGCGCCGGTCGGCCTCCCAGGTGAGTCCCTCCACCTGCTCGTCGCCGGTCAGGAAGGCGCGCGCCACCTGCGCCGATGCGGGGTGCGTGGCCGCCGCTGCCCCGAAGGCCCGCTGCCACACCAGCTGGGCGTCGGAGCCCGGCTCGGCAGCGCGGAGGTTGCCCAGGCAGGTCTCGGCCCAGGCGGCGCGCCAGGTGTCGCGCTGCTCGGCGGGCAGGTACTTCTCGATGGCGGTGCGCGCGTTCGCGGCCACGGCACCCAGCATGCCGCCGTGGCGCTCGTCGGTCAGCCCGGCGATGGCGGCCCGCACGTAGTGCGCCGCGTGCAGCCGGCCGTCGCGGGTGGCGTCCCACAGGGCCCACCAGGCAGCCGTGCGCGAGGTGTCCTCCTCCAGGGTGCCCAGGTGCTCCACCAGCGTGGCCATGCTGCGCTCGTCGAGAGCCAGCTTCGCGTAGGTGAGGTCGCCGTCGTTGAGCAGCACCAGGTCGGGCTGCGCGGCTCCCACGAGGTCGGCCAGGCCGTCCACGCTGGCCAGGTCCACGGAGGCCTCGGCCAGGTCCAGCTCGGCGTGGCGGGTGCGCTGCAGGCGGCCGTCGACCAGGTCGTAGGTGCCCACCGCCAGGCGGTGCGGGCGCAGCACCTCCTCATCGGTCACCGGGTCCGTGCACGCCTGGGTGAGGCGGGCGGCGGTGACGGTCGCGGCGGAGCCGGCGCTCCCCGCATCGGAGGTCTCGAGCTCCAGGCCCAGGGTGGAGACGCCAGCCGTGCGCAGCCACGGGCCCACCCAGGCGTCCAGGTCGCGACCGGAGGCCTCCTCCAGGGCGGCCAGCAGGTCCGGCAGCGTGGTGTTGCCGTAGGCGTGCTCCTGGAAGTAGGCGGTCGATCCGGCGAAGAACTGCTCGCGGCCCACGTAGTTCATGAGGTTCTGCAGCAGTGCCGCGCCCTTGGCGTAGGTGATGCCGTCGAAGTTCTGGCGGGCGGCCTCGAGGTCCTCGATCTCCGCGACCACCGGGTGCGTGGAGGGCATCTGGTCCACGTGGTAGGCCCACAGCTTGCGGGCCGTGGAGAAGGCCACCCAGGCGTCGGTGAACTCGGTGGAGTCCGCGCTGCCCTGCGTGCCCAGCAGCTCGGCGAAGGACTCCTTGAGCCACAGGTCGTTCCACCACTCCATGGTCACGAGGTCGCCGAACCACATGTGGGCCATCTCGTGCAGGATCGTGTTGGCCCGGGTGGCGCGCTGCGACCGGGTGGGCGTGGAGCGGAAGACGTAGTTCTCGGTGAAGGTCACGCACCCCGGGTTCTCCATGGCGCCGAGGTTGTACTCGGGCACGAACACCTGGTCGTAGGTGCCCCACGGGTAGGCCACGCCGAAGGTGCGGTGGAAGAAGTCCAGCCCCGCGAAGGTGATCTCGAAGATCTCCTCGGCGTCGAAGTGCTCCACCAGGCTCTGGCGGCACAGCAGGCCCACCGGGACCTCCAGTGTCGAGCCCTCGGCGGTGGTGCCGCTCCAGGTGCGCTCCACGCGGTGGTAGTCGCCGGCGCACATCGCGGTGATGTAGGTGGACATCGGCAGCGTGGGGGCGAAGGTGTGGCGCGTCCCGGTGGGCACGTCCGTGCCGGCGACGGTGGCGGCCTCGGCGGGCTCGGCGGTGGAGTCCTCGCTGTTGCAGCGCACCACCCAGTCGCTGGGGGCGGTGATCACCCAGGTGAACTCCGCCTTGAGGTCCGGCTGCTCGAAGGTCGTGTAGAGCCGGCGGCAGTCGGCGGGCTCGAAGTGCGTGTAGAGGTAGACGCGGTCGTCGGCCGGGTCGATGAAGCGGTGCAGGCCCTGCCCGGTGCGACCGTAGGTGCCCACCCCCTCGACGACCACCTGGTGCGCGCCGGGAGTGAGCTCCGGCAGCTCGATGCGGGCGCCGTCGAAGACCTCCTCGACCGCCAGCGGCTCACCGTCCAGGGTCACCGCATCGACCCCGCCCAGGAAGTCCAGGAAGGTGGGGCCGCCGGTGGTGGTGAAGTCCAGCGTGGTGGTGGTGCCGAAGGTGGTGCAGTCGGCCTGGGGTGCGCTGCGCACATCGATCTCGATGCGGTAGCTCAGGTCGCTGATCGCGGCTGACCGGGCAGCGGCCTCGGTGCGCGAGAGATTGCGGGAGGAGTGCGGTGCGGTGGGTGCGTGAGTCACGCGGGCCAGTCAAACAGACCGTGTGGCGCAGCACACGCCCGCCACTCGCGTGGGGCTCAGGGGGTGTGGACGGTGCCGGTCAGCGGCTCGTCGTCGTCCGGGCCCGCGGCGGGGCCACCCTGGTCACCCGGGCCAGCGTCCCCGGCCTGCGGGCTCGTGCCGGCCCCCGGACGTCCACCCGGCCGGGAGGCCTGGCCCGGCTTGCGCGGGCGGATGCGGGCGTCCATGTCCGCGTGGCGCAGCAGCTCGCTGAAGGGGGTGTCCACGTGCGGGTGCGTGCCCACCGGGGTGTCCCCGGAGAAGACCACCCACACCGGGCGGGACAGCAGGAAGGTCTGCAGCATGGACCCGTCCACCACGGTGCGGGCGTGGTGGGTGGCCCGGCGCTTGGCCGCGGCGGCACCCAGCGGGGTGTTGTCCACGAAGCTGCCCGCCTGGCGGGGAGTGGCGTCGGCCATGTCGGCGTCGCGTGCCCCCCGACTTCCCGGAACCCGTCGCCCGGTGCGGCGCTCCACCTCGTCCACCACTCCCGGTGCGTGCTTGCGCGCCTCCTGCACCAGCGTGGGGCCATACCGCTTGGCGGCACCGGCGATCACGGGGCCGTACTTGATGGCATTGCGGATGACGCGGGGGTTGACCATGGTGTGTTCCTCACGACTGGGGGGCTCACCTCGTGCGCTCCAGTGTCTCGCGCACGACTCCTTCTCACCAACGCGGGACGGTGGTGCCTGCTTCCCCGGACGCCCGGGAGGGGTCCGTAGGCTGGCCCCATGCACCCCTCGGATCTGGCCCGACTGCGCGGGCGGCGTCTGCAGCGCCTGGAGTACCTCGGCGAGGGTCTGGACCCCGCCAGCCTGCCGGTTGCCCCCTGGGCGGTCGTCAACGAGTGGGTCTCCATGGCCCACCACCGGGCACTGGAGCGCGGTGACGTGCCCGAGCCCGGGGCGATGGCCCTGGCGACCGTGGACGCCGACGGGGCGCCGGACGTGCGCACCGTGCTCTGCCGCGACGTCTCGCCCGAGGGCCTGCGCTTCTACACCTCCCTGGTGTCGGCCAAGGCCGATCAGATCGGTCACGACCCACGCGTCGCGATCACCTGGGCCTGGCCGGGCATGTTCCGGGCGCTGCGTTTCCGGGGCGTGGCGCAGGAGCTGCCCCGCGAGGACGTGACCGCCTACTTCCAGCAGCGGCCCTGGGGCGCCCGCATCAGCGCCCACGCCAGCCTCCAGTCCCACCCGCTGGGTTCCCGCGCCGAGCTGGTCGCGCGCGAGGAGGAGCTGGCCGCGCAGTGGCCCGACCGCTCGCGTCGCGACGACGTGCCCACCCCGGACCACTGGGGTGGCTACCTGGTGCGCCCCTACGAGGTGGAGGTGTGGACCGGCCGCCAGTCCCGCATGCACGACCGGTGGCGCTGGGAGCTCGTCGAGCCGGTGGACCACACCCAGCCGGCCGCAGGCCAACGCGGCCTGCTGCTGCCGATGGACGACGACACCGCCTGGACCCACAGCCTGCTGCAGCCCTGAGCCGAACCTCCCTCGCGCGTCCATGCCTCCGGCGGGGTGAGGGTCGCCTAACAAGCCGGGCGCCGGACCCCGTACACTGGCGCCTCCGCACGTGCCACGGAAGGCAGGCCCAGGTGAGTGACCTCATCGACACCACCGAGATGTACCTCAAGACGATCTACGAGCTCGACGAGGAGGGCATCCCGGCCCTGCGCGCGCGCATTGCCGAGCGCCTGGGGCACTCCGGCCCGACGGTCTCCCAGACGATCGCCCGCATGGAGCGCGACGGCCTGGTGACCCTCGGCGAGGACCGCCACCTCACCCTCACCGACGAGGGGCGGCAGCTGGCCACCCGCATCGAGCGCAAGCACCGGTTGGCCGAGCGCCTGCTGGTGGACGTCATCGGACTCGAGTGGGAGTACGTCCACGACGAGGCCTGCCGCTGGGAGCACGTCATGAGCGACCGCGTGGAGCGCAAGATCCTGGCCCTGCTGGAGAACTCCGAGGAGTCCCCCTACGGCAACCCCATCCCCGGGCTCGAGGAGCTCGGCGGTGTGCAGGGCAAGACCTTCCGCGACGGCGTGGAGTCCCTGGTGGACGTGGTCCGTGACGGCCACGACGCCGTGTTCGTCCGCCGCATCGGCGAGCCCGTCCAGGTCGATGGGGAGGCACTCGCCCTCCTCACCGAGGCCGGCGTGCTGCCCGGGGAGCGCATCGAGGTCGAGGCCCAGTCCGACGACCGCATCGTGGCCCGCGGCCTCGGTGAGAACGCCTCCGGTGGGGTCTCCCTCCCGCGCGAGATCGCCTCCCACGTCTTCGTCAGCCGTGTCGACGGCCGAAGTCCGCAAGATCCCAAGTAATCCAGACAAGAAGTCGGAGAGAATCCCCTCGTGTTAATCGCCCTCGGCGTTCTCACAGTCCTCGTTCTCACAGCCTTCACGGGCTTCTTCGTGGCGCAGGAGTTCGCCTACGTCTCCGTGGACCGCACCGAGCTGAAGACACGGGCCGAGGGGGGTGACAAGAAGGCACAGCGCGCCTACGACCTCACGAGCCGCCTGTCCTTCCTGCTCTCCGGCGCCCAGTTCGGCATCACCGTCACCACCCTCCTGGTCGGCTACGCCGCCGAGCCCCTCATCGGCGCCGGCCTGCGCGAGCTGGTGGGTGCGGAGAACGCCTCCCGCGCCGCCACGGCCATCGCCATCTCGCTGGGTGTGCTGCTCTTCTCCACCATCGTGCAGATGGTGCTGGGTGAGCTCGGCCCCAAGAACCTCTCCATCGCCCGCGCCGTCCCCGTGGCCCGCGCCATCGCCGCCCCCACCGAGGCCTACCTGAAGGTGGCGGGCCCCATCGTCCGCTTCTTCGACACGTCCTCCAACTGGCTGCTGCGCAAGGTGGGCATCGAGCCGGTGGAGGAGCTCGCCTCGGGCGCCACGCCGGAGGACCTGCAGCGCATCATCGACCAGTCCCACGCCAGCGGCCTGCTGGACGACGAGCTGCAGGACCTGCTCGACCGCGGCCTGGCCTTCCGCCACCGCACGGTCGGTGAGGTGATGACCCCGCGCGTGGACGTGGAGACCATCAGCGCCGACGAGTCCGTGGCCGAGCTGGTGGAGATGCTGGCCACCGGCCACAGCCGCTACCCGGTGTACGGGCGCGACATCGACGACATCGTGGGTGTGGTGAGCATCTCCGACGTCCTCGGGGTGCCGCTCGAGGAGCGCGCCACCACCAGCGTCAACAAGATCGTGGACGAGGCGGTGCTGCTGCCCACCTCGTTGGGCGTGACCAAGGCCCTGGAGGAGCTGCGCCACCGCCACCGCCAGATCGCGGTGGTCGTGGACGAGCACGGCGGCTTCGCCGGCGTGGTCTCCTTCGAGGACATCGCCGAGGAGGTCGTCGGGGACATCCTCGACGAGGACGACGAGGAGGAGTCGCCGGCCACGGAGCGCGCCGACGGCACGTGGCTGCTGCCCGCGAACCTCCGCCTGGACGAGGTGCGCAAGTTCACCTCGATCACCCTGCCCGAGGGGGAGGACTACGACACCCTCTCCGGCCTCGTGCTGAAGACCTTGGGCCGCGTGACCGAGCCCGGCGACGTCGCGGAGATCAGCTGGATCGTCCGCGATGCGGACGGCGCCCCGCTGCGCGCGTCCACCTCCCTGGAGGTCGTGGCCGTGGAACGCCACGTGCCCGATGAGGTGGTGCTCGCCCCGGTGACGGTCGACGACGTGGAGGAGGTGGCCTGATGGGAGACGTCGAGAAGCTTCTGATCTCCGTCCTGCTGCTGGCGCTGAACGGGTTCTTCGTCGCCGCCGAGTTCGGCATCATGGCCGCCAAGCGGCACCGCCTGGAGGACCGCGCCGAGAAGGGTGGCCGGGCCGCCCGCGCCGCCGTGGCCTCCAGCAAGGAGCTGTCGCTGATGCTGGCCGCGAGCCAGCTCGGCATCACGCTGGCGACGCTGGGCCTGGGTGCCATGGCCGAGCCCGCCATCGCCCACCTGCTGGAGCCGGTGCTGGAGGCGCTGAGCGTCCCCACGGCGCTGACCCACCCCATCGCGCTGGTGATCGCCCTGAGCCTGGTCACCTTCCTGCACATGGTGGTCGGTGAGATGGCACCGAAGTCGTGGGCGATCGCCCACCCCGAGACGGCCGCGGTGGCGATCGCCCTGCCGTTCCGGGCCTTCGCCATGATCACCAAGCCGTTCATCTGGCTGCTCAACGAGTTCACCAACATCCTGCTGCGCCTGTTCGGTGTGGAGGCCGTGGACACCATCGAGGAGGAGCACGGCCCCGCCGAGCTGCAGCGCCTGATGTCCACCTCGCAGGAGGCCGGGTCGCTGCCGGACGAGGACGCGCGCCTGCTGGCCGGTGCCTTCCGGCTGGAGAACCAGGACCTCTCGCAGATCACCCGCCCGCTGCGCGAGCTCGTCACCATCGACGTGACCGCCACCGCGGCCGACGTGGAGGCGATGAGCAAGGAGACGGGGCGCTCGCGCCTCATCGTCACGCACGGCCAGCGCCACGTGGGCCTGGTCCACGTGCGCGATGCGGTGACGGCCCTGTCCACGGGGGCCAACCCGGGCGTGGTGGACCTGCGTCAGCAGATGCCCACCCTGCGCCGGGACGTGCCCCTCATCGACGCCGCCGGACTGATGCGTCAGCACCGTGCGCAGCTGGCGATGGTGGCCGACCCGGCCGGCCGCAAGGTCGGCATGGTGGCCATGGAGGACATCCTCGAGCAGATCCTCGGCCAGTTCGACGACGAGACCGACGAGCTGGTGAAGGCCGCCGGCGCGCAGCGTCGCCTGCGCCGACGCGGCTGAGCGGAGTCGTCGTGAGCGGGTGGCGCCCCTGGGTCCTGGTCGGGCTCGGGGGCGCCGTCGGTGCGGTGGCCCGGGTGCTGCTCGCCGAGGCCTGGGGAACCGAGGCCGGGGTGCTGGCGGTGAACCTCGCGGGAGCCCTCGCCCTGGGGGTTCTCGATGCGGTGTGGCGCGGCCGTCGCCCGCTCGCCCTCGCCTTCTGGGGCACCGGGGTGCTCGGGGGGTTCACCACCGTGAGCGCCTGGGCCGTGCTGATGGCCGGCTCCTGGGCGTGGTTCTGGAGCGGTCCGGTGCTGCTGGCCGCGGGTGTGCTGCTGGCGGCGCTGGGTCTGCAGGTGGGGGCAGTGCTGCGCGGGCGCGGCGGGGACCCTGCCGTGGGCGGTGCCGGGGGTGTCCGGTGATGGTGGCGCCCACGGTCGTCCTGTGCGTGGCCCTCGGCGGTGCCCTCGGTGCGGTGCTGCGGCACGGGGCCGACGCCGCGGCCCAGCGGTGGAGTCCGCGCGTGGCGGAGGCCGGGGTGCTGGTGGCCAACCTCCTGGCGAGCGTGCTGCTGGGCTTCCTGGCGGGCGGGGAGGTGCTGCTGGGGAGCGTCCTCGGTGAGGCGCCGATGGCGCCGACGCTCACCGCATCGAGGATCCTGGGGGTGGACTGGTGGCTGTGGGGGGCGGGGCTGGCGGGGGCGTTGAGCACCTTCTCGACCGCCGTGGTGCAGGTGGCGCGACGGGTGGCGGCCGGTGAGTGGGGGACGGCCCTGGCCCTGGCGGTGGCCACCTGGGTGCTCTGTGCCGGTGCGGCGCGGGTGGGGGCGGAGCTGGGCGTGGCCCTGGGGTGAGCGGGGCGTTGCGCCTGCCTCCTGCGCGCGGGACTCACGTGACTGTGTTGTGGCGCGGTGGAGCAGTGCTGGCGCGACGGTTGTGGATGCCGGGGAGATGTTGTCGGAGGGACGCTCTACGGTGCCGCCATGAGGTTCTTGCAGACCAGTGACTGGCAGTGGGGCATGACCCGCCACTGGCTGGACGCCGACGACCAGGCCCGGTTCACACAGGCCCGGAACGATGCGGTGGTCCGGGCGGGGGCGGTGGCGGCCGAGCACGACTGCGCGTTCATGGTGGTGGCGGGGGACGTGTTCGACTCCAACCACCTGCGGCGCGAGACGGTGCGTCGGGCCATGGAGGCGCTGCGGCAGGTGCCTGTGCCGGTGTACCTGCTGCCCGGCAACCACGATGCGCTGAACGCGGCGTCGGTGTACGACTCCACCGCCTTCACCGAGGCGGGGCTGGACCACGTGCACGTGCTGCGGGACAGCGAGCCGGTCGAGGTGGCGCCGGGGGTGGAGCTGGTGGGGGTGCCGCTGAGCACCAACCAGCCCGACCACGACGTGGTGGCGGCGGCGCTGGACGAACTGGAGCCGCCGGACGAGGGGGTGAGGCGGGTGCTCGTCGCCCACGGGCAGCTGGCCGAGCTGGATCCCGGCCGACGGGTCTCGGCACTGGACGGTGACCGCATCCGGCAGGCGTTGGATGCGGGGCTGGTGCACTGGGTGGCCCTGGGGGACCGGCACTCCCGCTGGGTGGACTCCAGCGGGCTGGTGCACTACTCGGGTGCCGTGGAGGTGACCGACTTCCGCGACAGCGATGTGGGGGACGTGCTGGTCGTGGACCTCGCCGACGAGGGTGCCTCGCCGAGCGCCGAGGTGGTCCATGTGGGCACCTGGCGCATGCTCGAGGTGCGGGAGGAGGTGAACTCCGCCGAGGACGTGGCCCGGCTGCGGGAGCAGTGGCAGGCGGTGGAGGACAAGTCCACCGTGCTGTTGCGACACGCGCTGACCGGCACCCTGTCGCTGACGGACGACGCCGCGCTGCAGGAGCTGTTGGAGTGGGCGGAGGACACCTTCGCGGCGGCGTTCGCCTGGGACCGCCACACCGATGTGGTGGTGGTGCCGGACGACGCGGAGCTGAGCGACATCGGCATCGGCGGATACGTGGCGCAGGCGGCCGCGGACCTGAAGGAACAGTCCGAGGGCGGGGGTGAGGGGGCGGCCGCCGCATCGGACGCCCTGCGCCTGCTGCACCGCTACGCGACGGCAGGGGAGCGAGCATGAGGATCCACCAGGTGGAGGTCCAGGACTACCGCGGCATCGACCACTACCGGCTCGAGGTGCCGGACTCCGGGGTGCTGGTCGTGGAGGGACCCAACGAGGCCGGCAAGAGCACCCTGGTCAAGGCGCTGGACATGCTGCTGGCCGAGAAGGCCTCGTCCAAGAAGCAGTACGTCAAGGACTGCCAGCCCATCGGGCGCGATGAGGCGCCGCGCGTCACCGCGGAACTGACGGTCGGTGGGCAGCGGTTCACGTACACCAAGCAGTGGTTGCGCTCGCCCCGCACGGAGTTCCGCGCCCACGGGGCCGGCGGGCAGCAGCTCACCGGCGACGACGCGCACAACCACGTGCTGGGGCTGCTGGAGGAGCACGGGGACGAGAGCCTGCGCAAGGCGCTGCAGCTGCTGCAGGAGGGGCCGTTGACGGTCTCCGGCCTGGACGCCTCGCAGAGCCTGGCTGCTGCGCTGGACGCTGCCTCCGGGGGCGACAGCGGGCAGGCCGTGGAGCAGGCGGCCAGCCTCGTGGAGCGGGTGGAGGCCGATGCGGGTGCCTTCTGGACGAGCACCTGGCGCGCCACCGGTGAGCTCGCCCGGCTGCGGGCCGCCCACGAGGAGGCCGAGGCCGAGGAGAGCCGCGCACGGCAGGCCGTGGACGCCATCGAGGAGGACGTGCGGCGGGTCGAGGAGCTGCGGGTCGCCGTGGAGCGGGCGGCGGAGTCCGCGGCCGCTGCGCAGGAGCGTCGGGAGGCGCTGGAGCAGCGGTGGGAGGCGACGGAGTCCGAGCGGGTGGCCCTGGCTGCTGCCCGCGAGTCGCTGGCCCAGGCGCGGCGTGACCACGAGCGGGCGGAGGCCGACAACGTCGCCCGCGAGGCGCTGGTGAAGGAGCTCGGTGAGGCCGAGGAGGCGGCGCAGGAGGCGGACCGGGCACGCCAGGCTGCCCTGGAGCCGCGGGACCTGGCGCAGCAGGAGGCGACCGGGCTCGCGGCGCGTCGTGAGGACGCGGAGACCAGTGAGCGCGAGGCGCGGGAGGCTGCTGCCGCCGCGGACCAGACGGTCGTGCTGGCGCGGGCGGCGGCGGAGGTGGCCTCGCTGCAGCGCGCCGTGGAGCGGCTGGACGCGCTGCGGGCCAAGCTCCGCGGAGTGGAGTCCCTCCTGGAGGGCGACGTGGTGGACGACGCGGCGCTCGCCCGCATCATCTCGGCGGAGGACGCGCTGCGGTCGGCCCTGGCGCGTCGCGATGCTGCGAACCCCCGCGTGCGGATCGCCGGCGATGCCGGAGTGCCGGTCCAGGTCGATGGGGAGGAGCTGCCGGCTGGCGACCGTCCGTGGGAGTCCGTGGTGGGGGCGGCGACACTCGTGGAGGTGGCGGGCGTCGAGGTGCACGTGCTGCCGCCTGCCGGTGCGGACGACTCGGAGGTGGAGCAGGCCCGTCGGGCGCTCGCGGACGCGTTGGCCGCGGTGGGTGCTCAGGACGTGGCCGATGCCCATCGCCTGCACGCAGCGGTGCAGCGTGCGGCCGCGGACCGCACGGAGGTCGAGGAGCAGCTCACCGCGGTCCTGGAGGGGCGCACGCTGGAGGACTGGCGTGAGGAGCACATGCGGGCCGTGGAGCGGGTGGAGCAGGCCGAGGGCGAGGTGCCGTCGCTGGCCAGTGCGGAGGAGGCTGCTGTGGCGGCCCGTGTCGCCCTGGAGACTGCACGCGAGGAGGCCGAGACGCGGCGGACCCAGGAGTCCGCTGCCAAGGAGCTGCTGGCCACGCGCAGGGCCGAGCTGGACCGTGCCGAGGTGCAGCACGAGGGTGCTCGCGCGGCGGCCCGCCGCGTGGGTGAGAGGGTCGTGGCGGCCCGGGAGGTCGCTGGCGACGAGGAGCTGGCCGTGCGCGTCGGTTCGGCCGCGGAGGCGGTGACCGCCGCGGAGGCGGTGGAGGCGCAGCGGCGCGAGGCACTGGAGGCCGTCGGGCCGGTGGAGCAGGACGACCTGGAGTCGGCCCGGGTCGCGGGCGAGCGGGCGCAGGAGCGCCACCGCCGGGCACGTGACGAGCACCTGCGGGCCGAGGCGATGCTGGCCCAGGCCGGTCAGGAGGGACGCGCTGAAGACCTGGATGCCGCGGCCACCCGGCTGGAGCACGTGGCGGTGGAGCTGGCACGCGTGGAGGCCCGGGCCGGTGCCCTGCGGCTGTTGGTGGAGACGCTGCGTTCCCGGCGGGCCGAGGCCCAGGCCAGCTACGTGCGCCCCTTCCGTGAGGCGTTGGAGGACCTGGGTGCCGTGCTGCACGGGGACGGCTTCGCGGTGGACGTCGCGCCGGACCTGTCCGTGGTCTCGCGGTCGGTGGACGGTCGACCGGTGCCGGTGGAGTCCCTGTCCACCGGGGCGCGCGAGCAGCTGGCCGTGCTCTCACGGCTGGCCGTGGCCCGGGTGATCGACCCCGATGAGGGGATGCCGGTGGTGCTCGACGACGCGCTCGGCTGGTCCGACCCCGACCGGCTGCTGCGGATGGCCCGGGCCCTGGAGCGGGCGGGGGCGCACGCCCAGGTGTTGGTGCTGACCTGCACGCCGGGGCGGTACGACGCCATCGCCGGCGCCACGGTCCGGACCGTGGACGACCTGCGCGTCACGGACTGAGCCGTGGCGCCGGCGGGCCCGGGCGGCCACCGGGGCGTCAGCCGCTGTACCCCCCGGTGGCTGCCGGGATGATCGTGGCCGTGATCAGGGCGGCGTTCATCGAGTCGACGGCTCGCTTGACCGTGGCGTTGACGGGGCCGCTGGACTCCACGGAGCTCGTGACCTCCTCGATGCGCTTCTTCAAGGAGCGCTTGTCGAGGCCGCCGGACTCCTCGTCCAGGACCTTGTACGCCACGTCGAGCCCGGCCAGGATCGAGAGCAGGCTGGCCTCGTGGAGGGTGATGGATCCGCCCGAGAGCGCCGTCCGGAGATGCTCCCGCACCTCGCGCTCCGGAGCGGGGTCCTGCACGGGGTGCTTCTCCGGCACGAGGCCCAGCATGCGCCGCTCCTCGATGGAGATGATCCCGGCGTCGGCGAGGGAGGCCACGGTGTCCTCCTCGGGCGTGAGCTTCCGGTCGTGCAGCAGCGACGACAGCTTGGCGCCGTCCTTCTCGACCAGTCGCTGCAGTGCAGGGTCGAGCGCGCGGTGGCCGGTGGGCTCGGTCGAGATCACGGTGACGCGGGGATCCCGGTCGTCACTGAGCGTCACGCGCTCGGCCAGCACCAGGTCGGTCACCACGGCCGCGACGTAGCCGTACCGCTTGGGGGTCAGCACGCTCTCGGGGGTGCCGTCGTCGCTGGTCAGGAGCAGGAGCAGGTCCTCAACGATGAGCATGGAGCGAGCATAGGGGGGGGGGTTCGCCGGCCCGGACCCGTGTCCGCGCAGCCTGCTTGACCCGGTCGCCCCCCTTCATCCCGCACCCTCCGCCTCGCCGCCGCAGGGGCGAGCCGTTAGCGTGGAGGGCAGTTCCCACGGTCCGTGGGACCGGGCGTGGCAGCACCACTGCCCGGCCAGAACACCCAGGAGGTGCTCATGAACGACAAGCCCACCAACATCAGCGCGCAGCGCGAGATCCCGGCGTCCACCGAGGCGATCTTCGAGGTGCTGTCCCTCCCGCAGAACCACGTGGAGATGGACGGTTCCGGCTTCATCCGCTCCGTGGACCACGGCGACCGCATCACCGAGGTCGGTCAGGTGTTCACGATGAACATGGAGGGTGAGCACATGGGCGGTGAGTACCAGGTGGACAACCACGTCACCGGGTACTCCAAGAACCAGCGCATCGCCTGGAAGACCGCGCCGGCGGGCACCGAGCCGCCCGGCTGGGAGTGGACCTGGACGCTCGAGTCCCAGGGTCCGGACTCCACGCTGGTCTCCGTGAACTACGACTGGAGCGAGGTCACCGACCAGGCCCTGCTGGAGAAGGTCGGCTTCCCGCTGGTGCAGCAGGAGGGCCTCGAGGAGTCCCTCTCCAAGCTGGCCGAGCAGGTCGACTGACCCACGCCAGACCCAGCACCACAGCCGAGCCCCGGAGCGCAGCAGCGCCCGGGGCTCGGCGCGTGCGCGGTGGTAGCGTCGCCGCAGCGTCGCGTGCGGTGGCAGACCGTGCCGGGCATGGAGGCGCGGAACTCGAAGGAGCGCGATGACCTCGCCTGCTTCGCCCTCCCATGGCTGAGGGCAGCTCGTCCGGCACGACCCGGACCGTCCACCTGGACCACCACGGTGTGGAACTCACCGTGGACCTCTACCCCCTCGATGCGGGCCGCGCCCGTCTCGATGCGGGGCACGCGCTGACTGATGCTGGCCGCCGGCCAGCAATGCTCGTGCTCCCCGGGGGAGGCTTCCGCGAGCTCACCGCCCACGAGGGTGAGGGGTACGCCCGGTGGTGGAACTCCCTCGGCGTCGCAGCCGCGGTGCTGCACTACCGCCTGCGACCCCGGCCCTTCCCGATGGCGCTCCAACAGGCCCGGGCCGCACTCGACGCCCTGCAGTCCGGCGCGCTCATGCCCGGTGTCGACGGCGCCCGGGTGGGGGTGGTCGGGTCCAGTGCCGGCGGTCTGTTGGCAGGGCTGCTGGCCACGGGAGTGGTCCTGTCCGTGGAACCCCCGGTGAGCCGGGTGCCGCGGCCGGCCTTCCACATCCAGTCCTACGGGGTGGCTGACCTCGACCTGCTCCCCCGCGGCGCTGTCGAGGCGTTGCTGGGTGAGGACATCGGGCTGGCTGGGGAGCTCTCACCCGCGCGCAGCATCGATGCGGTGACGCCCCCGACGTTCGTCTGGACCACCGCGCAGGACCCTCCCGGCCTGCCCAACGCGCTCGAATGGGCGCGGGCGCTGGCCGAGCACGAGGTGCCGGTGGAGCTCCACGTCTACCCGGAGGGCTGGCACGGGGTGGGCCTTGCGGACGGGCGGGCCTTCGGCGAGCACGGACACGAGTGCATCCCGCACACGGCGCAGTGGGCGGATGCCTGCGCGCGCTGGCTGGTGCATCTCGGGGTGCTGCCGGGCCCGGGGTGACCGGAACCCCATCCGTTCGTCGTTCTTGGGGGCTGCGCCATCCATTCGTCGCGGTTGGGGGAAATCCGGCTCCCAGGGCCCCAGCAGCGACGAACAGATGGGTCAGCGCCCCAAAGGCGACGATCAGATGGGTTCTGGCCGGGGCAAGACCACCGCAGGGCCAGCGAGAGCGCAAGACGAGTGCATGACAGGACAGGGAAGCCCCGCCATGCGAGCCAGAATCGGCAGTATGACGCGGAATCGGCGCGGCGCCCCCGGCAGGATTCGAACCTGCGACACGACCGACTGCGGAAGTGTTGGGATTGAGCCAAAAAAGCCCGCCGTCGCGCTGTTCTCTACGTGCTGCCGGTGGTCATGTGCGGCCACCAGCGGTCACGACTGTACACTACTGTTGCACGTAGGTCGCATGCGATAGGGGATGACGTGGCGAGGAAGGGCACGCGCCGAGGATTCGGCCACCTGCGGCGACTGCCGAGCAAGCGCTGGCAGGCGTCCTACATCGGACCGGATGGCGCACGGCATAAGGCCCCCCACACCTTCACCGCGAAGATGGACGGTGAAGCCTGGTTGGCCGCCGAGCGTGCGCTGGTGGAGCGCCCCGACTGGCGGGCACCGGACCAACGGGACGATGCGCCGCTGCCCACGCTCAGGGAGTACGCCGACCACTGGCTGGCGCGCCGCGAGCTGCGCCCCCGGACGGTCATCCTGTATCGCGGGCTGCTTGACCGCCACGTGCTGCCGACGCTGGGCGCGGTCCCGCTCGACGGCATCACGTCGCCTCAGGTGCGCGGGTGGTTCGACAACTTGGAGACTGGGCCTACTGCCCGCGCTCAGGCGTACTCGCTGCTCCGCACGATCCTCGGCACTGCCGTAGACGACCAACTGCTGTCACGGAACCCGTGCACGCTCCGCAATGCCGGCCGCAAGCCGCGCATGCACCACGTGGAAGTGATGACGCCCCAGCAAATCGCCGTCGCCACCTCGGTGATGCCCCAGCGGTTGCAGGCGTTGCTCTTGGTGACGGCGTGGTGCGGGCTACGGCTCGGTGAGGCCCTGGAGCTGCGGCGTGGCGACGTGGACCGCCTGCCGAACGGCACCTTCGTGGTGAAGGTCCGGCGGGCCGTCTCCCGCGTGAAGGGCGCATGGCTGGTGGGGCCGCCCAAGACGGCGCACGGCGTGCGCGACGTGGCCGTGCCGCCTCACGTGTCCGAGGTGCTGGCCCGGCACCTGGCGGAGTACACCCCGCAGCGCGATGACGCGCTGCTGTGGCCGTCGCCACGTGACCCTGACACGTACTTGCAGCGCTCGACGCTCAACCTGTCGTGGCGTCCTGCCGCCGAGGCCGCTGGGGTGCCTGGCATGCGCTGGCACGACTTGCGGCACACGGGGGCCACGCTGGCGGCGCAGGCTGGGGCGACCGTCCCCGAGCTGATGGCGCGTATCGGGCACTCGACGCCCGCCGCCGCACTGCGGTACCAGCACGCCGCCCAAGGCCGGGACGCACAGATTGCCGGGGCGCTGTCCCGGCTGGTGGAGGGTGGCGGGGAGGCGGATTTGTCCTAGTTGTGGCCGCGCATGTACTCTTACGGCAACTAGAACGTTGGTTGCTAGTTGTGGGAGAACCCCCGGGCGCTGCCCGAGCCGCATGGCGCGGGGTGAAGGTCACAACGAACGGCGAGTCCAGTTCACCCGCGCAGGTGGGTGAGAACCCCGCACGGGAGCCGAGCGCACGTTGAACCCAGATGGTTCATCGTGGCTCGGCGTTTGTGTTTCCGAGAGGAATCACCGTGCAGACGAAGCACGAGACTCGCCCCCCATCGGGGTATGTGACACCCGAAGAAGCTGCCGAGTATCTGGCAGTGTCCCCCCGCACCCTGCGGCGCATGGCCGCCGAGGGCAAGGTGCGCGCCCACCGTCTCGGGCCACGTTTGGTCCGATACGCCCGCGCTGACCTCGACGCCGCGCTGACTCCCATCCCCACAGTGGGCGGTGGTGCCCGATGAGAGTCGCCACCTTCACCCAGACCGCGCCGGGGAGTCACGAGACCGGCCACCGGGGCACCGGTGTGCCCAGTGTTGAGTCGCTGATCCGTGAGACCGCCGCGCTGCTCAACAACGCGGGCGTGGACATGCGCCCGATCAAGCTGCACCGTCTGTGCCGTGAGTACGTGACGCGCGTGCAGGGCCGTGTGTCGTTCGGGGCCTATCTGGCGAACGCGGTGGCCCTGAGCACCGAGCGTCGCAATCAGGCCGACGCCCTGTACTACCGGCTCACGTATGCCGACCCCACCGGGGAGCACGCAACCAACCGGGCGATGCACCGAGGCGGTGGTGCTCGATGATGCACCCTGCCGACAACCTGGCCGACCGCGCCGCCGAGGTGCTGGCCGCTGCCGGGCACGACCTCGACCACGAGGCCGTGCGCCGGGCCTGCCGCAGGTGGTGGGCGTTCTCCCGCCCCAACCGAGTGCCGTTCGGCTACGCGCTGGGGCACTACCTGCCGCTGGCCCACGACACCCACGCCGCGCTCGACGCTGCCGGGGCCGAGGCCGCCGAGGAGGTGGTGGCGCATGGGTGAGCACATGGAGAACCCCCCGGCGGGCGAACCGAGGGGCGATCACCAGAAGGCTGTGAACCACGGTCAGTCTACCGAGTCCGCCGCCGATCTGCTGGCGCTGGAGACCTACGCGGGCCGGTCGGATGTGGCGGTCATCGTGGCCGTGGAGAACCGCAACGGCAAGTGGCGACGCACGCTGTCGTTCACCCTGGACGCGGGCCGCAAGAAGTACCGCCGTGCCCTGGCCAACGGTCACCGCGCCGTGCTGTTTACGGCAGAGCTGCGGGTCACGCACCACCACGCGTCCACCCTGGCCGCGATTGCCGCGCTCGACTCCGAGGTGGTGGAGCGATGACCATCACCGTTCCCCAGATCGCCCCGGACGCCGACGCGCTCACGGCCGCCCTGGCATACGCCCGTGGCGGGCTGTTCGTCGGCCCGGTGGCCCGTGGCACGAAGAACCCCGGCTCGGTGTTGCGGGGCGAGTGGCCCCGGCAGACCTCGACGGACCCGCAGATGATCGCTGCGTGGTTCGCAGGCGCAGACCACGGCGTCTTCCTGCACGCGGGCCGTTCCGGGCTGGTGGTGTTCGACGTGGACACCCCCGACAACCTGCACCCCGACCTCGCACGCGCGTTCCGTGAGTGCGAGCCGCCGTACCAGACCACCCGTGAGGGTGACACGGTGCGGGGGCACTACCTGTTCGCCGTGCCCGAGGGGCGCACGTTCGGCAACGGGACGGGCACCCTCACCGGCGGGTGGGGTGACGTGCGCGGGGCCAACGGGGTGGTTGTCGTCGCCCCGTCGGTCCACCAGCACGCCGCAGACGGCGGTCTCTACCGGTGGCAGCGCACCGGCCCGGTGCCGGTGCTGCCGGACTACCTGGCCGCTCACCTGACCGACGGCACCCCGTCGGCGGGAGTGGCGACCCCGGCCCGTGTGAAGGCGTTCATGGACGCCCACACCACGGCCGAGCGCCCCGGCCTGACCACGGCCTACCTGAACCGGTTCACCGAGAAGGTGGCCGCCGGGGAGTCGCGCCACCAGACCGCCACGAGCTGCACGGCGTGGGCGATGGAAGAGGCCGCCGCCGGGTACGTGTCCGCCCAGGCTGCCGCCGAGGCGCTGGCCGAGGCGTTCACGGCCGCGGTGACCCAGCCCGGCCACGGCCACCAAGGGGCAGCACGGGCACCGCACGAGGCCGCGAACGAGTTCGCGGGCATCCTTGCGTGGTCCGTCGCCCAAGCCGAGGCGAGCGACCCGCAGGTGACGCGGGCGCGTGTCTCCGAGCGGCTGGGGATCACCCAGGCGGCCCGCCCCCGGCCCACGAGCGACACGGCCACCACGAGCGGCCACGAGCGGGCGCAGGCCGTCCGGGCGCTGGTGGACGGGCTGCGGGGCTGGCAGGACGTGCCGGACCCGACACACATCGTGGCCACCCTGGCCGCTGCGGCGACCCGTCACGGCGACGGTGAGCCGTGCTGGCTGCTGCTGGTGGCCCCGCCGTCGTCGGGCAAGACCGAGGCGGTCCGGCTGCTCGACGACGCTGCAGATGCCCGCCTCGATGAGGTGACCCCCGCCGGGCTGCTGGGGTGGTCTAAGGGCAAGACGGCCAAGCCCACGGGCCTGCTGTACCGGGTCGGTGCCCAGGCGCTGGTGACCTTCGGTGACCTGTCCACGCTGCTGGCCACGAGCGACCGGGGCGGTCGGGATCAGGTGTTTGCGATCCTGCGCCGCGCCTACGACGGCCACGTGACCCGTGACGTGGCCGCCATGTCCAAGGTGGCCGTCGGGTCACCCGACCGGCTGGAGTGGTCCGGGCGGCTGACCGTGGTCGGGTGCGTGACCCAGGCCATCGACCGGCAGGCCGCCCACAACGACGCGCTGGGCGCGCGGTGGCTGTACTGCCGCCTGCCTGCACGTGACACGGCGGCGAAGCGCCGGGCTGCTGCCGTCGCTCGACGTGGCGGGCTGACCGAGCGCCGCGCCGAGGCTGCCGAGGCGGTGGCGCACCTGCTGGCGAGCCTGCCGGAGTCGCTGCCGGAGGTGCCCGACGGTCTGTGGCAGGTCGTGGAGGATGCCGCGCTGGTGACGGCGTGGGGCCGTGGTGCCGTGCCCCGATCCGGGTACGGCCGCCGCGAGATGGAGGGGCCGCCGGTGGTGGAGGAGCCTATGCGGCTCACCCAACAGTTGGCCGCCGTCGCGCGCGGTGTGCTGGCGCTCGGCCTGCCCGAGGGTTACGCCGCCCAGGTCGTGCGCCGGTTGGCGCTGGACTCCATGCCGGAAGACCGCCGGGCCGTGCTGACCGTGCTTGCCCAGGGCGAGGAACTGGCCACGGCCGCCGTCGGCAGGGCTGCCGGTCTGGATCGCAAGGTGGCCCGCTTCACCCTTGAAGACCTGCAAGCCATCGGCGTCGTGACCAACGACCGCGTGGACGACGAATCGGAAGAGCTCACCGGCACCGTGCGGTGGACCCTGGCCGGTGAGGACGGCGCGCTGGTGGCCGAGGTGATCCACGACCACACCCGACAGGGGACAGGGTGGGACGAATTGTGGGATTACTCCACACCTCTCCCCCCTGAAAGGGGGCAGGGCGCATGAGGGCACATACAGACCCCCCACAGTTCGTCCCACCCTGCGGGCAGGCGTTTGGTGCCTGGCTGCAGGCGCAGTCCCACCGGGACGACCCCGTGGGTGACCTCGCACGGGACATGTCGGCGGACCCTGCCGGACCCGCCACCGATGACGTGGTGACGGTGCTCGACTACGTGGCGACCGTGGGCGGCACCAACGCGTCGGCGGCCTGCCGGTCTGCGCTGGCCGAGTGGCGAGGTGGTGCGTCGTGATGAGCCCCCCCGAGGCACACGCCCGACTGCAGTTCGCCCTCGCTGACGCGGCTGCCGCTGGCCAGTTCGTCCCGTGCCGTGGCCGCGACGGGCACCTGTTCACGTCCGACGACCGCGACGAGCGAGCCGTGGCCGCCGCGCTGTGCCACGACTGCCCGGTGCTGGCTGAGTGCGCCGCCGTGGGCGAGGGCGAGTCCTGGCACGTGTTCGGCGGCATCGACCGCGAGGCCGCCACCAAAGCCCGGCGCACCACGGCACCGGGCACCAGACGGACCGACCGACCACGACCCAAGACCAAGGACGCATGAGCCCCGCCTACCCCCAGACCCCCGCCGCCTGGCGGGCACCGAACCTGGCGGGAACCCCCGCCGACCCCAACAAGTCCCCCAAGGAGGGCAACTGATGTTGACCAACAAGACCGAACCCCAGCGGGCCGCCGACCAAGTAGTGCGCGCCCTGTCTCAGCTCGGAGCCGAGTACCCCGAGGGGATCGCCCAGGCGATCGAGACCGGCAAGGAGTCCCGCGCCCAGCTCGAGGACCTGGCCGCCACCGCTACCGGGGAGAACCTGGCCGACCTGCTCACGAAGGTGGCCGCAGGCAAGACGCCCCCGGCTGCCGAGGTGGCCCGCGCTGCCCTGGCCCTGGCCGCCCAGCAAACCGGCGCGCTGGAGACCGCCCGGGCACGCACCGAGACCGGCGTGCACGCCGCCGTGAAGGGTGACCCGGGACTGCTGAGGGTTTGGTTGACACCTGATCTGTGGGGACGTGGGTCCCTGCTGGAAGGATGTCGCCATGCCTGCACCTCACCCCAAGGAGTTCCGTGACGACGTGGTCGGTGTCGCCCGTCGTGGCGAGGCGTCGATCGCGCAGACGGCGAAAGACTTCGGGATCTCGGAATCAACCCTGCGCAACTGGCTCCGCCAGGCCGACATCGAGGACGGCGCCCGTCCGGGCGTGACGGTGGCCGAGTCCGAGGAGGTGCGTGCCCTGAAGCGTCGCAACCGCCTGTTGGAGCAGGAGAACGAGGTCCTACGCCGAGCAGCGGCGTACCTGTCTCAGGCGAACCTGAAGCTGGGCCAGTCCCCAAAATGACCTTCCCGCTGGTCCGTGACCTTGCCGATGACGGAATCCCCGTCACGGTGGCCTGCCGGGTGTTGAAGTTCTCCCCCCAGGCGTTCTACGCCTGGTGTGCCCACCCGGTCAGCGACCGGGATCTGGTGGATGCCTACGCGATGAACGCCGCCTATGAGATCCACGCCGATGACCCCGGTCTGGGGTATCGGTTCATCGCTGACGAACTCGCCGCGGCCGGCCATGCCCTGTCTGAGCGACGCGTGTGGAAGATCTGCCACCAGGGGCAGATCGCCTCAGCGCACTCGGTCACCCGGGGCCGGTGGAAGAAGCCCGGCCCGCCGGTCCACGACGACCTGGTCCGGCGTGAGTTCACCGCTCAGGGTCCGAACCGGTTGTGGCTGACCGACATTACCGAGCATCCCACCAGTGAGGGCACGTTGTACCTGTGCGCTGTCAAGGACGTCTGGTCCAGGCGGATCGTGGGGTACTCCATCAATGACCGGATGACCTCCCAGCTGGCCGTCGACGCCCTGGAGATGGCCATCGCCCGCCGGGGCCGCGACACCACCGCCGGGTGCGTGGTCCACGCCGACAGGGGCAGCCAGTTCCGCTCCCGCCGCTTCGTCGCGGCACTGCACCGGCACGGCCTGATCGGGTCCATGGGGCGTGTGGCCTCCTCGGCGGACAACGCTGCGATGGAATCCTTCTTCGCGCTGTTGCAGAAGAACGTCTTGAACAGCCGTCGCTGGGACACCCGGGAGCAACTGCGGCTAGCCATCTTCACGTGGATCGAGCGGGCCTACCACCGCCGGCGGCGCCAGCGAGCCCTGGGCAAGACCACCCCGACCGAGTTTGAGACCATCTACTGGCCCGCACAAGCGGCCTGAAACACCAAACCTGAAGTGTCAACCAAACCTGCAGCAGTCCCCCCTGAGGCCGTGGTGGAGGCGGTGCGCCCGGTGTTCGACGCCGCTGCCGAGAAGATGGCCGCCGCGTATGTGGTGCTCGGTGACGTGGACCTGGATGACCTGAAGGCAATCACGGAGAAGGGTGGCGACGCTGCGGCACGGTGGCAGGACGCGACCAACGGTGAGCGCGTCATCACGCAGGTGTTGCAGCTGCTCACCGCGCTGGCCACGGCGGGCGCGTACCCGAACGGTGACCGGCGTGAGCGACTGCTGGCCGTGGCTGCGATGAACCTCGATCAGTACCGCAAGACCAACGAGCACTCTCGACCGTGGGACGTGCTGCGCGTCACGGGTGAGTTGAGCCTGGCGACGCCTGACGAGTTCACGCGGCGCGTGGGGGTGATCCGCGATGAGTGGTCGCGCGATCCCGACAACGTGCGGACGCGCATCCCTGAGCGCGTCGGACAGTTCGCGGCGACGTTCGGGCAGGTGCAGTGATGAGCAACGAGGACATGACGCACGAGGAGTTCGCGCACCTGCTGTTCGCACCGGGCAAGCACGTGTCGGTGATCCGACAGGACTTCACCCACGACGAGCGCGACGAGCACGCGGCGCGAGCGTTCTTCGGCCTGACGACCGAGCCGAACGAGGACACCGAGACCAACGAGCCGACCGACGACGCCGACGAGCACGGCGACGACGAGGGCGCGACCGACAACGACTGAGTGAGTGATGGGGAGTCGCTGGCCGCGAGGCGAACCGACGAACCATCGCACTCAACCGAGAGCGAGCTGCGATGCCTTACTACTCGAAAGCCGTTCGGGATCGGATGCGAGCACGCATCGCGCAACGAGTCCGAGCGGGTGAGCCGTGCGCCCTGTGTGGGCAACCCATCGACCTGTCCGTGCCCTGGCCCGAGCCGCAGTGCTTCGTCGTGGATCACGTGGTGGCCACGAACCGTGGTGGAGCGGACGACTACGACAACGCGAACCCAGCGCACAACGCATGTAACCGCGCCAAGAGCGACCACACGCACGGCACGGTCAAGCGCAACAGCGGCGCGCTGGAGCCGTGATGACACCCCACCCATATACCCCCCCTCACCCCATGCGAGCCGACCACTCGCTGCATACGTATCTATCTGGAGGCCAAGTTGACCAAGAACCCCACCATCGATGATGCGGCCCGTCTGAGGGCCGTGAGGGACCGTCTGGAGGCTGTTTTGGCCGACCCACAGACCCCTCCCCGAGACCTTGCAGCGTGTTCCCGGGAGCTGCGGCAGGTGCTGGCCACGCTCGGTGAGGCGTCCGGCAGTGCTGGACTGTCCCGGGTGGATGAGATTGCTGCCCGTCGTCGTCGGAAGGGGGCGTGATGAGTGATCCCACGTTCTCCCGCGTTCCGACCGGGGATGAGGCTGCGGGCGAGGACTGCCTGGCCCTGGCCGACGCCTACGGGATCGGCTTGGACGATTGGCAGCGTGACGTGGTGCGCGGCATCCTGCGCGAGACCGGCGGCACCTGGAGCGCGTCGCAGGCCGGCCTCGTCGTGGGCCGGCAGAACGGCAAGGGGCAGATCCTCGTCGCCCTGGAGCTCTTCGGGCTGTTCGCCCTCGGTGAGTCGATCCTGCACACCGCGCACGCGGTCAAGACGAGTAGCGACGCGTTCCGCCGGCTATGGGGCGTGATCCAGTCCCACGACGACCTGGCCCAGCACGTCACCCGGCACTCACAGATGATCGGCGCCGAGTACGTGGCGCTGGAGTCCGGGGCGCGCATCGCGTTCACCACCCGCTCGGCGTCCGCTGGCCGTGGCCTGTCCATCGACCGTCTGGTGGTGGACGAGGCCGAGGACCTACCCGCTGCCGAGGTGGGCGCCCTGGCACCCACCGTGTTCTCCCGCCCGCACGCACAGTCCCTCTACTTCGGGACCGCGCCGGGGCCGATGCACGACGCCGAGGCGTTCCACCGGATGCGGGAGAGCGCCCACGTAGGGGACAACGCCCGGTTGGCCTGGTGGGAGTGGTGCGCCGAGTGGGGAGCCGACCCCAGCGACCGCGACCTGTGGGTGCGGGTGAACCCTGCCGTCGCTTCGGGCCGAGTGCCGGTGGCCGCCATCGAGAACGACCACTCGATCCTGCCGCCGGACCAGTTCCGGGCTGAGCGGCTGTCGATGTGGGCGCCGCGCACCGCTGCCTCGGAGGTGTTCGACCGTGACGCGTGGGAGACCGCCCGCGAACCGGACTCGATGCCCACCGGGAGCATGGCCGTGGGGATCGACGCGCCGCCGTCCCGCTCCGAGGCGACAGTGTGTCTGGCGGGCCGTCGTGAGGATGGACGAATCCACCTTGAGTGGTACATCACCGAACCGGGCGTTACCTGGCTGCCGGAGTGGGTGGCGGTGCGGCTCAACAAGAACGTGCGCGCCGTGGCCGTGGACCGGCGTAACGCTGTGGCTGAGTTGGACTGGCACGCCGCTGGGGTGCGACCGACCGTGTGCGGCGCCCGTGAGGTGGCTGCTGCTGCTGGTGCGCTGTGGGATGCCGTGGCCGATGGTCAGGTGCGCCACCGTGGACAGGTGGAACTCACGAAGGGCATCCACGCCGCCCAACAGCGGGCGATGATGGGCGGTCAAGGATTCACGTGGGAGCGTCGGGCGTCCGGTTCCTCGGTGCTGCTGGCCGCATCCCTAGCCGTGTGGGGACTGGAGTACCCGGAGGTGGAGCGACCCCGGCGAGCCAAGCGCGGCGAGAGGGGCGACGGCACGATCACGGTGCTGTGAGACTCGGTACTCTCGGTAACATGAGCGAGCTGCCAGAGAGCGTCGTGAAGATCGTGGACTACCTCGCGCGGATGAGCGCGGTGTACGGGCACATGAAGTGGAACGAGCGCGACCAGTTCAAGGCCGACCTCATGGTGAACCCCAAGCGCTGGCGCGGTGTGGACCCGGGGGCCTTCCGGGACACCTGCCTAGCGGAAGGGATGCGCGCCGAGGACGTGGATGAGCTGGTGGACTATCTGCGACGCGCCCAGGACGGTCGCAGGCTGCGGCCCCCCAAGGGGACGGGGCCGTTCCGACAGCCGGTTGAGGACGACCCAGAGGTGCGAGAGCCGATCCGGCGTAGCGGTTCGGTTAACTGGCCGGACTCCTGACGAGCGGGGCGAGCAGGTAGAGGGTCTAGTCTCCCGTCATGACCATCTCAGTCGCTCGACAGCGCAATGCTGTCTCCCAGGGGTTGGCCCTGGGCTTCCTGCTCAATGGAGCCACTGGTCTCGAGGGAAACAAGACGAGCATCGACATGGCAGTAGTTGGGGCGTGGCGGAAGTGGCCGCACAAGCACCTCTTCCCCAACGTGCACACCCAGCTCACCAAGCACTACGACGGAATGCGCGTGTTGACCCACGCCGATGCGACTCGGCACGTGTTCTGCCTCTACTGGGAGTCAGTTGGCGCCGGCTATGACATCTACGCGCGACAGAACGATTGGTTCATCGATGATCCCGACGACATTCGCTATGCGCTCAACATGATCGACGGTGACCTGTCAGCGGACGCGTGGGAGTGTCTGGCCGGTTCTGTGCTGGACGGTCTGGGCAGTGGGGCGCGGGCGCGGACCCCCTGACGGGGGACACACTGCGGGCGAACCCTCCCAAAGGCCGCACCCAGTCTGTCCGCCCGACCACGACCTGTAGCCCGCTCGGTGTGACCGAGCGAGCGGGGCCGTCAATCCACGGGGGCCGTGCACAAGCCTGGCCGTGGACGCCTCACGCCGGTTCGTGAGGCTGGGGTGCAATCACCGGGGGCGTCGTCGTGTTGGTGTCGCGGCTGAGGCCCTGTCCAGCGCCGCGTGGTGCCGGTCAGGCGTCGTTCACGAGCACGTCACCCCGCGAGGCGGCGATGCGGACGCAGTTGCCGCACGGGCGCGTCGGTACGTGCCGGTGGGAGCCACCGGCGGTGTAGGTGAACGGTGCTGCGGGGCGAATCCACACCCCACAGTTGGCCCGTGCCTCGGTGCCCATCGCGCGGGCTGCCTCAGTGGCACCCATGGGGAACGCGTGGAGGGTCACCGGGCGGCGACGACGGGGGCGCGTGGTGCGCTCGACCGGTGCGGGGGCCGTGGTCGTGGTGGTGGTCATGCCGACTCACCACCCACGAGCAAGGCGGTGAACACGGCGGCGATGCCCGCGAGGTGGGCGAGGCCGGATGTTGCGTCGCCCCAGGCGGCGACGGTCTCTAGAATGTGCGTCACGGCAGGCTCCTATCCCCTGTCGTCTGGCCCCGGGGTGTTGCTGCACCTGCGGGGCCGTCTCTATGGCGGCACGGTTGCGCCGTCTGTCGCACGTAGGTTGCACGAGGGGCAAAAAATCCCCGTCGTCACCAACGAGAAACGTTGCAACGACGGGGATTCTTGGCCGCGCCCCCGGCAGGATTCGAACCTGCGACACCTTCTTTAGGAGAGAAGTGCTCTTCCCCTGAGCTACGAGGGCGTGCACCCGAGGACAACCCGGGCGCGGTGGCACAGTCTACGACCGCCGGGCCAACTACCCTGCTGGGGTGAGCACCGCGTCGCAGCACCCCACGCCCATCGGCCACAGCACCGCCACCGCCTGGTCGGCGGCCCTGGCGGACGTCGGCGGGCGCAACAGCCTCATCTGGGGGACCCGTCCCGGCTTGGCCCTGGACCTGGTGGCCGCCCACCCCGGCGGTGTCGCCAAGCTCCTCTCGGGCCAGCCGGTCCTGCTCACCGACCTCGTCCGCGCCCCGGGCCCCCGGGAGCGCGCGCTGGGTGTGGTCTCCGCCATCGCCGACCGCGCCCAGGAGATGGAGGAGGACTGGGGGCTCACCACCTGCTTCGTGACCTCCGGCATCGCCTCCTGGGATGTCCCCGGCACCCAGGCCCCCGCCGCGCCCGTGGTGCTCCGCCCGGCCCGCGTCACCTTCACCGACACCTCCCGCACGGAGGTGGAGATCGCCCTCACCGGCGTCCCCGAGGTCAACCCGGCCCTGCTGCGTTTCCTGCGCGTCTCCCACGGCGTGGACCTGGACTCGGTGGTGCTCGCCGAGATGGTCGACCGCCTGCACGCCCGCACCGACGAGCCCCTGCTGCGCCACCTGGAGATGCTCTGCCGCGCCGTGCCGGGCTTCGCGGTGCGCTCGGGCCAGTACCTCGCCAGCGTCACCTACTCCAAGGACGCCGGCATCGCCGACCTGTCCGAGGTCGCCGCCGCCCCCTCCCGCGCCCTGGACCTGCTCGCCTCGGCCGCCGCCGGCCGCAGCTCCGGCGCCGTTGCCCCCCACCTGCCGCAGGTGGCGGGCGTCTCCCGCAACGTCGTCTGCCCGCTGGACACGATGGGGTTGCGCATCGTCGACCTCGTGGCCGCCGGTCAGGACGTGCTCGTCGAGGCCCGCCCCGGCACCGGCCGCACCAGCCTGCGCTCCGCCCTGGTGGCCGATGCGGTGGCACGCGAGGAGACGGTGCTGCTGGCCGCCGCGGACGAGTCCATCCGGCGCCAGGTGGGCGCCGTCATCGACAACTGGGTGGGTGCGGACGTGCCCGCCGCCTGGGACGTCGCCCGCACCCGGCAGGAGCAGGACGAGCAGCACGCTGCGCTGGTGGCTGGGTTGGAGCAGGTCATCGGCGGGGGCCTCACCCCGCCGGGCCGGACGGCCGAGCCCTCCCGGGAGGCCCTCGACTCCGCCCTGGCGGCACACCTGGACCACAGCGCGATGGTGCACGAGAAGCGGCATCCCTGGGGGGTCAGCGTGCACGACCTTCACCAGCGGCTGGCGGCCTTGGCCAGCCTGCCCCAGGCCCCTTCGATTGTGGTGCCGCTCGAGGACGAGGTGGTGCAGCGGGTGTCGGTGGCCGACCTGCCGGCCGTGCAGCAGGACATCGTTGACCTGGCCGCGCGCGGTGCGTGGGAGGTGCGCAGCCAGGAGGACCCGTGGTTCGGTGTGCACGCCGAGGACGAGGAGGACGCCGGGCGTCTGCTCGCCGTGGCCGAGCGGCTGGGCGGGGGCGTGCTCCAACGCACCCGTGACGAGCTGGAGCCGATCGCACGGGCGCTGGGCGTGCCGCAGGCCGGCAGCCTGAACGAGGGGCAGCGTCTGCTGCGGCTGGCCCGCGCGGTGCGGCTGGCCATGCGCCGCTTCGGCGCCGACGTCTTCGAGCAGGACCTGGACGCCTGGGCCGCCGCGCACGGGCGCCACTCGCCGGTGTCCGTCGGCTCGCTGCAGGCCGGTCGCATCCGCACCCGGGTGCGCAAGCACCTGCAGGCCCGCGGCACCGAGCCGGAGGAGGGAGTGGCCGAGGCCGTGGCCCAGGCCGCCGCCGCCTGGCACCGGCTGGCTGGGTGGCGGGGCCGGGACGCCCACGCCGCCGTGGAGCCGGTGGGCACCGAGCTGACGGAGGTGGCCGAGCGTTTCGAGACGGTGTTCACCGATGTGGTGTGGTTCCAGAACCATCTGTCGGACAGCTCTGGTGACGACCTGCTGGCCACTGACCTCGAGGCCCTGCAGACCCGCATGGAGCGCCTGGCCGCCCGTCCCGACCGCGCCCAGCTGCTCCCGGAGGTCTCTCCTCGATGGCGTGAGCTCACCGGCCGTGGCTTCGGCACCGTGCTGCGGGAGCTCGCCCGCCGCTCCGTGCCCGTGGAGCGGGTGGCGGCGGAGGTGGAGCACATCTGGGTGCGGGCCGTGCTCGAGGCCATCGGCCGCTCCGAGCCGGCACTGGCCCAGTTCGACCGCGAGGCCGCTCTGGCCTCGGTGGCCGAGCTGGACCGGGCCGTCACCGCATCGCACACCGCGGCGCGGGAGGCGGTGGCCGAGACGGTGCACCGCGCCCGCACGAGCGTCGGCCGCACCCGCCGGGCCGCCGCCCTGCTGGAGGCCGCGCGCCGCGACGGCCCGTGGAGCATGGCTGAGTGGTGGCGCCGGGCGCCCGACGTGATGCGGGCGCTCACCCCGGTGGTCCTGGCCTCGCCGTGGACCGTGGCCGACGCCCTGCCCCCCACGGCACGTCTGGACCTGGGGCTGGTGGACGACCTCACGAACCTGGCTCCGGCACGGGTGGCGGGTGTCCTGGGAAGGGTGCAGTCCTTCGTGGGCTTCGGTGACCCGGAGACCCAGGAGGTCACCGAGCCCGAGCCCAGCACGCCGGGCCGACCCGTGGGGATCGTGCCGGGCGAGTCCGCCTGGACGGTGCTGACCCGTCGGGTCCCGCAGCTGGGGCTGACCACTTCCTGGCGCCCGTTGTCGGCGGACCTCGAGCCGCCGGTGCCCGGCCGCACCCCGCTCGCGGCGGTGCCGGGGCTCGCGCCACAGGCTCGCCACCGCCGGGTGGTGGAGCAGGAGGCCGTGCCGCAGGTGGTGTGGGAGCTGGTGCGGGGAGCGCTGGCCCGACCGTCGGGCACCCAGTCCGTGCTCGTCACGCCCCCCACGGAGGCCGAGGCGTCGTGGTGGCGACACCGGCTCACGCAGCACCTCGCCGGCGACCACTACTCGCCGGGGGTGCGTGGCAACGTGGTGGTGCGCTCCTGGCGCCGCGCCCGGCGCACCACGGCCGACGTGGTGGTCGTCCTGGCCGACGGGCACGGTGACCTGCTGGGCGATGCGGTGGCCCAGCCGGGCAGCCAGACGGCAGTGCTGCCGGTGCTGCGCCGGGCACGCCGTTCCATGGAGCTCGTGGTCACGCGCGCCTCGGACCAGGAGCTGCGCGCGGCCCGCTCGGTGCCGGACAGTGCCGGTGGGCTGCTGACGCGCTGGTTCGACGCGCCGCCGGTGGCGGACAAGGCGGTGGGCGAGGGGGCGCTCCCGCCCCTGCACGCCCGCTTTGTGCGACGGCTGCGCGCCGAGGGTCTGGTGGCCCGGCCGGTGCACCACCAGCTGCTGGGGTGGTTGCTGCACCTGGCCCCGGGCCCGGGGCGCCCTGAGATCACCACGGTGGTGTTCGACGACCCCATCAGCCGCGAGGGCATCGAGGTGGACGCCCATGTGCGCGTGTGGCCCGAGCAGCTGCGCCGGGCGGGTTGGATGGTGGAGCCCGTCTCCAGCCTCGACCTGCACCGTGACCTGGGGCGGGAGGCGATGCGGGTGCGCAACAGCGTGCTGCGCGCGGCGGCGCAGCAGGCGGGTCGCCGACCGTGACCCGGCGCCACCGCCGGGTGGTGGCGCCCCCCACGGGCGCCGGGGCCACTGCGGGCTGGGAGGACTCGACCCCCGCGCCCGATGAGGGCTCGCCGCGGCCCGCTCCGGTCACCCGCGGTCACCAGCGGTCGGGCGGACGGGTCGTGAGCGAGCGTCCGGTCGGTCCCGAGGACCGTCGCTGGTTGGAGGACCGCCCGCCCCACTGGGGGTGAGGGTCCGGACACGCGAACGCCGCAGCGCCCGGGTGGGCAGCTGCGGCGTTCGCAGGGCGCTCGGCGCCAAGGGGTCGGGGTCACCGACCCGCGGGATCACAGACCGCGGTTGGTCTTCAGCAGGTCGCGGATCTCGGCGAGGACCTCGGAGTCGGTCTGCTCGGCCACGATGCCGCGACGCTCGTTGATCTTGTTCATCGGCAGGACGAACACGAAGTACACGACGGCGGCGGTGATCAGGAAGGTCAGCAGCGCGGTGATGATGGCGCCGAAGTCCATGAAGGTGGCCGGGTTGCCCTCGCGCAGGTGGATGCCCAGGCCGGAGGCGTCGGCGCCACCGACGGCGGCGAGGATCGGGTTGATCAGGTTCTCGACCACCTTGGTCACGACGGCGGCGAACGCGCCACCGATGACGACGGCGACGGCCAGCTCGACCACATTGCCGCGCATGATGAATTCCTTGAAGCCCTGCATGTCCATGTCTCCTGATGTGAGGGGGGGTGACCCCTCCTGCGGGGGTCAAGCGGCGTCACTCTACTGGGGCGGGGGCCCTCCGGTTGCGCATTTCGGTGCGTCATGCATCACGTTCCGGTGGTGCCTGTCAGCCCCCCGGGGTGGCTCACTCGCGGTGGGGGTGGACCAGGGAGACGGCGACGGCCTGTTCCGGGCCGCCGGTCTGGGCACCGGCGGCCGCCACCGCATCGGACTCCTCCGGGCTCAGCACCAGCCACAGGCCACCCAGGGTGTCCACGGCCTCGGGGTCGGCCAGGGTGGTGGAGCGCACGGTGGCCCGGTCCGCCAGCGTCCCTCCCGTCGTGCGGTCGACCAGGCGCACCGTGCTCCCGGGGTGGGCGGCCGCCAACACCGGGGGATCGAGCACGGGGAGGAAGACCAGCTCCCGGCCCGCGGGGACCTGCCCGCCGGTGGGCAGCAGGCTGCGGGGCGTCACCGGGTCGCCCGGTGCCAGGGGGACGGCCACCGTCCGGCCGGTGAGCTCCTCGGGCGGGGCCGCCTCCCAGGCCACGGAGTCCTGGGGCAGCTCGACCGTGCGCAGGTGCTCGGGCCCCAGGGCGGTGCCGGGGGAGATGTCGGCGGCGGCCACGAGCACTGCGGTGGTCTCCGGCGGTGGGGGTGCGGCCGCCTGCACACCCGCCCCCACGGCCAGGGCTCCACAGAGGATCGCCGCCACCCGGCGCCATCGGCGCACCCGGTGGGCGGGCGCGCGGTCGGTGGGGCTGGGCGTGCGCTCGCGGGCGCGTCGGCGGAACGGCGTCATGGGTCCTCCTGGTGGTCTCAGGAGGGATCGTGCTGCCACCAGCCGGCCCGCGGACCCCGGGCGGCCGCAGCCCTGTGGACGGGCGGCCGCCGGGCCCCGGCACGCCACAGGCCGTCGGGCTCAGTCGTCGGGCTCAGTCGTCGGAGGAGCCCCCGGAGGAGCCCGCGTCGGACCCACCGGACGATCCGGTGTCCCCACCGCCGATGCGGCTGTCGGTGCGGTAGAAGCCACCGCCCTTGAAGGACACGCCCACCGAGCCGTAGACCTTCCGCAGCCGGCCCTCGCAGGAGGGGCAGGTGGTGAGGGCGTCGTCGGTGAACTTCTGCGAGATGTCGAAGGCGTGGTCACACTCGGTGCACGCGTAGGAGTAGGTGGGCATGGGGCCAGATCGTAATCCGTCGTGCCGGGCGCCCGTCCTCAGAACCAGGTGACGCCCGAGGGGCGCAGCACCCCGTCCACCGGCAGGTCGTGCGGCTCGCAGGGCACGCGCTCCACCAGCTCGGCCTCGTGGAGCAGGGTCACCACGGGCACGCCGGGGCGCCGCCGCGGCAGGGTGCGGTCGTAGCAGCCGCCGCCCTGACCCAGACGCTTGCCGTCGCTTCCCACGGCCAGGCCGGGAGTGAGCACCAGGTCCGCCTGGGCGATGGCGTCCAACCCCAGTGCGGGCCCCAGCTCCAGGTCGTCCTCGGCCACCACGTCGCCCTCGGGGAGCGCCCGCACCTCCGCCCAGTCCAGGTCCAGGGAGGGCAGGGTGATGGGCACCAGGACGCGCACCCCCGCATCGAGGAGGGCCCGGGTGAGGGCGGCCGTGGGGGGTTCCACCGCCCAGGCCGTGAACAGGGTGACCGTGCGTGCGCCGCTCTCGCGCACCAGCTGCACGCCGTGCCCGGCCAACGCCTCACCGTCGCGTGCGTGGTGGCCGGCGTCGCGCCACTCCCGGCGTGCGGCGCGGACGATGCGGCGCGCCTCGGCCTTGTCGTCGGGCAGGTCCAGGCGTCCGGTCGCAGCGGTCATGGTCAGCAGTATCCCGTGCCGCGGGCGGAGAGCGGTTGACGGCGGCTTCCCCTACGGTGAGCCCATGAACACGCGACGTCCGGTCCGCAAGGCAGTGATCCCCGTGGCCGGGTTGGGAACTCGTTTCCTGCCCGCCACCAAGGCCATCCCCAAGGAGATGCTGCCGGTGGTGGACAAGCCCGCCATCCAGTACGTCCTCGAGGAGGCCGTGCGGGCCGGGGTGGAGAACGTGGTGATGGTGACCGGGCGCAACAAGGGCGCCCTGGAGGACCACTTCGACCGCCACTGGGAGCTCGAGAAGGCGCTGGAGAAGAAGGGTGACGACCTGCGCCTGCGCCGCGTGCAGAAGTCCAACGAGATGGGCGCCCCGCACTTCGTGCGGCAGGGCGAGCCCAAGGGGCTGGGCCACGCGGTGCTGTGTGGTCGCCCGCACGTGGGGGACGAGCCGTTCGCGGTGCTGCTCGGTGATGACCTCATCGGGGCCGAGGACCTGCTGCTGGAGCAGATGATCGCCGTCCAGGAGGAGCGCGGCGGCTCGGTGGTGGCCCTCATGGAGGTGCCGGCCGACCAGGTGAACCTCTACGGGTGCGCGGCCACCGAGGGGGAGCCCGATGCCGACGGTGTGGTGCGCATCACCGGTCTGGTGGAGAAGCCGGACCCGGCCGAGGCGCCGAGCAACCTGGCCATCATCGGGCGCTATGTGCTGGACCCCAGCATCTTCGACGTGCTGGAGGAGACCCCGCCCGGTCGCGGTGGGGAGATCCAGCTGACCGACGCGCTGGAGGAGCGGGCCACCGCCCCGGCGGAGTCCGGGGGCGGTGTGTGGGGTGTGGTCTTCCGTGGCAACCGCTATGACACCGGTGACCGGTTGGACTACCTGAAGGCCGTGGTGCGTCTGGGGCGCAAGCACGGTGAGTTCGGCCAGGAGTTCGACGGTTGGCTGCGCGAGTACGTCCAGGAGCTGGGCCAGCCGGGTCGGGACGCCTGAGGCGCCGGGGCCGCGGGCCCTCTGGGTGACAGGCTGGGCACCGTGAACCCCGCACTGGAGTGGCCCGTCACCCTCGAGGGCCGGACCGCCGCCGGCGACCCGGTGCGTCTGCGTCCGCTGCTGCGGTCGGACTGGCGCGCCTACCAGCAGTTGCGCCGGGACAACCTGGACCACCTGCGCGAGGGCACCGCCGACGACCCCGACGCCCCCGGGATGGGGGCCATCCCCCCGGTGCGCACGGCCTACCACCGCTTCGTCCGCTCCGTGCCGCGGCAGGCCGCTGTCGGCGCCGCGGTGCACTGGGGCATCGAGCACCGGGGGCGGCTCGCCGGTGAGATGGCGCTGGGTGACGTGCGATGGGGTGGTCAGCGCACCGCATCGGCGGGCTACTGGGTGGACCGTCAGGTGACCGGGCGGGGTGTGGGGCGTACGGCTTTGGCGCTGGCGATCGACCACGCGCTGGCGGCGGGTCTTCACCGGGTGGAGGTCGCGGTGGCCGTGCACAACGAGGCCTCGCTGGCGATGGTGGCCGCGCTGGGGCTGCGAGAGGAGGGCGTCCGGGTGGGGGCCACGTTCATCGACGGCCAGTGGTGTGATCACCGCGTGTTCGCGGTGACCGCGCCCGAGTGGGACGCCACGCGGGCCCGTCTGGGCCATCGTTATTGAATGTTCACCTGGCAGGCGTTCCCGGGGGTGTGTCCTCAGATGAATCACAGCGTTGTGTTTCTAGACTGCGGCCATGCCGCCCAGCCTCCTCGTCCTCGTGCTCGTCGTCCTCGTGTGGATCGGCTTCGGGGTGCAGTGGTGGTGGAAGCGGCGCGACCACGTGCGCACCGTGAAGTCCATGGATGCCTTCCTGGATGCCATGGAGGCGCTGGAGAACACCGTGCAGATGCCCAATCCGCGGTCGGACCTGGACCACCGGCCGGCGCAGCAGGTGTCGCCCACCGCGGCCATGGAGCCGACCGTGACGGTCAAGCCGCGGCGCGATGAGGCGGACGTCGCCCGGGCCCACGCCCGCGAGGCCGAGCGCCGCGCCCGGGCAGAGCAGGGGGCGGACCTCTTCACCCTGGGCTCGATGCGGGAGCAGCTCGCCGACAAGTCGGTGCGGGCGGGGCTCCTCATCGTCAGTGCCCTGGGCCTGCTGGTGACCTTCGGTGGTGCCCTGGTGGGTGCCCTGAGCTGGTTCTGGGTGGCCTTCTTCGTGCTGGCCGTGGCGGTGAACGTGGCCTGGTCGCGCAAGTGCGCCGAGATGCAGGTGCGGGGCACCGGGCTGCGCATCACCGGTGTGCGCCGCGGCGCGCAGGAGGCCCCGGCGCGTGGGCGTTCCGCCTCGGGGCGCTCGCGGGCCACGCGTCCCTCGCGCTCGAACGCGCCCGCGCGGGCGCAGCGCACGCACCGGCGGGCGGCTGCGCCGCAGACCCACCGCCGCGTGGGCAAGGGTGTGCGGGTCACCTCCAAGCGGCCGGCCGCGCGGCGCTGAGCACGGGTCCGGCGGGCCGTTCGTGGCCGCGGCGGCGAGCTGGTCGCCCCCGCACTGTTGGTTGCCGCCCGGGCTGGTTGCTATAGTCGGCGCTCGCACACGGGGCTATGGCGCAGTTGGTAGCGCGTCTCGTTCGCAATGAGAAGGTCAGGGGTTCGAATCCCCTTAGCTCCACCACGGTGCAGAAGGGCCTCGCCACACGGCGGGGCCCTTCTCGTCTGTCCGGCCGGCAGTGCGCTGGGCGCCGCGCTGGTGTCCCCCTGCCGGGGGGCGTATCAGCATCGCTGCTACGCCGACCGCGAGGTAGCCAGCCCCCGCCATCCAGGAGCCCACCTGGGTGGCGTCTGCGGCCAGGGCGACGAAGGCGAGCCACCCCGCTGCGAGGTTGTTCACGGCGTGCAGCCAGATCGCGACGGCCGGGCGCCCCCGGGTCGCCTCCATGGCCCGCGCCATGAGCAGTGAGAGGCCGATCAGCACCATGGCGAAGGCGGCCAGGGGGACATGGGTCTGGATCGAGCCGGGGGTCCACCACAGCGGCAGGTGCCAGCAGAACCAGACGGCGCCCACCAGGAGCGGTGCGATCCAGCGCCCGGTGCGTGCACGGACGGCGGGCTGGAGCCACCCGCGCCACCCGATCTCCTCCTGCCCGCCGCCGGCCACCAGCATCACCAGCAGCTGCGGCACCACCAGCCAGGGCGACGGCGAGGCCGGCACCGGGTCGCCCCACATCCGCTGCGTCCACGACGCGACCCCCGCGGCCGCGAGGATCGCCAGCGATGGCGCGACCCAGGCTGCCCACGGCCCGGAGGGGGCCACGCAGCGCCCGAGTCTGCGCCAGGCATCCCGGGCACCGGCTGCTCGGTACCAGGTCGTCCACGCCGCGACGGCGGGAGCGCAGGTGCCCAGAAAGGTGGTCACCACCGCCAGCGGCGAGGCGGGGTCCTCCCTCAGCAGCAGGATGGAGGCCGCCCACCATGCCCAGGCCCACCCGAAGGTCACGATGAGGAAGCCGCCGATCCCCCCGGGCGTGCGCTCAGTCATCGGCTGCCAGGGAGAACACGGCAAGCTGCACCTCGACGGTCTCGGTGTCCTGGGCAGACGCCTCTGCGGACTGAGGGGCCAGCTGTTCCCAGCGGGCGAGCACGGCATCGAGCTCAGCGACGAGTTCGGCCTGCTGCGGTGCCGAGAGGGTGAACCGGAGCTCACTGACGCGGGCTGCTGTGGCGCGATCCGGCGGCACCGTGCCCGTGCTCAGGCGCTCCGCGAAACGCACCAGTCGCCGACCGCGCTCGGCCACCACGGCCTCCGCAGCGTCCGCCACGTCCTCGCCGCCGCTGAGTGCCAGGGCGTCGATCTCGGGCAGCGTGACGAGGCGCCACCAGCGCTCACGCTCGGTGCCCTGGTAGCGGGGGAAGCGGGGGGCTGCGGGCGGCCCTGTTCTGCACCTTCGCTCCGCGGGGGTGGGTTGTCCACAGGTCGATGGGGTGAGCTCCCGAGCCGCGGGCGCTCGTCCACATGTTCTAGTTTGGGATTGCGGTGTGCGATCGTTTGTACTAGGGTGGGGGTAGTCGGTCAGGCAGGGACCTGACTCAGATCTGACGTACTCGACCCGGGGAAGGGGGCGCGCGATGGAAGACCTGTTCGACGGGTTCCGCGCGGCGCCCGTTGTGCCGGGAGTGTCTGTGGCCAAGGGCGGCGTTGCCGCGGGTGGCGCGGTCGCCCGGCATGTAGGGCCTGCCGGCTGGACGACCCTTGACGACGTCCCGGAGCTGGGACCGCGGGAGGCGATGGACGCGGCCCTGGCCCAGGCCGATGCGGCAACCACTGAGCTGATGGCCGCGATGGCGCGCCTGGGTGAGCACCCCGAGGAGCTCGACACGACCTACCTCGAACGACTCCTGCAACAGGTCCAGACGCTGAGCAACAAGCACGACCGGTTGCGCGTCCGCGCTCTGGACGTCGTGCGGGTGACGCGGGAGGTGGGGAACGCGCACCACGAAAACGATGCCCAGTTCACCGCCGGCCGCACCCGGACACGACGTGCCCAGGCCGGCAGGGATGCTGACCTGGCCAAGGCCCTGGGCAACCACACACCCACACCCCCACCGAGCCCGGGCAGTGGTGCCGGCGGCGAGTCCTCGGGCGGGCAGGAGCCTGCCACCCCCGCGCCGGTGCAGACGCCGACGGCGGCTGCGTGGGATGCGGGGTTGATCACGCGGGATCACGCGTTGATCATCACCCGCGCCCTGGACGACCTCCCCGACCACCTCACCACCGAACAACGGCACACCGTCGAGCTCGATCTGGTCGCCAAGGCGAAGCAGATGAATCCCACGCGCCTGGGCAAGGCAGCCAAGCGCGCCCTGGAAGCCCTCAACCTCCCGGTCGAGGAGGTCGATGCGCATCACAACGAACTGGTCCACGCCGAGGAAACCGCCGCGTGGGACGCCGCGAGTTTCTGGATGAAGGACAACCACGACGGCACCTGGTTCGGACAGTTCACCCTGCCGGCCCTGCAGGCCCAGATGCTCAAGAAGGCCCTGGACTCCATGACCAGCCCCCGCCGCCACACCAAGGGCCAGGTCGGCAGTAGCCACGCTACGGGCGGCGTGGGTGGCGGTGAGGCGTTCGGCCCCACCGGCCCGCAGACGGCAACCGGTTCTGCGTGGACCGGTGATGTCCGGTTCGACCGGGAGCTGCGTGACCAGCAGCGCGGGCAGGCACTGGCCGAGCTCATCGACCACCTGCCCACCGACCACCTGCACCCCAAGATCAACACCATCCTGCTGGTCACCACCGACCTCGACACCCTCCGTGGTGAGACCGACCGGGTCGGAGTCACCGACACCGGAGACGACGTCTCCGCCGCACAGGTCCGCCGGCTGGCCAGCAACGCAGCCCTGATCCCGATCGTCATGAACGGCGCCAGCGTCCCACTGGACCTCGGACGCAAACGACGATCCTTCACCGAATCCCAAAAAGCAGCCCTGGCCACCAAGTACACCGAGTGTGCGGAGGAGGACTGTGACCGGCCCTTCGCCTGGTGCGAGATCCACCACGCCGACCCCTGGCGACCGGTCTACGCACCCGACGGCACCCTCCTACACCCCGGCGGCGGCAGAACAGACCTCTCCAACGGCATACCCCTGTGCGGCAGACACCACCGACAGATGGACGACCCCCGCCTGAAACACACCATCACCCACGACGCAGATGGGCGCGCCACCATCCGCTTCACCTGGCGACGCCCCGGCGAACCCTGGAAGCACACCAAGTACGCACCCAGCCCGGCACAGCCCGACGACAGGCAGAACACCCAGATGCAGGAGCCTGGGCTGAGCTCTGGTGACGGAACAACTACATGGGATAGTAGATTTTGCTAGTCTCAGCGCCGCACGCGACAGGGGGTCGCGTCATGACGGAGAGGGCACCATGACCCGCACACTGACGACCTGGGTGGCCTGCGCGCTGACGCTCACGGCACTGACCGCCTGTTCCGGAGAGGGGGCCTCGGACCAGTCCAGCGCGCCGACCAGTTCCGGTGAGTCGGTGGTCCCCAGCTCGTCGGAGTCCCCCTCCAGCGCGTCCCCCTCCAGCGTCTCCCCCTCGAGCGGGGCGCCCTCCGAGAGCCGCAGCAACCCCGTGGGAGCGCTCACCCTGTCCGACGGCTGGGTGAAGGCCACCGATGAGGGCATGACCGCCGTCTTCGGGCGCCTCCAGAACCCGCTGCCGGTTGACCTCCGGCTGGTCAGTGGTTCCACCGAGGTGGCGAAGTCCGTGGAGCTCCACGAGGTCGCCGACGGTCAGATGCAGGAGGTCGAGAAGGGGATGACCGTCCCCGCCGGGGAGATCCTCACCCTGGAGCCGGGCGGCCTCCACATCATGCTGATGGGCGTGAGTGAGCCGATCGTCGCCGGCGACGAGGTGACGCTCACGCTCGAGGACGCCGAGGGCGGCACCCACGAGTTCACCGTGCCCGCCCGCACCTTCGACGGCGGCGACGAGGACTACGCCGGCGACGGCCACGACCACTCGCACTGATGGCCAGCCCCCGCCCGACGGGTCCCGCCCCCAGCCGCCGACAGATGCTGGGGGGTGCAGCCATGGCAACCGGCGGGGGCGTCCTGGGCTTCCTCGGGGCACGGGCCACGGTCAGCCCAGGCCCAGCAGCGGCGGGTGCCGGCACCGCATCGACCACCGGGGCTGCGGGGGCGACCGGACCCACCCACCTGGACGAGCTGGTCGAGCCCGGCCGCCGCTCGGTCCTGCCCGCCGACCCCGACGCGCCCTCGCCGGAGGCGGGTGCCACCGAGGTGGGCCGCACCGTCATCGACCCGCGAGGTCACACGCAGGCAGGCGTGCTGACCACGCCTCCGGCGCACGGACTGTGGATCGCCTACGACCTCGTCAACGGTGACCGGGGAACCCTCCGCCGCGTCATGCGGATCTGGACCGACTCCATCGACCGCCTGGCCTCCGGCCGGGGCACGCTGACCGACACCGAACCGGAGCTGGCCGCCCTGCCGGCCTCGCTCACGGTGACGGTCGGGTGGGGCCTGGGTGCCTATCTGGCCGCCCGTCTCGATGCGGAGCGCCCCGCCTGGCTGCGACCGCTCCCACCGATGTCCTTTGACGAGCTCGACCCCGCCTGGTGCGACGGAGAGCTGCTCCTGCAGGTGTGCGCGGACGACCCCCTGACCGTGCGGCACGCAGCACGGCAGCTCACCGAGGACGTGCGTGACCTGGCCGCCGTGCGCTGGCGCCAGGACGGGTACCGCCACGCCGTGGGCACCTCTCGTCCGGGCGCGCCGATGCGGAACCTCTTCGGCCAGGTGGACGGCACCGGCAACCCACCCCCGGTGGACGCCCAGCAGCTGGTGCACCGTGAGGACGGGTCGGCCGCGATGGTGGTGCGGCGCGTCCGCTTCGCGATGGGGGCATGGGAGCAGGCCTCCCGCCAACAGCGTGAGGGTGCCATCGGGCGGGAGCTGCGGTCCGGGGCACCCCTCACCGGGCAGCAGGAGTCCGACCCCGTGGACCTGGGGGCCAGCGACGATGCGGGGCGCCCCGTCATCGCCCCCGATGCACACGTGCGTCGTGCACAGGACGGGCACGCCCGGCACCGCTTCCTGCGCCGGCCGTACAACTACGACGACGCGGCGGGGGACGCGGGGCAGGTGTTCGTGGCCTTCTGCCAGGACGTCGACGAGCAGTTCCTGCCCATCCTGCGCCGGCTCAGCGAGGCCGATGCCATGAACGAGTGGCTCACCCACGTGGGCTCCGCGGTCTTCCACGTGCTGCCCGGGGTGCCGGCCGGAGACGGGTCCGGGTACCTGGGCTCCCACCTGCTGGGCCAGTGACCTGACGCTCGGCGGGTGACCTGTTTCACACTGCGGCAGGGCATCTCAAGACTTGGCAAAGGGAACCTCGGTCCTCTGTCTGGAGTGCGGCAAGAACCCCGCCATCCGGTTCCCCGGGCCGCCCCGGTGTGTGCATGGTCTGGGGGTCCCGCTCCGGGACACCGCATCCCGAACGGGACGCCAACGATTGCGACTGTGAGGAGTCGACCGTGAAGCGCACTTCGATGATGACCGCCCTGGCTGGGGCGGCCGCCCTGTCCATGGGGACCGGCCTGGCCGCCGGCGCCGCCCCCGCTGGTTCCGCCGGCGAGGCCCCCGCCACGCAGAACGAGGCCCTGATCGGCTACGTCACCCAGTCCCAGGACATGAGCTGGGACGAGGCGAAGCAGTACCTCGACGTGAAGGCGGAGAAGACCGCGGCCCTCGACGAGCTGGACGCCCAGGGCAAGGCCATCGACGGTGCCTACTTCGACGGCGCCGAGCTGACCATCATCACCGACGACGCCGCGACCGCGAAGGCGGCCGAGGCCCAGGGCATCACCGTGAAGAAGGGCGCCGGCCAAGCCGAGCTGACCAAGGTGGCCGAGGACGCTGCCACCCTGATGGAGGCCGACGGCGCCATCCAGAGCGTGGGCCCGGACCTGAAGTCCGGCACCGTCAAGGTGCGCGTGGGCGCCGACGCCAAGCAGGCCACCCTCGACAAGCTGGCCGCCATGGACGACGTGCAGGTGGTGAAGGGTGCCGAGCAGGGCCTGACCACCCACGCCGACGTCATCCCCGGCCAGATCATGGACCTCGAGCCCGGCACCAACTGCTCGCTCGGCTTCCCGGGCACGCAGGGCGGCAACAGCGTGCTGCTGACCGCCGGCCACTGCGTGGAGGGCATGCCCGACGTCCTCGACGCGAACGGCAACCACCTCGGCAAGGGTGTGGAGAGCGAGTTCGCCACCGGCCAGCCGTCCGTGGACATGGGTCTGATGGACATCGCCGAGGGCAACACGGGCCAGCCGTTCGTGGACACCCGCGGCCACTCGGGCAACATCGACGTCACCGGCGCCAGCAAGGCCCCGGTGGGCACCGAGATCTGCAAGGCCGGCAACACCACCGGCTGGACCTGTGGTGAGATCCAGGGCTACGACCAGACCGTGGACTACGGCGGCACCGTGACCTCCGGCCTGGCCGAGGCCTCCGTCTGCACCGAGGGTGGCGACTCCGGTGGTGCGTACATCTCCGGCACCATCGCCCAGGGCATGACCTCCGGTGGCCCGATCGGCGTCGACTGCGGCTGGAACCAGGGTGAGGCTGCCGGTTCGTACAGCTTCTACCAGCCCGTGGTGGACGCTGCCGAGCACTACGGCGTCACCATCACCACGAAGTGATGCCCCAGCGGTGGCGCTGCGCCCCTCCTTCGCAGTGACCACCCGGTGTGTGTGACCCCGGTGTGGGCGGTCCGACCTGACGTCGGGCCGCCCACACCGGGTGTTGGGTCAAGAGGAACCCGGCGTTTGGTCAAGGTTCGTCCGGGCGACTCCCAGACTTCTCCCAGAGGGCTTCCGCTGGGAGCCGGTCCCCTCCAGATTTGTCGTGTCCCGACCGGGGCGCCTGTCCCTCCCGGACAACACACACGACAAAGGAGTCGACCGTGAAGAACCCCTCGCTCATCCTCGCCCTCGCCGGAGCCGCCGCCATGACGCTCGGCACCGGGTCGATGGCCACCGCCGCACCGGTGTCCGCCGACCAGGGCGTGGCCTCGTACGACGACGCCGTGACCGGCTACGTGACCCAGTCCCAGGGTCTGTCGTGGGACGAGGCCGAGAAGTACCTGGACACCAAGGCCGAGAAGCAGCAGGCCCTGGACCAGCTCGCGGAGACCGCCGACGTGCAGGGTGCCTGGTTCGATGGCGCCGAGCTCACCGTCGTCGCCGGTGACGCCGCCACTGCGAAGGCGGCCGCCGCCAAGGGCCTGAAGGTCAGCCACGGCAAGGGCCAGGCCGAGCTCGACCGCGTGGCTGCCAAGGCCGAGCGCCTGATGGACCGCGACGCCGGCATCCAGTCCGTGGGCACCGACCTCGCCTCCGGCGCGGTGAAGGTGCGCGTCGGGGACGACGTCAAGGCCTCCACCCTGAAGAAGCTGGAGCGCATCGCCGACGTGGAGGTCGTCCAGGGTGCCGCGCAGGGTCTGAGCACGCAGGCCGATGTCGTTCCGGGTCGCATCATGGACCTGGTGCCCGGCACCAACTGCTCGCTGGGCTTCCCGGGCATGAAGAACGGCAACAACGTCATGCTGACCGCCGGCCACTGCGTGGAGGGCTACCCGGACATCTACGACGCCAACGGCACCCACATCGGCAAGGGCACGCACACCCGCTTCAACACGGGCTACCGCTCGGTGGACATGGGTCTGATGGACATCGACTCCGAGGACCGTGGTGTGCCGTACGTGGACAGCCGTGGTCACTCGGGCAACTACGAGGTCCGTGGCCTGAGCAAGAACGCCATCGGCACCGAGATCTGCAAGGCCGGCAACACCACCGGCTGGACCTGTGGCCAGATCGAGGGCTACAACCAGACCGTGAACTACGGCGGCACGATCGTCTCCGGCCTGGCCGAGGCCTCGGTCTGCACCGAGGGCGGTGACTCCGGTGGTGCGTACATCGGTGTCGGCAACCTGGCCCAGGGCATGACCTCCGGTGGCCCGATCGGCGTCGACTGCGGCTGGAACCGCGGTCACTCCGCCGGGTCGTACAGCTTCTACCAGCCGGCCGTGGACGCCGCGAACTACTACGGCGTCACGCTGACCACCGTCAACAACTGGCGGTGACGCGCGGCCTCTGAGCAGTCCCCTTCGCGACAGGACCCACCGGCTCCCCGGTGGGTCCTGTCGTCTGTCCGATGGGGTGACCCCCGCCCGCGGGCCCGATGGGGTGACTCCCCTCAGCGCAGCCGCTGGGCCACGTCGTCCGCGGCCGCCCGCACGGCAGCCTCCACGGCGGCCACCTCCGTGGCCGGTGTGCGCTCGTGCTCGAAGGTCACCGCCACCGCGGCCACCGGGTGGCCCGAGGCGTCCGCCACCGCCACGGCCACCGAGGACAGCCCGGCGGTCACCGTGTCCTGCTCCCGGGCCATGCCGTCTGCCCGCACCTGCACCAGTGCGCGCCGCAGCGCGGCGGGACCGTCCGGTGCCCGGTGCGCGAGGTCACCGCGCGAGGGGACGAAGCTCCCCGCATCGGGGAAGAGGGCCCGCACCTGCTCGCGGGGGAGGGCGGCCAGCACGGCCAGGCCGCTGGCGGTCCAGGGGGCGGGGATGCGCACGCCCACGTCGGTCACCAGGGAGGGGCGGCGAGGTGCTCGCTCCTCCACCAGGTAGAGCACGTCCGTGCCGTGCAGCACCGCCAGGTGGGCGTTCTGCTGCACCTCGTCCACCAGGCGTCGGACCACCGGCCGCCCCACCCGCTGCAGCGACTCCTGGCGCGAGTAGGCGAAGCCGAGCTCGAAGGCACCCACCCCCAGCATCCACTGCTGCTCCTCGGGCAGGTGGGTGACGAAGCCGGTCTCCCGGAGGTCCGCCAGCGCGCGGTAGAGCGAGGCACGGGGGATGCCGGTCTCGCGCGCCAGGTGCCCGGCGGCCACCGGGCCACGATGGCGGGCCAGGGCGCGGAGCACGAGCAGGGTGGGGTGGGGCACGGGGCCGAGCCTGCCACGCCCCACAATGGGAGGCCTGCACACGAGCACACACACGGAGAGGGATTCGTGAGCGACCCCACCTGGCAGCTGATTGCCATCGTCCTGTACTTCGCCGCCATGGTCGGCATCGGCGTGTGGTCCTTCACCCGCACGGGTGACAAGGGGGACTACATGCTGGGTGGCCGCGGGCTGGGCCCGTTGGCCTCTGCCCTGTCCGCCGGCGCGTCCGACATGTCCGGCTGGCTGCTGATGGGGTTGCCCGGCGCCCTGTACCTGTCCGGGCTGGTGGAGCTGTGGATCGCCATCGGGCTCACGGCGGGTGCCTGGTTGAACTGGAAGTTCGTGGCCCCGCGCCTGCGCACCCACACCGAGGTGGCCGACGACGCCATCACCGTGCCCAGCTTCTTCAGCAAGCGCACCCACGACCATGCGGGGATGCTGCGCATCACCGCCGGCATCATCATCCTGGTCTTCTTCACCTTCTACGTGTCCTCCGGCATGGTCGCCGGCGGCCGCTTCTTCCAGGCGAGCTTCGACACCAGCTACACCACCGGCATGCTGATCGTCGCCGGCGTGGTGGTGCTGTACACGCTCATCGGTGGCTTCCTGGCCGCGTCGTACACCGACGTGGTGCAGGGGTTGATGATGGTGACGGCCCTGGTGCTGGTGCCCATCATGGGCGTGGTGCACCTCGGGGGGCTCGGGGAGACCGTGGACGCGATCCGCGCGGTCGATGCCGGGGCGCTGAGCCTGTTCGGAGGAGGACTGACCGCGATGGCCTTCGTGTCGGCCATCGCCTGGGGTCTGGGCTACCCCGGTCAGCCCCACATCATCACGCGCTTCATGGCGCTCCAGTCCCCGCGACAGGCGCGCTCCGCCCGGCGCATCGGCATCGGGTGGATGGCGCTGGCCTGCCTGGGGGCCGCGGCCACCGCGCTGGTGGGCATCGGTGTCTTCCAGCGCGAGAGCGACCGGCTGACGGACCCGGAGACGGTCTTCATCGACCTCGGGGTGCTGCTGTTCCACCCGTTCATCGCCGGGCTGATGCTGGCCGCCATCCTCGCGGCCATCATGTCCACCATCTCCAGCCAGCTGATCGTCTCGAGCTCGGCGCTGGTGGAGGACATCTACCTGGGTGCCACCGGCAAGGAGCTGCGCGGCAACGCCGGCGCCCACCTGGGCCGTGCTGCCGTGCTGGTGATCGCCCTGGTGGCCGGGGTTCTCTCGATCGACCCCAGTGACACGATCCTGGACCTGGTGGCCTTCGCCTGGGCCGGTTTCGGGGCGTCCTTCGGCCCGATCGTGATCCTGTCGCTGTACTGGCGGCGCCTCACCACCTGGGGCGCGCTGGCGGGCATGGTCACCGGAGCCGTGGTCTCCTTCGGCTGGGGCCAGCTGGAGGGCGGGGTGTTCGACCTCTACGAGATCGTCCCCGGCTTCTTCCTCAGCCTGGCGGCCGCCGTGGTCGTCTCGCTGGTGACCCCGGGGCCCGAGCGGGCGGCGGTCGACCAGTTCGACGAGGCCCTCCGCCGCGCAGGGGCCGATGAGGGCAGCGCGCCCGCCGCGTCCCGCGGGGCGTCCGTGGACGCCTGAGTCCCGCACCGCGGGCACCCGGCAGGGTGTCCCACATCTGGGACGCCATCGGTGGCCCCTGGCTGGCCCCGGTGGCGTCCTGCGTTGTGGAATGGGCGCCATGACGCCGATCGCCAGCCCCGCCCCCACCGTTCCCGAGACCGTGGTCGTCACGCCCGCCCCGCTGACCCCCGCCGAGGTCATCGCCGTGGCCCGTCACGACGCCACCGTGGAGCTGGGCGAGGAGGCGCTCGCCGCCATCCGCACCGCCCGCGAGCGGGTGGACGCGCTGGCCGACGACACCACCCCGCACTACGGCATCTCCACCGGCTTCGGTGCGTTGGCGAACACCTCCATCCCGCCCGAGAAGCGCTCCCGCCTGCAGGTGGGGCTGGTGCGCAGCCACGCCGCATCGAGCGGGCCGGAGGTGGAGCGCGAGGTCGTCCGAGCCACCATGCTGCTGCGCCTGCACACCCTCGCCACGGGCCACACCGGCGTGGCCGAGGAGACGGCCCGCACCTACGCCGCCCTGCTGAACGCCGGCATCACCCCCGCGGTCCGCGAGTACGGCTCGCTGGGCTGCTCGGGCGACCTCGCCCCCCTGGCGCACTGTGCCCTGGCCGCGATGGGGGAGGGCGACGTCCACGTCGGCAGCGCCGATGAGGTGGACGCCGCCGGGGTGGCCTCCACCCCGCTGGTGGGTGCCGGCGAGGCGCTGGCGGCGGCCGGCATCGAGCCGGTGGTCCTGCGGGAGAAGGAGGGCCTGGCCCTCATCAATGGCACCGACGGCATGCTGGGCATGCTGCTCATGGGCCTGGACGACCTGCGTCACCTCTCCCGGGTCGCTGACCTGACTGCCGCCATGAGCATCGAGGGCCTGCTGGGGACCGATGCGGTGTTCGCCCCCGAGCTGCACGCGCTCCGCCCGCAGGCCGGGCAGGCCGACTCCGCGGCCAACCTGCGTGCACTGCTGGCGGACTCCGGCATCGTCGCCTCCCACAAGGAGGACTGCTCGCTGGTGCAGGACGCCTACTCGCTGCGCTGCACCCCGCAGGTCCTCGGTGGCCTGCGCGACACCCTCGCCCACGCCGAGCGCGTGGCCGCGGCGGAGCTCGCCAGTGCCGTGGACAACCCGGTCGTGCTGGACGACGGCCGGGTGGAGTCCAACGGCAACTTCCACGGGGCACCGTTGGCCTACGTGCTGGACTTCCTGGCCATCCCGGCGGCCGATGCCGCGAGCATGGCCGAGCGTCGCACCGACCGCTTCTGCGACCCGGCCCGCAACAACGGCCTGAAGGCCTTCCTGGCCGACGACCCCGGCACGGACTCGGGGCACATGATCGCCCAGTACACGCAGGCCGCCATCGTCAGTGAGATGAAGCGCCTGGCGGTGCCCGCCAGCGTGGACTCCATCCCCTCCTCGGCCATGCAGGAGGACCACGTCTCGATGGGGTGGTCGGCCGCCCGCAAGCTGCGTCGCGCGGTCGACGGGCTGCGCCGGGTGCTCGCCATCGAGCTGCTCACCGCGGCCCGCGGCATCGACCTGCGCTGTGCAGGGGAGGGCGACCAGGGCGGCGCTGGCGTGGCGCTCACCCCCTCCCCGGCCACCGGTGCGGTGATCGCCGCCCTGCGCGAGACGGTGCAGGGCCCGGGGGAGGACCGCTACCTCTCCCCGGAGATCGAGGCGACGGTGGAGCTCATCGCCTCCGGACGGGCGCTCGCGGCGGCCGAGGGTGTCACCGGCCCGCTGCGCTGACGGCGCGGGGGCCACCTATCCTGTGAGCATGCCGCACCCCACGCCCTCGCACCTGGCCCCGGGCGCGTGGTCGGAAACCCGCGTGACGATGTCCCGGGCCATCCGGGAGCTCGACTCCGAGGCGCTGCGGCGGGCCGTCCTGGACAGCCACCACGATCTCGGCACCGATGCGGTGGTGGCCGACGTGCTGGTGCCGGCGCTCCGTGAGGTGGGGGACCTGTGGCAGGTGGGTGAGCTGTCGGTGCTGCACGAGCACCACGCCTCGCAGATCGTCCGGTCGGTGGTGGAGGAGTTCCGCCGGGAGGAGCTCCCGGCGGACGCCCCGCGCGTGGTGCTGGCCTGCCCGCCGCGGGAGCTGCACGAGCTGCCCCTGCACCTGTTCGCCCTCATGCTCGCGGGCCGCGGTTGCGCGCCCTTCCCGCTGGGGTCCAGCACCCCGTGGCGGGCCATCGCGGACGCTCGCCGCATCCTCGACGCCCGGGTGCTGGTGCTGAGCGGGGCCCTGCCGGCCGGTTTCACCCAGCGGGCGAGGCCGCTGCGGGCCCTGGCACGGTCCGGACCGGTGTGCGTGGCCGGTGCTGCCGCATCGGGGGCTCTGCCCGAGGGGGTCACCCGGCTGTCGGACGACTGGCGCGAGGCGGCCGACGCGGTGGCCGAGCTCGCGTGTCCCTCTGGCGAGTGGGCCGCAGGGGTGGCATCCTGAGGCCTGCGTCACCTCCCGACGGCGCACGGACCCCCAGAAGGAGCCAGCATGGGCATCACACCGCTGAACTGGCCCGTCGTGCGGCAGCTGCGCGAGGGAGACCTGCTGGGCCGCGGCAAGGCCGTCACCAGCCGGGCGACCCGTGAGGTCACGGCCCGCACCTCCACCGCCGACCGCGTGGTGCAGAGCGTGTGCCCCTACTGTGCCGTCGGCTGTGGCCAGAAGGTGTTCGTCAAGGACGAGAAGGTCGTGCAGATCGAGGGCGACCCGGACAGCCCCATCAGCCGCGGCAGGCTCTGCCCCAAGGGAGCGGCCAGCGAGCAGCTCGTCAACAGCCCCTCGCGCGTCACCGAGGTGATGTACCGCCGCCCCGGCGGCACCGAGTGGGAGTCGCTCGACCGTGACACCGCTCTGGAGATGATCGCCGATCGCTTCCTCGACGCCCGTGCGAAGCACTGGCAGGAGTTCGACGACAAGGGCAACCGGCTGCGCCGCACCATGGGTGTGGCTGCCCTGGGCGGCGCGACGCTGGACAACGAGGAGAACTACCTCATCAAGAAGCTCTTCACCGCGGCCGGTGCGGTGCAGATCGAGAACCAAGCACGTATTTGACACTCCGCAACGGTCCCCGGTCTGGGGTCCTCGTTCGGGCGCGGCGGCGCAACCCAGTCCCTCCAGGACATGGCCAACGCAGACTGCATCATCATCCAGGGCTCCAACATGGCCGAGTGCCACCCGGTGGGCTTCCAGTGGGTGGGTGAGGCCAAGAAGCGCGGAGCACGGGTGATCCACGTGGACCCCCGGTTCACGCGGACCTCCGCCATCGCGGACACGCACGTGCCCCTCCGCGTGGGGACCGACGTGGTCTTCCTGGGCGCGTTGATCAACCACGTGCTGAGCAACGACCTGTACTTCCACGAGTACGTCGTGAACTACACGAACGCCGCCACGCTGGTGGACGAGGACTTCCAGGACACCGAGGACCTCGACGGTCTCTTCTCCGGGTTCGATGCCGAGACCGGCTCCTACGACATGACCAGCTGGGCCTACGACGCCCGCGGTGGCGACGACGAGGTGGACGCTCCGGCGGGTGAGCAGGGCGACTCCGGCGAGCACGGCACCGAGACGGCCGAGGGTGACACCCTCGGCTCTGGCGGTGCCCCCATGGAGCACGCAAAGGTGCGCACCGACGAGACCCTCCAGCACCCGCGCACGGTCTTCCAGGTGCTCAAGCGCCACTACGCCCGGTACACCCCGGAGCTGGTGGAGGAGGTCTGCGGCATCAGCCAGGAGCAGTTCGCCGAGGTGGCCGAGGCCCTGGTGACCAACTCCGGCCGTGAGCGCACCACCTGCTTCGCCTACGCGGTGGGCTGGACCCAGCACAGCCTGGGCGCCCAGTTCATCCGTACCGGCAGCATCCTGCAGCTGCTGATGGGCAACATGGGACGCCCCGGCGGCGGCATCATGGCGCTGCGCGGGCACGCCAGCATCCAGGGCTGCACCGACATCCCCACGCTGTTCAACCTGCTGCCCGGCTACCTGCCCATGCCCTCGGCGGGGCGCCACGAGTCCCTGGACGACTACCTCGGCAGCATCGCCAGCCCCCGGCAGAAGGGGTACTGGACGAACGCCGACGCCTACACGGTGAGCCTGCTCAAGGCCTGGTGGGGCGATGCGGCGACGCCCCAGAACGACTTCGCCTACGAGTACCTGCCCAAGATCAACGGCTCCCACGGCACCTACCAGACGGTGCTGTCGCAGATCGCCGGTGACGTGGACGGCTACTTCGTGGTGGGCCAGAACCCCGCCATCGGGTCGGCCAACGGGCGCATGCAGCGGGAGGGCCTGGCGAAACTCAAGTGGCTGGTGGTCCGCGACTTCCAGCTCATCGAGACCGCCACCTTCTGGAAGGACGGCCCGGAGATCGCCTCCGGGGAGTGGCAGACCGAGGACATCGACACCGAGGTGTTCTTCCTGCCCGCGGCCACCCACGTGGAGAAGGCCGGCACGTTCACGCAGACCCAGCGCCTGCTGCAGTGGCGTCACCAGGCCGTCATGCCGCCGGGTGCGTGCCAGAGCGAGCTGGACTTCTTCCACGAGCTCGGTGTGCTCCTGCGCGAGCGTCTGGCCGACTCCACCGACGAGCGGGACCGGCCGCTGCTGGATCTCACCTGGGACTACCCGCGCAACGAGCACGGGGAGATCGATGGGGAGGCGGTGCTGGCCGAGATCAACGGCCGTCACCTGACCGGTGAGAAGGCCGGGCAGGTGCTGGACTCCTACCTGGAGATGCGGGCCGACGGGTCCACCGAGGGTGGCTGCTGGATCTACTCCGGTGTGATGGCCGGTGGCATCAACCACTCCGCCTCCCGGGTGCCGGGCGACGAGCAGGACGAGATCGCCGCCGACTGGGGCTGGGCGTGGCCGCTCAACCGCCGCATCCTGTACAACCGCGCCTCGGCCGACCCGGAGGGGCGCCCGTGGAGCGAGCGCAAGAAGCTCATCTGGTGGGACGAGGCGGCCGGTCGCTGGACGGGGCCGGACGTGCCGGACTTCCCGGTGGACCGCGACCCCGCGTTCCGTCCCAGTGCCGATGACGTGGGCGCGGCCGCCATCGCCGGCAACGACCCCTTCGTCATGCAGGCCGACGGCAAGGGCTGGCTGTACGCGCCCAAGGGCATGGTGGACGGCCCGCTGCCCGCGCACTACGAGGCCCAGGAGTCGCCGGTCGTCAACCCGGTGTACGGCCAGCAGCGCAACCCCACGCGCGTGGTCTTCCCCCGGGAGGACAACCTCTTCGCGCCCAGTGGTGACGCGGCCGGCTCCGAGGTGTACCCCTGCGTGTTCACCACCTACCGGCTCACCGAGCACCACACGGCCGGTGGCATGAGTCGGTGGCTGCCGTACCTCTCGGAGCTGCAGCCCTCGATGTTCTGCGAGATCTCGCCGGAGCTGGCGGCCGAGCGGGGCCTGGAGAACGGTGGGTGGGCCACCATCATCAGCCCGCGCGCCGCCATCGAGGCCCGGGTGCTGGTGACCGAGCGGGTGTCCGCGCTGCGCTCCGGTGGCAAGGTGATCCACCAGATCGGCCTGCCGTACCACTGGGGTGTCGGCGACGAGGCCGTGGTCGAGGGCGATGCGGCGAACGACCTGCTGGGCATCGCGCTGGACCCCAACGTGCAGATCCAGGAGAGCAAGGTGGGCTCCTGCGAGATCGTGCCCGGACGGCGTCCCCGGGGCCCGGAGCTGGCGCAGCTGGTGGCCGAGTACCGCCTGCGCGCCGGTGCCGAGATGGGCCAGGGCATCACCTCGGCGAAGATCATCACGCAGGAGTCGGACGACGTGCGCACCGAGGCCTTCGACGAGGACCCGACGGTCGGTGACGAAGCCGCGACGGCCTACGACGAGGACCTGCCGTCCGGTGGAGGAGACCGATGACCAGCCTGCGCGACCAGTTCTCCGGACCCACGGACCCTGCGACCGACGCCGGGTGGGAGCCGCAGCCCCGCAAGGGGTTCTTCACTGACACGTCCATCTGCATCGGGTGCAAGGCGTGCGAGGTGGCGTGCAAGGAGTGGAACGCGCTGCCGCTGGACTCCATGGAGTTCACCGGCAACTCCTACGACAACACCAACTCGCTCGGTGCGAGCACGTGGCGGCACGTCGCCTTCATCGAGCAGGGGGCCGATGAGGTGGCGGCGGCCCGTGAGTCCGGCCGCCGGTTGGTGGACCTGGGCCTGCCCGGCGTGGGCTCCGGGGCCGCGACGCCCACCTCATCGACCACGGACACCGCATCGGCGCCCGCCGCCGCTGGCGGGTGCGGCACCGGCGGTGGGTGCGGGTGCGCCTCCGGTGGTGCCGGCGCGGGGGACCAGGCCGAGTCGATGACGCCGGTCACCGACCTGCTCGCGGCGCAGACCGAGGCGGAGAAGGCCCGGGCCATGGGTACGGTGCCGGACTTCCGGTGGCTGATGTCCTCGGACGTCTGCAAGCACTGCACGCACGCCGGCTGCCTGGACGTGTGCCCCACCGGCGCGCTGTTCCGCAGCGAGTTCGGCACCGTGGTGGTGCAGGCCGACATCTGCAACGGCTGCGGCTACTGCGTGGGGGCGTGCCCGTTCGGTGTGATCGAGCGCCGCACGGACGCCACCGGGGACCGTGGGCACGTGGACGGCGGTGAGGTGCCCCGCATCGGCATCGCTCAGAAGTGCACCCTCTGCTACGACCGGTTGAGCCACGACCAGACCCCCGCCTGCGCGCAGACCTGCCCCACCACATCGATCCAGTTCGGCGACCACGAGGAGATGGTGCGCCGTGCCCACGAGCGTGTGGACCTGCTGCGCGGCAACGGTTTCCCCGAGGCGCGGCTGTACGGCGCCAACGAGTCCGATGGGGTGGGCGGCACCGGATCGGTCTTCCTGCTGCTGGACGAGCCGGAGGTGTACGGCCTGCCGCCGGACCCGGTCGTGCCCACGGCGGAGCTGCCAGTGATGTTCCGTGGCGCCGTGACCGCCGCCGTGGGGCTGGTCGGGGTGGCCGCCCTGTCCTTCCTGGGAGGCCGCCGATGAGCACCAGTGAGTTCGACGCCTACTTCCCGCAGGAGTACTCCGGGCCGCGGCGCCGTCGTCGCGGTGGCCGGGACGTCGCGGGCGAGCGCGCCTCCGGTGGTGCGGAGGGCCGTGGTGGCCGTGGCGGTGGGGGCCGTGGCTCCCGCGGTACTGACTGGCTGACCGGCCGGGGGCGGGGCCGCGGTGAGCAGCCGGTGGTGCCGGATCCGGAGTTCACCTCGTACTACGGGCACAGCGTGGTCAAGCCGGTGCCGTGGAAGCACGAGATCTCGATCTACCTGTTCACCGGTGGTGTGGCCGGTGGGAGTGGCCTGCTGGCGGCCGGTGCGCACGCGGCGGGGCTGCCCGGGCTGCGACGCAACGCGCGGCTGACCGCCATCGTGGCCGCCGGCGTGAGCGGGGTGGCGCTGATTGCCGACCTGGGGCGGCCCGAGCGCTTCCTGAACATGCTGCGGACGGTGAAGCTGACCTCGCCGATGTCCGTGGGCACGTGGATCTTCAGCGGCTACTCGGCCTTCGCCGGGCTGGCTGCGGCCTGCGAGGCCGACCGGATGCTGGGCGGCGACTCCAGCGGGTCGGCCCTGGCGTCGTGGGGTGGCCTGCCGGTGGTCGGGCCGCTGCTGCGCCCGTTCGATGCGGTGGCCAGTGCCGGGCTTGGCCTGTTCTCGGCGCCGCTGGCTGCCTACACGGCGGTGCTGCTCAGCGACACCGCGACGCCGGTCTGGTTCGAGAGCCGCCGGCACCTGCCGTTCGTGTTCGTCTCCTCGGCGGGCATGGCCGCGGGTGGTGTGCAGCAGGTGGTGGCGGGCGTCCTGGGCGGGGAGAGCCTGGCGCAGGCCGGTCCGGCTCGCCGTCTGGCCGTCGTTGGTGCGCTGGGTGACTTCGTCGCCGTGGACGCCCTGGAGAAGCACCTCGATGAGGTGGGCGTCCTCGAGCCGCTGCACCACGGGTCCGAGGGGCGCAAGATGCGGCTGTCCAAGGCGCTGACGGTGGCCGGGGGACTGGTCACGCTCGTGGCTGGCCGCACGCGGACCGGTGCGGTGGTCGGCGGGCTGGCGCTCGCGGCCGCATCGGCACTGACCCGGTTTGCGGTGGTGGAGGCCGGCATCGAGTCGGCCAAGGACCCGCGCTGGACGGTGGAGCCGCAGCGGCGCCGTCTCGAGGCCCGGCGCGCCGCCGGGCAGACCGGCGACTCGATCACCACCTGACGCGGGCCGCCCGCTGCCCGTCCGCGTGCGGGCCGTGCGGTAGCCGCCCCTCTGCGCTCCCACGTGGCGTCGCACGCACGCACGCACTCACGCGACCGGGGCCGGCGGTCGGCTCAGGCGCGTGCGCGACCGGGGCCGGCGGTCGGCAGGGTGATCTGTTCGTCCTTTTTCGGCCAGAGGGAACTGTTCGTCGCAGTTGGGGCCCTGGAAGCCCGAAGTGGCCCAGCAGCGACGAATGGACGCGGGCGCCCCAAGAACGACGAACCGATGGGTGGTGTCGGTGGCCGGCTCAGGCGACCTGCACCATCACGCCCTCGCCCAGCGACCCGGCCGGGACCGTCTCGCCGATGACCGGTGCGCCGGGCACCTCGCCGATGACGAGCAGCCCGCCGGAGGTCTGCGCATCGGCGAGCAGCAGCAGCTCCTCCTCGGAGACGCCCTCGGCCGACAGGTGCGGGCGGACCCAGTCCAGGTTCCGGCGGGAGCCCCCCGGTACGTGACCTGCGGCCAGCGCCTGGCGCGCGCCCTCCACGGAGGGCACCGCTCCGGCATCGATGCGGGCTGCGACCGAGGAGGCGCGGCACATCTTGAACAGGTGGCCCAGCAGGCCGAAGCCGGTCACGTCGGTGGCGGCGCGGACGCCGGCCTCGACGGCGGCGCGGGAGGACTCGGCGTTGAGCTGCGTCATCACCTCGATGGCCTGCGGGTGGAGGGTGCCGGTGGTCTTGTGGTGGTTGTTGAGGATGCCCAGGCCTATCGGCTTGGTGAGACTGATGGGCAGGCCCGGGGCGGCGGCGTCGTTGCGCAGCAGGCGGTCGGGGTCGGCGGTGCCGGTGACGGCCATGCCGTAGATGGGTTCGGGGCTGTCGATGCTGTGGCCGCCGATGACGGGGCAGCCCGCCCGGCTGGCGATCTCCAGGCCGCCGGCGAGCACCTCGGTGAGCAGCTCCATCGGCAGGGCGGCGCGGGGCCAGCCGACGAGGTTGATGGCCATGACCGGGGTGCCGCCCATGGCGTAGACGTCGGAGAGGGCGTTGGCGGCGGCGATCTGGCCCCAGAGGCGCGGGTCGTCGACCACGGGGGTGAAGAAGTCGGCGGTGGAGACCGAGGCGACGCCCGGGGCGACCTGCACCACGGCGGCGTCGTCACCGTCATCGAGGCCCACGAGGACGGCCGCGTCGCTGGCGGGGACCTGGCCGCGGAGGCCGGCCACCACCTGCTCGAGCTCCTCGGCGGGGATCTTGCAGGCGCACCCGCCACCGGCGGCGAACTGGGTGAGGCGAAGCGGCTGGTCCATGGGCCCACGGTAGTTCTGCGCCGTCGCGCTGCGGCGCCCGGGGTGGCGGGGCGGTTGGGCGTGGGGCGGCGGGGCGGCGGGTGGCGGTTGCTCGGTCGGTCACTGAAGCACAGCGACCGCTGAGCGGTCACTCTGCTTCAGTGAAGCGTTTTGCCCACCAGGTCTGCGGTGCTCACGTAGGCTTCTGCACGGAGGCGTCTGGGTTCCTGGTGGGCCCCCCGGTCTTCAACACCGGTGAGGGCGAGTACCTCGTCCTGGCGGGTTCGATTCCCGTCCGCCTCCGCCAACGTCGTCCCGGGCGCAGCTGAACTCCGCACCGGTGCGGGTCTGGCCCGCCCGGCCCCGCGTAGGGTCGCCCCATGACCAGCGAGCAGGCCCGCCGGCAGGCCACCGAGCCGCCCACCGACCCGCGCCGCCGCATCCCGCGCACCGACGCGGTCCTGGCCGACCCCCGCATCGCCGAGGCCCTGACCCGCATCGACCGCGCGACCGTCCGCGAGGCCATCACCACCGCCCAACAGCGTGCCCGCGAAGGCGCCATCACACCCGAGCAGGTCATCCACGCCACCCTGGCCGCCCTCCCACAGCGCCCCAGCAGCCTCACGCCGGTCCTCAACGCCACGGGCATCGTCATCCACACCAACCTCGGCCGCGCGCCCCTGGCCCCCGCCGCCCGCCAGGCCCTGCAGGACGCCGCCGGCACCGTCGACATCGAGCTCGACCTCACCACCGGCGAACGCGGCCCCCGCGCCGCCGCCCTCCGCCAGGCCCTCACCCGCGCCGTCCCCGCCGCCGAGGACGCCCTGGTGGTCAACAACGGCGCCGCCGCCCTGGTGCTCGCCACCACCGCCCTGGCCGCCGGCCGCGAGGTGGTCGTCAGCCGTGGCCAGATGGTCGAGATCGGCGACGGCTTCCGCCTGCCGGACCTCATCGCCTCCACCGGCGCCCGCCTGCGCGAGGTCGGCACCACCAACCGCACCCACCTCGCCGACTACGCCGATGCGGTGGGCCCCGACACCGGCTGCATCCTCACCATCCACCCCAGCAACTTCCGCATCGACGGCTTCACCTCCACCGTCCCCACCGCCGAGCTCGCCACCCTGGGCGTCCCCGTGGTCCACGACATCGGCAGCGGCCTGCTCACCCCGGACCCGACCCTCCCCGACGAGCCCGACGCCACCACCGCCCTGGCCGACGGCGCCCACCTGGTGACCGCCAGCGGCGACAAGCTCCTCGGCGGTCCGCAGGCCGGCCTCGTGCTGGGCCGCGCGGACCTCGTCCACCGCCTGCGTCGCCACCCGCTCGCCCGCGCCCTGCGCACGGACAAGCTCACCGTCGCCGCCCTCGAGGCCACGCTCCGCAGCCCCAGCACACCCGTCGCCGACGCCCTGCACGCCACCGCCGCCGAGCTCGAGCCCCGCACCCGCCGCCTCGCCAGCACCCTCGGCCTGGGGGTCGCCCCCGTCGAGGGCCGCGTCGGTGGCGGGGGCGCGCCAGGCGTTCGCCTGCCCGGCTGGGCGCTCGTCATCCCCTCCGATGCGGTGAGCCGCCTCCGCCAGCCGCCGCCCGGCACCGCGGTGGTCCTCGCCCGCATCGAGGGCGGTCGCGGCCTGGTGGACCTGCGCTGCATCACCCCGGAGGACGAGCCCGCCCTGGCCGATGCGGTGCGCATCGCCCTGGGGACCGCGCCCGGTGCCCCCGACGCCGCCCCATCCGCCCTGGAGCCCTCCCCGTGAGGCGCGTCCTGGCCACGGCCGGGCACGTCGACCACGGCAAGTCCACCCTCGTCCGCGCCCTCACCGGCCGCGACCCGGACCGGCTCGCGCAGGAGAAGGAGCGCGGCCTCACCATCGAGCTCGGCTTCGCCTGGACCACGCTGCCCGATGGGGCCGACGTCGCCTTCGTGGACGTGCCCGGGCACCAGCGCTTCATCGGCACCATGCTCTCGGGACTGGGGCCGGCCCCGGCGGTGGTGTTCGTGGTGGCCGCCGACCAGGGCTGGCAGGCGCAGTCCGCCGAGCACCTGGCCGCCGTGCGCGCCCTGGGCCTGCGGCACCTGCTGCTGGTGGTCACGCGCAGCGACCTGGCGGACCCCGGCCCCACACTGGCCGTCGCGCGCGAGCGGCTGGCGGTGGCCGGCATCGAGCCCGTGGGTCAGGTGGCCGTCTCGGCGGTGACGGGCGAGGGCATGGACGAGCTGCGCGCGGCGCTGGGCCGGCTCGTGGCCGCGCTCCCGGAGCCCGATGCGGCCGCCCCGGTGCGCCTGTGGGCCGACCGCGCGTTCACCGTCGGCGGCAGCGGCACCGTGGTGACCGGCACGCTCGGGGCGGGCACGCTGCACGTGGGCGACGAGCTGGAGCTGCTCGACGAGCAGGGTCAGCGCAGCGCCCTGCAGGTGCGGGGGCTGCACAGCCAGGACACCGAGCACCAGCAGGTGGGCCCCGTCAGCCGGGCCGCGGTGAACCTGCGGCGCGTGGGGCGCGATGAGGTGGGGCGCGGGGCCGTGCTGCTCACCCCGGGCGCGTGGGAGAGCGCGCGGGTGGTGGACGTGGCCGTGGAGCCGGTCGGGGACGGCGGGGCCGGGGGTGGGGGCGGCGCCGGCGCGGTCGATGCGGTGGGCGGCTCGGGCGTGCCCGATGCGGGGCGGGCCGAGCCGCCGCAGCGGGTCACCCTGCACGTCGGGACCGCTGACCACGAGGTGCACTGCCGGGCACTGGGTTCCGGACACGCTCGTCTGACGTTGCCGGTGGCGCTGCCCTGGCGGGTGGGCGACCGGGTGATCCTGCGCGACCCCGGCAGCCGCCGCCTGTGGGCCGCGGTGGTGCGGGACGTGGACCCGTTGCCGCTGCGGCGCCGTGGAGCGGGTCGGGCCAGGGGGGAGGCGCTCGCGGCTGCCGTGGGCGCTGTGGGCGCCCTGCGCCGCCTGCGCCTGGCCGAGCGCGGTGTGGAGACCGCCGACCGCCTCGCACGGCTGGGTCTGCTGCCGGCCCCGGAGAGTGCGGGTGCCGGGCCGGGGGACGAGGACGGGGTGGACGCTCACCGCATCGGGGATCTGTGGGTGGACCCCGCTGCCTGGGCGATCTGGCGTGACGCCCTGGCCGCCGCGGTGCGTGCCCATCACGACGCCAAGCCGCTCAGCGCGGGGTTGACGCCTGCGGAGGCCGCGCACGGCATCGAGCTGCCGGCCGAGCACGCCGCCGCCCTGCTGCCCGCGCTGGCCGAGGCGGCCGGGCTGGCCGTGCGGGACGGGCGCGTCCGCGACCCCCAGGCCGGGGGGCTGGGGCCGGCCGAGGGTGCGATCGCGCAGGTGGAGGCGTGGCTGCGGGAGGACCCCTTCGCCGCTCCGGAGGCCCGCGACCTGGACGACCTCGGCCTCGGTGCGCGGGAGCTGGCGGCCGCGGCCCGGCTGGGGCGCGTGCTCCGCCTGCCGGGGGAGGTGGTGCTGCTGCCCGACGGTCCCGCCCGGGCGATGCGGGTGCTCGCCGGACTGCCGCAGCCGTTCACCACCAGCGAGGCCCGGCAGGCGCTGGGCACCACGCGGCGGGTGGCGATCCCGCTGCTGGAGCACCTGGACTCCCGGGGCTGGACCCGGCGCGTGGACGCCCAGTCGCGGGAGATCGTCCGCTAAGGGTTGAGAATCATTCTCAATACGGCTACGGTGCACGCATGAGTGCACGTTGTCAGGTCACGGGGGCCACGGTCTCCTTCGGCCGCTCCATCAGCCATTCCCACCGCCGCACCCCGCGGCGCTGGACCCCGAACGTCCAGCGCCGCCGCTACTGGGTGCCCTCGCTGGGCCGCCACGTGCGGCTCACCGTCAGTGCCCGCGGCATCAGGACCATCGACAAGCGCGGGATCGATGCCGTCGTGGCCGACATGCTCGCCCGGGGTGAGGTGATCCGATGAAGGTGCGTGCCTCCCTGCGGAGCCTCGCCCGCCAGCCCGGTGCGCAGGTCGTGCGCCGCCGCGGGCGCACCTACGTGATCAACCGGCAGAACCCGCGGATGAAGGGTCGGGCCGGCTGACCCCGGCGACCTGGGCGATGAGGTCTGCGGCCTCGTCCAGGTCGAACTCCAGCGTGCTGGCGGCGGCGGTGAGCTCGCACCAGGCCCAGCCGGGCACGTCGGCGGGCTGCCACGCCATGGGCAGTCCGATGCGGTCGCGCTCCACCGCCTCCAGCGCGCGGTCGCTCACCGCATCGGGCTCGCTGGGGGCGTACACGCGGAAGGCGACGGCGTGCGGCTCGGCCGGCACCGTGCGCAGCCCGCGCTCGGCCAGCGCCCGCGCCCAGGCGACGGCGTACTCGTGGCGCGCGGCCATCTGGGGGAGGTGCTCGTCCAGGCCGCGCAGCGCGGAGGCGGCGTACGGCATCAGGGTGAACAGGGTCCCTCCCTGCCGGCGGCGCCACACGCGGGCCTCGCGGCAGAGGTCCTCGGTGCCGGCCAGTGCGGCGCCGGCGAGCCCGGCCAGGCCCTTGTAGAACGAGACGTAGACCGAGTCTGCCAGGCCGGCGATCTCCGCGAGCGGCCGGTTGAACCACGGCTGGCTCTCCCACAGTCGCGCTCCGTCCAGGTGCAGCGCGACGCCGCGCTCCCGGCAGGCGGCGGAGAGGCCCTGCAGCTCGTCCCAGGTGGGCAGCAGGTAGGAGCCGTCGCGCAGCGGGAGCTCGGCCAGCACCGCGCCGAGGCGGCCGGGGATGGCGGCGAGGTCCTCGGCGGTGGCGACCTTCGCGCCGGTGGTGAGGTGCTCCACCTCGAAGCCGTGCAGGCGACGCGGGCCGTCCTCCTCGTGCACCAGCAGGTGGGAGAGGTTGGGCATGGCCACCCGCCGCGTGCCGGCTGCGTCGCAGTGCACGCGCAGCGCGACCTCCTGGGCCATGACGCCGCTGGGGAAGAGCACGGCGTCCTCGGTGCCGAGCAGCTTGGCCACGCGGCGCTCCAGCAGGGTGACCGTGCCGTGCTCCCCGTAGGAGTCCCACCCGGCGCTGCCGGCCTCCAGGGCGCCCGATGCGGTGAGCTCGTCCAGGTGGTCGGCCAGGCTGCGGAGCTCCTCGGCCGGGGAGGGGCGGCCGCCGGTGAGGTGGCGGGTGGCAGCGGCTGCGGCAGTGCGGCGGCGGGCGGCGAGGTCCTCGGTCATGGCGCCGAGCCTACGGCTGGGGCGGGGCGGGGGCCCGCGACCGGGGCCCGTCGGACGGTGTGGCCCGTCCCAGATGTGGGACACCGCGGCGACGCGCTCAGGTGACGTCCCCCGCATCGGCTGTTGCAATGGCGACATCGCACCAGGCCCGGTCACCACACCCGGCCACCCCCCGCCCGACCCACCCAGGAGGACCCCATGGAAGGCGCCCGCCCCGTCCGCGCACCCCGCGGCACCGAGCTCACCTGCAAGAGCTGGCAGACCGAGGCCCCCTTGCGCATGCTCATGAACAACCTCGACCCCGAGGTGGCCGAGCGCCCCGACGACCTGGTGGTCTACGGCGGCACGGGCCGGGCGGCGCGCTCCTGGGAGGCGTTCGACGCCATCGTGGCCAGCCTGAAGGACCTGGAGGACGACGAGACGCTGCTGGTGCAGTCCGGCAAGCCTGTCGGCATCCTGCGCACGCACGAGTGGGCGCCGCGCGTCCTCATCGCGAACTCCAACCTGGTGGGCGACTGGGCCACCTGGGAGCACTTCCGCGAGCTCGAGGCCGAGGGCCTGATGATGTACGGCCAGATGACGGCCGGGTCGTGGATCTACATCGCCACCCAGGGCATCCTGCAGGGCACCTACGAGACCTTCGCCGCCGTAGCTGCCAAGCTCGCCGCCCGCCAGGGCGGCCAGACAGCGGGCGGTGGCACGCTGGCGGGCACCATCACCCTCACCGGTGGGTGCGGTGGCATGGGCGGCGCGCAGCCGTTGGCCGTGACCCTGAACGATGGGGTGTGCCTCGTCGTGGACGTCGACCGCACCCGCCTGGAGCGTCGCGTGGGCAAGCGGTACCTGCACGAGATCGCGGACGACATCGACGATGCGATTGCGCGGGCCAACGCGGCCAAGGAGGAGAAGCGGGGGCTGAGCATCGGCATCGTGGGCAACGCGGCCGAGGTGTTCCCCGAGCTGCTGCGGCGCCACCGGGCCGGCGACCTGCAGGTGGACGTGGTGACCGACCAGACCAGCGCCCACGACCCGCTGAGCTACCTGCCGCTGGGCATCTCGGTGGCCGACTGGCAGGCCGAGGCCGAGCGCGACCCGGCCGAGTTCACCCGCCGTGCGCAGGAGTGCATGGCCGCGCACGTGAAGGCGATGGTGGAGTTCCAGGACGCGGGCGCGGAGGTGTTCGACTACGGCAACTCCATCCGCGACGAGGCCCGCAAGGCCGGGTACGACCGGGCGTTCGAGTTCCCCGGCTTCGTGCCGGCCTACATCCGGCCGCTGTTCTGCGAGGGGCTCGGCCCGTTCCGCTGGGTGGCGCTGTCCGGCGACCCGGAGGACATCAAGGTCACCGACGCCGCGCTGAAGGAGCTGTTCCCGGAGAACGAGCACCTGCACCGCTGGCTGGACGCGGCGGACGAGTTCGTGGAGTTCGAGGGGCTGCCGGCCCGCATCTGCTGGCTGGGCTATGGCGAGCGGCACAAGGCCGGGATGCTGTTCAACGAACTGGTGCGCTCCGGCAAGGTGTCGGCGCCCATCGTCATCGGGCGTGACCACCTGGACTCCGGTTCGGTGGCGAGCCCCTACCGGGAGACCGAGTCGATGAAGGACGGCACCGACGCCGTGGCCGACTGGCCGCTGCTCAACGCGCTGACCTCGGCGAGCTCCGGGGCGGCGTGGACGTCCATCCACCACGGTGGCGGCGTGGGCATCGGGCGGTCGATCCACGCCGGGCAGGTGGGGCTGGCCGACGGCACCGACCTGGCGGCGCAGAAGCTGGAGCGGTTGCTGACCAACGACCCGGGCATGGGTGTGCTGCGGCACGTGGATGCGGGCTACGACCGGGCCATCGAGGTGGCCGACGAGCGTGAGGTGCGCGTGCCGATGATGGACGCCGCCCGTCGCAAGGCCGCCAGCTACACCGATGAGGTGGCCGAGGGCTGATCGCCCCGGCCCCGTGGCACCCGAGATCCGCACCGGTGCGGGTCTCGGGTGTTTGCGTGTGGGGTGTGTGGTCGATCAGGTGGTGGCTGGGCGTAGGAGGTTGGGGCAGCAGCCGGGGTCGGGCCAGTCGGCGAAGTCGACTCCCATGCGGGCGCGCCATGCTTCGGCTTGGTTGTCGCATTCTTGGGTGTCCCAGACGGGGTGGGGGTGGCGACCAACCTCTTCGAGGCGGACGTCGACCCCGGCTGCGGTGAGGGCGTCAGCGACGCGCTGGGTGACGTACTTATACCCCGTTTCACCTGGGTGGTAGAAGTCGCTGCCGTCCCACCCTTGGGGGGTGGGGTCGGTGCAGTAGGACTCGAGTGTCCACACGGCTGGCAGTTTCACGGTCCGGACGTGGTCGTCGTGGAAGGTGTCGGAGTAGGCCGGTGAGGTGCCGGTGATCTCCAGGGCCCACCATGCTCCTGGTTTGGTGGCCTGCATCTTCTCCGAGGGTGGGGGGAGTTCGTGGAAGCGGACGCCGGTTGCTCCCAGGGCCTCGACGGCGTTCTTGAAGGAGTCGTGGACGACGGTGCCGATGATGTCCAGCGGGATGCCGAGTTCGTGGAGCCCGTTGGCGTTCGTCAGATCCCCCTTGAGGGTCCGCCGGTCGGTGGTCTCCAGGTGGCCGTTGCGGTGGATCAACCCGTTGCCCATGTACTTGTCCTGCAGGAAGAAGTGCGGTTCGGTGCGGAGCTCCATCACACGTGGATCCTATGGCTGTCCGTGACGCTCCAGGGCCGCAAGGAGATCCAGCCCGCTCCCGATGGGGCCGGGGGGGGTCGCCGCTACGCCGCCGGCCCCACGCCGCTGAGCTCCCGGCACAGGGTGGAGGCCACGGCCTGGTCCACCACCGCCAGCGCCATGTCCTCCATGGCCAGCTCCGAGACGCCGTCGATGACGGGCAGCTCACCGCCCGTGAGTCGGTAGCCGCCCACGGCCCCGCCCGGCAGGTCCTCCACCGGGGCGAACAGCGCCGCAGGAGCCAGCAGCACCCAGTCACCGGGCTGGTCACGCAGGGCGTCCCACTGGCTCACGCTCGCCAGGGCAATCGGCCGGATCGCCGGCGGCACCCAGCCGGGGTCGTCGAGCGCAAGGACCCCGGTCCCCGGGACCGTCAGGACCGCCGCACCCCCGACCACCACGAGGCGCACGCCCAAGCCGTCGGCAACCCGAGCGGCCGTGCGGGTGAGTACCGGCACCTCCGCCGCCGCCTTCGGATTCACCCGGGTGGCGACCACCAACGCGTCGTGGCCGCGCACGGCATCGGCCAGGGCGTCCGCATCGCGCCCGTCCACCACCTGGTCGATGGCAGGGCCCGCGGTGCGACCCGCCGCAGTGACCTCGTGCCCGCGGCGACGGGCCTCGGCGACGACACGACGCCCCGTGGCGCCGGCCGCTCCCAGAACGATGATGCGCATGGTCAGTTCTCCTTCTGTGCGGGGTGCATTCGGACGGTGTGCCCGGGGGATGGGGTGGCGCTCCCCATCGGCCATCGATGAGGCGGCACCTGCGCCGCGGCGACCGCACCCAGCGCGAGGGCGAAGCCGGCCCACTGCGGTCCGGTCAGGTGCTCCCCGGCCAGCCCCACGCCGATGAGGGCCGCGACAGCCGGGGACAGCAGCGCCAGGAAGGCCACCGCCCCCACGGGCAGGGTGCCGATGCCGCGGAACCACAGGGGATAGGCCAGGGCGGCCCCGGGCAGGGCGAGCCACAGGTAGCCCGCCACCGCTCCCGCATCGAGGGTGGGCAGGGTTCCCTCGACGGCCAGGGCCAGTGGCAGGAGGAACAGTCCACCGGCGGTCAGCTGCCAGCCCGCGAAGGCCAGCGGGGTGGTGGGGTTGCCCCAGCGCTTGGTGAGGACGGAGCCGGTGGCCATGGAGGCCGCGCCGGCGAGGCCGGCGGCGACGCCCACCGCATCGAGGGCGGCGCTGGCGCGCAGCACCATCAGGCCGACCCCGACCACGCCGATCACGCCGCAGATGAGGCGGTGGAGGGTGAGGCGCTCGCCGACCAGCAGGTGGGCCAGCAGGGCGACCAAGAGGGGGGAGACCGCGCCGAGCGTGGCCGCGACCCCGCCGGGCAGGCGGTAGGCGGCCGCGAACAGCAGCGCGAAGAAGGCGCCGATGTTGAGCGTGCCCAGCACGGCGGCGCGCCACCACCAGTCGCCACGGGGGAGGTGGCCGGACAGGGCCACCAGCAGCAGGCCGGCGGGCAGAGCGCGCAGGAGGCCGGCCCACAGCGGGTGCCCCGGGGGCAGGAGTTCCGCCGTCACCCAGTAGGTGGTGCCCCAGGCGACGGGGGCCGATGCGGTGAGGAGGGTGCGTGTCACGGGACTCATCAGAACCTCTCAGAGTTGAAACGTTCAATGCTGAGACGTTAGGGGGGTGTTAGCGTCGTGTCAAACAGTTGAGCGTTGAGAGGTTGAGATGGTGCGTGGCGGCGACCGGGCAGCGGGTGCGGAGCACGATGGGGATGCGGTGGACGCGATCCTGGCCCAGTGGGCGCGGGAGCGGCCCGACCTGGACGCGAGCCCCATGGGCCTCATCGGGCGGGTGAGCCGGCTGGCGGCCGTGCTGGACCAGAGCCTGCGCGAGGTGTTCGCCGAGCACGGCCTGGTGCGGGGGGAGTTCGACCTGCTGGCCACGCTGCTGCGCTCGGGGGCGCCGCACCGGCTGACCGTGGGGGAGCTGCACCGGAACTCGATGGTGACCTCCGGCGCCATCACCCACCGGCTGGACCGGCTCGAGGGCAAGGGGCTGGTGACCCGTGAACAGGCCGCGCACAGCCGGCGGGTGGTGGAGGTGGAGCTCACGGCCGAGGGCAGGCGCGTGGTGGAGGCTGCCCTGGAGGACCACCTCCGCAACGAGCACCGCCTGGTGGAGGGGTTGTCGGCCGCCGAACGCGAGCAGCTGGCCGGGCTGCTGCGGGCGTGGTCCATGGCGCTGGACGCCTGACGCCCGCCCACCCCACCCGGCCGCACGGGCCCCGAACCCACCAGCCATGATGGGTGTCACACGTCACAGGCGGGCCCCGGAAACCGGCGGGCCCACGGCGCACCGGGAGGTCCCTTGGCCACAGTCAGCACCACCTCGCTGGCAGCCCTGCTCACGGGCGCGGGCCTCACCGACGTCCGCGACGACGCCGCCACCCTGGCCACTCGCTCCACCGACGCCTCGCTCTACCGCGTCCCGCCCCAGGTGGTCGTGATGCCGCGCGACGCCGACGAGGTGGCCCGCGCCCTCGAGGTGGCCCGCGCCGAGGGCATCCCGCTCACGGCCCGCGGCGCAGGAACCTCCATTGCCGGCAACGCCATCGGCCCCGGCATCGTCCTGGACTTCTCGCGCCACATGAACCAGGTGCTGGCGCTCGACCCCGAGTCCCGCACCGCCACCGTGCAGCCCGGCGTGGTCCAGGCCCGCCTGCAGGACGCCGCCCGCCCCCACGGCCTCCTCTTCGGCCCGGACCCCTCCACCTCCACCCGCTGCACCATCGGCGGCATGATCGGCAACAACGCGTGCGGCACCAAGAGCCTCGCCTACGGCCGCACCTCCGACAACACCCTCGACATCGCCGGATTCCTCGCTGACGGAACCGATCTCACCGAGTCGGCCGATGTGGTGCGCGACCGCCTGGCCCGCATCGCCGCCACCGACCTGGCAACCATCCGCACCGAGTTCGCCCGCTTCGGCCGCCAGGCCTCCGGGTACGCCCTGGAGCACCTGCTGCCGGAGAACGGCACCGACCTCGCCCGCTTCCTGGTGGGCTCCGAGGGCACTCTCGCCGTGCTCACCCAGGCCACCGTCCGCCTGGTGGAGCGCCCCGCATCGACCCGGCTGGTGGTCCTCGGCTTCGCCACCCAGTACGACGCCGCCGATGCCGTGCCCACCCTGCTGCAGCACGCCCCCACCGCCTGCGAGGGGCTCGACTCCCGCCTGGTGCAGGTGCTCCGCGACCGCCGTGGCCCGCATGCGGTCCCGCCTCTGCCGCGCGGGGATGCGTGGCTCTTCGTCGAGCTCGCGGGCCAGACCCCCGGCGAGGTCGATGCGGCGGCGGCTCACCTCATCGAGGCCATCGATGCGGTGGACGCGCGCGCCGTGCCCGACCCCGCCGAGGCCACCGCGCTGTGGCGCATCCGGTCCGACGGCGCCGGGCTGGCCGGCCGCTCCGCAGCGAACGAGCCCGCCCACGCCGGCTGGGAGGACGCCGCGGTGCCGCCGGACCAGCTGGGCGGCTACCTGCGTCGGTTCGACGACCTGCTCGAGGACCACGGCCTGACCGCCGCGCCGTACGGCCACTTCGGCGAGGGCTGCATGCACGTGCGCCTGGACCTGCCGCTTGAGGCGCCCGACGGCGTGGCCCGCTCCCGCGCCTTCCTGGAGGACGCCGCGCGCCTGGTGGCCGAGTTCGGCGGCTCCATGTCCGGCGAGCACGGCGACGGCCGCGCCCGCAGCGAGCTGCTGCCGTACATGTACTCCCCGGCGGCGCTGCGGCTGTTCCGCGCCGTGAAGCACGAGCTGGACCCCACCGGCCTGCTCAACCCGGGTGTGCTGGTGGACCCCGAGCCGCTGGACGCGAACCTCCGCATCACCGGCGTGCGCCACGACCTGCCACTGCCGGCGTTCATGTACCCCGAGGACGACGGCCGCTTCTCCCGCGCCGTCCACCGCTGCACCGGGGTGGGCAAGTGCGTGGCCGACGGGGTGCTGGACAAGACGCCGACGGTCATGTGCCCCTCCTACCTGGCCACGCGCGAGGACCGGCACTCCACCCGCGGCCGCGCGCGCGTGCTGCAGGAGGTGGTCAACGGCCACAGTGCGCTGGACTTCGACTCGCCCGAGGTGCACGACAGCCTGGACCTGTGCCTCTCGTGCAAGGGCTGCGCCTCGGACTGCCCCACCGGCACCGACATGGCCACGCTCAAGTCCGAGGTGCTGCACCAGACCTACCGCGGCCGGGTGCGCCCGGTGACGCACTACTCGCTGGGGTGGCTGCCGCGCTGGGTGGCGCTCGCCGCGCGCACGCCGGGCCTGGCCAACCGGATGATGCGGCTCGCCCGCCGCGTGCCGGCCCTGTTGCGGGTGGCCGGCATCGACCCCCGCCGCGGCCTGCCCACCTTCGCCCCGCGGACCTTCCTCCGCGATGGGGTGAGCCTCGCCCCGGGTGCCGCGCCCGCGGACCCGCCCGTGGCGGTCCCGCACGGCCGGGGCGCCGGCAGCGGTGGGGGTGCTCCCGCATCGGGCCGCGTGGTGCTCTTCGTCGACACCTTCAGCAACGCCTTCACGCCCGATGCCGCGCGGGCCACGGTGGCGGTGCTGGAGGCGGCCGGGTACTCCGTGGAGCTGCTGCCGCGGCAGACCTGTTGCGGGCTCACGTGGATCACCACCGGGCAGCTCGACGCCGCCCGCCGGATGGTGGACGCCACCGTCCAGCAGCTGCTGCCGTACGTGCAGGCGGGGGTGCCGATCGTGGGCATCGAGCCCTCCTGCACCGGGGTGCTGCGCAAGGACGCCCCCGAGCTGCTGGGCACGCCCGAGGCCGAGCTGGTGGCCGAGCACACCCTCACCCTGGCCGAGCTGCTGGCGCGCACCGACTGGACCCCGCCGGACCTCACCGGGGTGCGCGTGCTGGCCCAGCCGCACTGCCACCACCACGCGGTGATGGGCTGGAGCGCCGACCAGCGGCTGCTCGAGGGTGCCGGGGCGCAGGTGGAGGCGCTGGCCGGCTGCTGCGGGCTGGCGGGGAACTTCGGCGTGGAGCTGGGGCACTACGAGGTGTCCGTGGCCGTCGCCGAGCAGCACCTGCTGCCCGCCCTGCGGCGTGGTGAGCACGACGTGGTGCTCACCGACGGGTTCTCCTGCCGGCTGCAGGCCTCGGACCTGGGCGACGCCCAGGGCATGCACCTCGCGGAGCTGTTGGCCTCGCGCCTCGAGCCGGGCGATGCGGCGGGCGCGGCTCATCCCATCGAGCCGGGCGATACGGCGGGCGCGGCTCACCCCATCGACACGAAGGACACCACCACCCCCGACCGGGAGGACCGATGACCACCGAACTGCTCGTGCTGACCGCCGCCGAGATCGACGGCCTGCTCGACCTCGACGCCGTCCACGCCTCGCAGGTGCGCGCGTTCGAGGGGCTGGGCTCCGGCCGCGCCGAGCTCGCCCCCAAGGTGTCCGTGCCCGGCCGCGAGGGCGCCAGCCTGCTCACGTACACCGCGCGCAGCACCACCGAGGCGCCGGGCGTGGTGAAGGTGATCGGCTTCCAGCCGCAGAACCCCGCCAACGGGCTCGACCCCGTGCAGGGCGTGGTGCTGGTGATGGACCCGGACACCGGCCAGCCCGTGGCGCTGATGGACGGCCCGGCGCTCACCACGCCGCGCACCGCCGCCGGCAGCGCCGTGGCCATGGACCTGTTGGCCCGTCGCGATGCGGCGACGCTCACCATCGTGGGCACCGGCGTGCAGGCCCGCGCGCACGCCCGGGCGCTGGCGCGGGTGCGGCAGCTGGAGGCGATCCACCTCATCGGGCGGCGTGCGGAGGCGGCTGAGGAGCTGGCGCGCGAGCTGGCCGACGAGCTGGGCGTGCCGGTCACGCCGGGCACCGACCTGGCTGCGGTGGTGGGCCAGAGTGACGTCATCGCGCTGTGCACCACCAGTCACACCCCCCTGCTCGATGCGGGGGACGTGCGCCCGGGTGCGCTGGTGATCAGTGTCGGGTCGTTCGCGCCCGACCGGAGCGAGGTGGGCACCGACCTGCTGGGGCGTGCCGGGTTGGTGGTGGTGGACGACGTGGACACCGCATCGGCCCAGGCGGGGTGCGTCATCGACGCGCTGGACCAGGGCGTGGTGGAGCGGTCGGCGCTGGTGCCGCTGGGCAGCATCGCGACCGGCGCGCACCCGGGGCGGGGGAGCGACGAGGACGTGGTGTTCTACAACTCGGTGGGCATTGCCGTGCAGGACGCGTCCATCGCCGAGGAGGTCCTGGACCGCGCCCGCGCCGAGGGTGTCGGCACCACGGTCACCCTCTGACCCGACCCGCCCCACGCCTCCCGCCACGGTGACAGTCCAGACCCGCACCGGTGCGGAGTTCGCGGACCGCTAACGCACGGTGACACCCGAGATGCGCACCGGTGCGGATCTGGTTCGGCAGGCGGGTTTCAACCCCGTACCGGTGCGTAGTTCGACAGGGCGGGTTCGAGGGGTGGTCGCAACACCGTTGGTGTTGAGGAGTTTGGGATGCCTGGTGGTGTGTCGTTCGAGATGGTGCCGGCGCGTGCTGAGTTGTTCTGGAAGGCTCGGGCGATGGGAGTGCCTATCGCGCAGATCGCTGCGGACTTGTCGTGGTCAGAGGCTGGCTTGAGGAAGTATCTGCGGCGTACCGGTGGGATCGGGCCGGATCCGTGGCGGGATCCGGATCGGGTGCTGACTTTGGAGGAGCGGTACCGGATCAAGGAGATGCTCCTGGAGGGGTGCTCGTTGCGGCACATCGGCCGGGTCCTGGACCGTTCGGCCTCGACGATCTCCCGGGAGGTCCGGCGAGGTGGTGCCACCGCGACCAGGCGCTGGCAGTACAGCCCGGCGATGGCGCAGAGGGCGGCGTGGGTGGCCCGGCGCCGCCCGAAGCCGTTGAAGTTGACGGCCAATCCGGTGCTGGCCCAGGCGGTGCAGGACGGGTTGGACGAACGGTTGTCACCCGAGCAGATCGTGGGACGCTTGCGCCGTGAGCACCCTGATGACCCGGCTTGGCACGTGAGTCACGAAACGATCTACAAGACCTTGTACCTGCAGGCCCGGGGCGGGCTGAAGCGGGAGTTGAAGGCCCTGACGCGCACGGGTCGCACGGTGCGCCACCCGCGCCGTAAACCGGACGAGCGACGGGGTCGGGTGGCCGGGATGGTGTCGATCTGGGACCGGCCCGCCGAGGCACTGGACCGGCAGGTCCCGGGCCACTGGGAAGGCGACTTGATCATCGGCAAGGCCGGCGCCTCAGCGATCGGGACACTGGTCGAGCGGCACTCGAACTACCTGATCCTGGTGCACCTGGACCCTGACCTGCCCCGGGTGAAGCGCCCTGGGTTTCGTTCCGAGGTCAGGACGCAACGGGCGCTACGTCGTGGCCACGAGTGTAGGCCGCCTCGACCTCGGTCGGGGTGGCGTAGCCGAGGGCCTCGTGGAGACGCTGCGTGTTCCACCAGTGGACCCACCCCATGGTGGCCAGCTCGACCGCCTCGGTCGACTCCCAGAGCCGCTTGGAGTGGATGAGTTCAGCCTTGTAGAGGCCGTTCACGGTCTCGGCGAGGGCGTTGTCATAGGAGTCGCCCACGGTGCCCACCGAGGCGCTCACCCCGGCTGTGATGAGCGCGTCGGAGTAGGCCAGACTGACGTATTGAGAGCCCCTGTCGCTGTGGTGGATCAAGCCCTTGTGGCCCCGGCTTGCGCCGGTGCTCATCAGCGCGTGCTCCAGGGCCAGCAATGGCAACCCTGCGGTGTGGAGGCTGGACGAGACCGCCCACCCCACGATCTTTCGGGAGTGCACGTCGGTGATGAACGCGACGTAGCAGAACCCGGTCGGGATCCGCACGTAGGTAATGTCAGCGACCCAGAGCTGGTTCGGCCTCTGTGCGGCGAAGCGACGTTCCACGAGGTCGGGGCGGGCATCCGACGCGGCTGCTGGCCGGGTGGTGATCGGCTTACGGCCACGGCGGACGCCTTCGAGCCCAGCGGTTTTCATGAGCCGGGCTGTCTGGTCCCGGCCGATGTCCCAGCCCGCCCGGACCATCGCGTGGTGCATCTTGCGCACCCCGTACACGCTGTAGTTCTGCGCGTGGACCCGCCGGATCTCCTTGAGTAGGAGATCATCTCGCAGCGCCCGCGCGGACGCGGGCCGGGTCTTCGCGGCCCGGTAGCCACGAGAGGTGATGAACCCACACTTTGTCGCGCCGAGGGTGCGGCAGATGGCCTCGACCCCGAACTGGTCGCGGTGCTCGTCGACGAACCTGATCATCTCGTCGTGGGGCGGTCGAGCTCCGCTGCGAAAAAAGCCGAGGCCTTGCGCAAGATCTCGTTCGCCCGTCGCAGCTCGAGGTTCTCCCTGCGCAGCTTGGTGATCTCCTCGGCCTCAGCGGTGCTCAACCCTGGAGCCTCACCCTGGTCGATGCGGTCCTGCTTCCACCAGTTCCGCAGCGTGTGGGGTGAGATCCCGCCGAGAGCTTCGCCGACGGCGGTGCAGGCAACCCAGCCAGAGCACTGCTCGGCACGGACGCGTTCCTCGATGAGCTTCAGGGCACGAGCCTTGAACTCGGGGCTGTACTTCTGGGGCATGATCCGATTCTCCTTGAGGAAGTAGGTCGGAACGAAACCCAGGACGCTTCAGGGTCGAGGCGACCGTGCAGGGTTTGGTCGCCAAGCTCGGTGAGCTGCCCGAGACGTTGAAGCGTTCCTTGACCTGGGACCAGGGCAACGAGATGGCCCATCACCAGCAGGTGACCGACCTGACCGGGGTGCAGGTGTACTTCGCCGACCCGCACGCCCCGTGGCAGCGAGCCAGCAACGAGAACACCAACGGACTGCTGCGGCAGTACTTCCCCAAGGGCACCGACCTGTCAGTCCACTCCCAACTCGACCTGGACATGGTGGCCGACCAGATGAACCGCCGACCCCGCAAACGCTTGGAGTTCGCCACCCCACAAGAGACACTCGCGGAGTACCTGTTGCCATGACCCCTTGAAACCGCCCAGTCGAGACGCGCACCGGTGCGGAGTTCGGGGACCGGTGGTGCACGGTGACGGCCGAGATCCGCACCGGTGCGGTTCTCGGGCGCCGGAGGAGGGGTGGGGGCCGGGGTCAGACGATGTTGAACTCCGGCCGCAGGCCCGCGCCCTCGAAGCGCCGCCCGTGCAGGGCGCTCACGTCCACCGAGGGCGTCTGGCCGAGGTAGAGCTCCGCCATCACCTGACCCACGGCGGGGCCCTGCAGGAACCCGTGCCCGGAGAACCCGGTGGCGTACAGGAACCGCGAGACGCCCTCGGCCTCCCCGATGAGCGCGTTGTGGTCCGGCGTCACCTCGTACAGCCCGGCCCAGCGCGAGGCCATGCCCACCTCATCGAGTACGGGCACGCGGCGCTCGGCCACCTCGATGACCTGCTCCAGCCACTCGTCGGTGTGCTCCAGGGAGAACCCGGGCTGCTCGTCCTGGTTGGACATGCCCACCAGCAGCCCCGGCCCCTCGCGGTGGAAGTACAAGGTGCTGGAGAAGTCGATGGTGAAGGGCACCTGGGCGGGCAGGTCCGGCATCGGCTCGGTCACCAGCAGCTCGCGGCGCACCGGGTCCACCGGCAGGTCCACGCCCACCATCTCCCCGATGCGGCGCGACCAGGCACCGGCGCAGCACACCACCGCGTCGGTGGCGATGGTCCCCAGCGAGGTCACCACCGAGGTGAGGGCGTCGCCCTCGCGCACCACGTCGGTCACCTCGCACTGGCGGATGATGCGCACACCCAGCGCGCGGGCGGCGCGGGCGTACCCCTGCACCACGGACTCCGGCGTGCAGTGCCCCGCCTCCGGCGACCACACACCGGCGATGAGCCCCTCGGTGGAGATCAGCGGGGACAGCTCCTTGGCCTCCTCGACGCTGATGATGCGGCTGGCCAGCCCCATCGAGTTCTGCAGCTCCACGTTCCGCTCGAAGGTGCGCAGGTCCTCCTCGCGCTCCAGCAGGAACAGGTAGCCGCACTCGTCGAGGTCGATGTCCTGGTCGAACAGCTCGGGGAAGCTCCGGAACACCTCCAGGCTGCGCAGCCCCAGCTCGATGTTCACCGCATCGGAGAACTGGGCCCGCACGCCACCGGCGGCCTTGCAGGTGGAGCCCTCGCCGAGCTCACCCCGCTCCAGCAGGACCACGTCCTGCACACCCGCCTTGGCCAGGTGGTAGGCGGTGCTCAGGCCCATGACACCGCCGCCGATGACGACGACCTGGGCGTGGGTGGGGAAGGTCTTGTCCGACATGGTCACTCCTTGGTCGGGGGGAAAGTTCGGTGAAGGGGGGACGGACGCCCCGGCTCGATGCGGGGTGCCCCGGTCAGCTGACCGTGCTCCCCTGGGTGGGCAGACTCCGCTCGGCCTCCGGCACCTCGGGGATCTCGCCGCGGGCGTAGTCGCGGGTGTGGGTGCTGAGCTCGCGGCGGAGCACGCCGGAGAGCAGGTAGAGACCGATGAAGTTGGGCAGGGTCACCAGGAAGAACATGGCGTCGGAGAAGCCGACCACCGTGTCCAGCGAGACGGCGGCACCCACCACGATCATCACGATCCACAGTGCGTCGTAGGCCAGCTCCACGGCCCGGCTGTTGCCGAACAGGTACCCGGCGGACTTCTTGCCGTAGTACGAGTAGCTCAGCAGGGTGGAGAAGGCCAGCAGCAGCACGATGGCGGTCAGCAGCCAGGGGAACAGGCCGTGCACGGTGGCGAACGCCTCGGAGGTGAGCGCCACCCCATCGGCCTCCGATGAGGTGTGCAGGCCGGTCACGACGATGGCCAGCGCCGTCATGGTGCAGATGATCACCGAGTCGATGAAGGGCTCCAGCGAGGCCACCAGGCCCTCCTGGGCGGGGCGGCGGGTGCGCACCGGGGAGTGCGCGATGGCGGCCGAACCCACACCGGCGGCGTTGGAGAACAGTGCGCGCTGCACCCCGATGATGGCCACGCCGACCACGCCGCCCTGCACGCCCTCGCCGGTGAACGCACCCTCGAAGATGGCGGAGACGGCCGTGGGCAGGGAGCCGAGGTTGGCGCCCAGGATCACCAGCACGCAGCTCACGTAGAGGATCGCCATGATGGGCGTCAGGCGGGAGGTCCACCGGGCGATGGAGCGGATGCCGCCGAAGATCACCACCGCGGCCAGCACGGCGAGGGCCAGCCCCACCATCCAGCCGCGACCGGCCAGGGCGCTGTCGTCGCCGCCGGTCAGGTTGGTCAGCTGCACGGCCACCTGGTTGGCCTGGAAGATGTTGCCGGCGCCCAGGGCACCGATCATCATCGCGAAGGCGTAGAACCCGGCGAGGAAGACGCCCAGCGGGCGCATGCCCTTCTCCGCCAGGCCCTGCTCCAGGTAGTACATGGGGCCGCCGGAGACGGTGCCGTCGTCGTTGATGCGCCGGTACTTGGCACCCAGCGTGGCCTCGGCGGCCTTGATGGACATGCCCAGGAAGCCGGCCAGGATGATCCACAGGGTGGCACCGGGACCACCGACGGTGATGGCCACGGCCACACCGGCCACGTTGCCCAGGCCGACGGTGCCGGAGAGCTCGGTGGCCAGGGCCTGGTAGCTGGTGATCTCACCGGGGTCGGTGCGCCGGTTGAACCGCCCCTTGACGATGCCGGGCACCTGCCGCAGGCCGTACAGCATCTGGGGCCCGATGAGGGCGCTCAGCACCACGCCGCCCAGCAGGAGCCAGACGATGAGGAAGGGCATCTCGGCGCTGCCGAGCGGGAAGGTGGCGAACACCAGGCCGGACAGCCACTCCACGAACGGGCCGAACCACGACTCGATCGCTGCGTCGATGCCGGACTTCTCGGTCTGGGTGAGCATCACAGGGCCATCCTCTCGGGGGTGGGTCGCTGGCCGCGCAGCTCCATGGCGCGGCGCACGCGGTCGCGGGCCAGCTGGCCGGCGGCCTCGTGCGAGGTGCCACCGTGCTCGGCAGCGGACTGCAGCACGGTGAGCGTGTTGGTCCGCATCCGTTCGGTGACGGTGGGCACGATCTCGGCGGTCTGCACGCCAAAGGGGGAGTAGCGGTCCCGCATGCCGAACGCAGCGGCGATGATGCCGCCGGCGTTGGCGATGAAGTCGGGCACCACGGTCACGCCGCGCTCGGCCAGCACCTGCTGGGCCGCGGCGTCGGTGGGGAGGTTGGCCCCCTCCACCACGAGGCGGGCGCGCACCTGGCCGGCCACGCCCGCATCGATCACGCCCTGCTGCGCGGCGGGCACGAGCACGCCCGTGTCGAGCGTCAGCTCGGCCCCCGCCGGCAGGCGGGTCCCGGTGGCGTGCTCCACCAGCGCGTCGCCGTGCTCGGCGCGCAGGCGGAGCAGCTCGGTGACGTCCAGGCCGTCGGGCGCGTGGAGCGCGCCCTGGGCGGTGGACACGGCCACGATGCGGTAACCCAGCTCGTCGAGCCGGCGCACCGTGGCGTGCCCCACCGCACCGAAGCCCTGCACCACCACGCGTCGGTCGTCCAGCCCGCAGTGCTCCATGGCGGCGTCCACGGACTCGGCCACGCCGTGCCCGGTGATGCCGAGCGCGTCGTAGGCCACGCCGCCGAGGGCGGCCGGGGTGCCGGTGGCGGCACCCCGGTCACCGAGCTCGTCGCAGAGGATCGCCGCGTCCGCCTCGTTCAACCCCATGTCCAGGCCGAAGACGTACTCGCGCGGCACCTCGTTCGAGAGCATCCGCGCGAACGCCCGCAGCGCCTCCTCCTTGTGGGGGGAGGCCGGGTCGAACCGGATGCCGGCCTTCGCGCCGCCCTGGTACAGGTCGACGGCGGCCCACTTCCAGGTCATCACCCGGGCCAGGGAGGCCACCTCACCCACGGTGAGGTCGGGCCGCATGCGGGTGCCGCCCTTGCCCGGGCCGCGGGACGTGTTGTCGATGACGAGCACGCCCCGCATGCCGCTGCGCTGGTGGTTGACGGTGACGACCTTCTCGGGTCCCCACTCGTCCATGAGGTCGAACACGCGATGCTCCTACCGGTCGTCCGCGGGTGGTGGCGGGATCAGATGAACTCGACGCCCTGGGCCAGGGGGAGCTCGTTCGAGTAGTTGACGGTGTTGGTGGCGCGGCGCATGTACGCGCGCCACGCGTCGGAGCCGGACTCGCGGCCACCACCGGTGTGCTTCTCGCCACCGAAGGCGCCACCGATCTCCGCACCGGAGGTGCCGATGTTCACGTTGGCGATGCCGCAGTCCGAGCCCGCGTCGGAGACGAACCGCTCGGCCTCGCGCACGTCGGTGGTGAAGATGGCCGAGGACAGGCCCTGGTTCACGCCGTTCTGCAGGGCGATCGCCTCATCGAGCTCGCGGTAGGTGAGCACGTAGAGGATGGGGGCGAAGGTCTCGGTGCGGACGATCTCGGTCTGCCCGGGCATCCGCACGATCGCCGGCTGCACGTAGTAGGCCTCCGGGAACTCCTCGGCCTGCACGCGCTCGCCGCCGCAGAGCACCTCGCCACCGTCGGCCTTCGCGGCCTCCAGGGCGGCGGTCATGCCCTCGTAGGCACCGGAGTGCACCAGCGGGCCCACCAGGTTCTCCCCGGTGCTCGGGTCGCCGATGCTGAGGGTGCCGTAGGCGCGCACCAGGCGCTCGGTGAACTCCTCGGCGATGTCCTCGTGCACGATGAGGCGGCGCATCGTGGTGCAGCGCTGCCCCGCGGTGCCCACCGCGGAGAAGGCCACGCCGCGCAGCGCGAGGTCCAGGTCGGCCGAGGGGGCCACGATGGCGGCGTTGTTGCCGCCGAGCTCCAGCACGGTGCGGCCGAAGCGGGCCGCCACGCGCGGGCCGACCTCCGCGCCCATGCGGGTGGAGCCGGTCGCCGAGATCAGGGGGAGGCGCTCGTCATCGGACATCTTCTCGCCCAGCGCACGCTCGCCGATGACCACGTGGTGCAGGCCCTCGGGGGCGCCCACGTCCTTCGCGGCGCGGCCCAGCAGGGCGTCGGTGGCCAGCGCGGACAGGATGGTGGCCTCCGACGGCTTCCACACGATGGTGTTGCCGCAGACCAGGGCCACGGCGGTGTTCCACGCATACGGGGCCACCGGGAAGTTGAAGGCGGTGATGATGCCGCAGGGGCCCAGCGGGTGCCAGGTCTCCATCATGCGGTGACCGGGGCGCTCCGAGGGCATGGTGCGGCCGAACAGCTGGCGGGAGAGGCCCACCGCGAGCTCGCAGATGTCGATCATCTCCTGCACCTCGCCGGCGGCCTCGGACGGGATCTTCCCGGCCTCGGCGGTCACCAGGACGGCGAGGTCGTCCTTGTGCTCGGTGAGGAGCTCACCCCATCGGCGCACGAGGTTGCCGCGGACCGGGGCGGGGGTGTCGCGCCAGGTGCTGAACGCCTCGGTGGCGGTGGTCACCGCGGTCTCGTACTCGGCGTCGGTGGTGGCGCGCAGGCCCATCAGCTGCTCGCCGGTGATGGGGGTGCGGGCGTGCAGGTCGCTGCCCTCGGGCACGGTCACGCCGCACGCCTCGAGCGCTGCGCGGACCTGGTCGTGGATGGGGTGGGTCATTCCGGTTCCCTCCTGGGACATCGGGTGCTTGGTTGCGTGCTGGGTTGTCTGGATCAGTGTCGGGGCTCAGGGCCGCACGGCCACGCCGGTGGCGCGCTCGACGGCATCGAGGGAGTCCTGCTGCTCCGCGGCGTACAGGGCGTAGGGGTCGTGGATGCGCACGCCGCAGATCTCCGCGAGGCGTGCCATGTCGAAGTCGACGCCCGCCTGGGCCTCGTCCTTGCTGCCTGCCGAGGTGAGGTTGGACTGGAAGATGCCCGCGGCCGAGCGCGGCAGGAAGTCCTCGTAGACCACCGGGGTGGCCACCAGGTGGCCGGAGGCCACGAGCTCGGGGGCGCGCTTGCCCTCGGGGATCTCGGTGGTGCCCGGGGCCAGCTCGTAGGTGAAGTAGGCCAGCTCGGCCTCGGCAAGGCCCAGCTCGTCGGCGGGCAGGTGCTCGGCCCAGACCGTGCGCGCCACGGTGGGACGCTCACCCCCATCGCGCTGGAGGATCTCGTCGATCTCGGCGAGCATCGAGTCGTAGATCTCGCGGCCCTTCTCGGTGAGGGCGATGCCGCGCTGCTCCACCTCGCCGAAGCGCACCCGCAGCGTGCCCTCGCCCACGGAGCCGTCGGCCTGGCGGAAGGCGCGCTTCTCGTCCAGGGCGCGGAAGGAGGTCTGGCGCAGCAGCACGTCCGGGCCCTCCCAGGACGGCGGGCCCTGGATCTCGTCGATCATCTCGATGCCGCGGGCCTCCATGCGGCGGTACAGCTCCTCGATGTCGAGGACGCGCGGCGTGAGGTGGTTGATGTGGGTGGTGGGCACGCCACCGATGTCGGCGGCCACCGAGGAGACCTCCTCCAGGCGGCGGTACCACGCGGCGTCCACCGGCTCGTCGGAGAGCTCGAAGACGGCGGTGGCGCGGGCCACCAGCTCGTCGGCCTCGGCCTGCGGCAGGCCCTTCTCGCGCGCGGCGCGGTCGGCCAGCTCCAGCAGCTCGTCGTCGAACAGGCGACGGGAGGCCAGGAACTCGGCGAGGTCGCGGCGCAGGTCGGCGTCGAAGAAGCGGGGGTCCTCGGCCACCAGCATCGAGGTGAAGACGCGGAAGGGGTTGCGGGCCAGCTCGTCGCGGTCGATGGGGCGGAAGGCGGTGGAGACCACGGGCACCGCGGAGGCGGAGTCGCGCAGGTCGTAGAAGCCCACCGGCTCCATGCCGAACGCGGCGAAGACGCGGGCCACGTGGCCGAGCTCCTCGGGGGTGCCCACCCGGATGGCGCCGTGGCGCTCGGCGGTGACGCGCTCGATGGAGCCCAGGCGCTCGGCGGCGTCGCCCAGCTGCTCCAGGTGGTCGCGGTTCACGGACTCGGAGACCTCGACGAGCGTCGTGTAGGCCGGCACCTCCTGTCCGTACATGCGGGACATGTGGGCAGCGAAGGCTGCTCGGAGCTCGTGCTGTGCCACGGACACGGTGGTGCCTCCTGGATCGCGGATGTCTTGGGGCCACCGTGATGTGCGTCATATCATCAGCACAAGCGACAAGAACTGCATGTGATTGGTGAGCAGACCTGAGGAGTCATCGTGTCCTGGACCCTGACGCAGCTGCAGACCTTCTGCGCGGTGGCCGACGCCGGCAGCATGTACGCCGCCTCGGTGGAGCGGGGGTACACCCCGGGGGCCGTCTCGCAGCAGATGGCCGCACTGTCCCGGAGTGTGGGGGCCGAGCTCTTCATCCGTGACGGGCGTGGGGTGGTGCTGTCCGATGCGGGGCACGGTTTCCTCCCGTACGCCCGTCGGCTGCTGCGGGAGGACGCGGCCGCGCGCAGGGCGCTCACCGAGCTGCACTCCGGGCGGGCGACGGTGCGGGTGGGCATCTTCGAGACGGCGGGATCGGTGGCCTGCCGGCCGGCCCTGCGCCGGGCCGCGGCGGCGGACCCGCCGGTGGACCTCGTCTTCGAGGAGGTGGACGTGGAGCAGGGGGTCGATGCGGTGCGCAACGGGGTGGTGGACGTGGCGCTGTCCGTGCACTACGAGCTGGTGCCGGTGCAGCTGCCGCCCGGGGTGGTCGCGGTGGAGCTGCTCACCGAGCCCTTCGTGGAGGCCCGGTCGGCGGAGCCCGGTGGGGCCACCACCTGGATCGCGCCCCCCACCAGCGAGTCCTTCGGGCTCGCGGTGCAGGCCGCCCTGCGGCGGGCGGGGGAGGACCAGGACGTGGCGCACGTGGTGACCGACACAGCGCTGATGGTGGCGCTGGTGGAGGCCGGGGTGGGGCGTGCCCTGGTGAACCCGCTGATGCTGCGCGTGCACCCCCGGGAGCTCGACGTGCGGGCGGCGCCCCGGGCGGGGAGCCGCTCGATCGTGGCACTCACCACCGAGGCGCAGGCGCGGCGGGCGAGTGTCCGGACGGTGGTGCAGGCCCTGCAGGAGGTCTTCGGCGAGATCCATTGACACCCACCCTCCCGCGTGTCACGGTGTGCGAAACAGGAAGATGTTCTGCCACGAGCGCCATCTTCGGGAGATCTTCCAGCCAGAGGAGTGCGCGGGAATGAATCATCTTGTGAGCACGCAGGAGTACGGCGAGTACACCGTCTCCACCTACCGCTTCACCGACCAGCACACGCTGACGGTGGCGCACGAGACCCGCGCCAGCCGGGAGCTGCCGGGCAACGGCGGCACGCGGTGGCTGCAGTACGGCTCCACCGAGCAGGCCGAGGCCGAGGTCCTGGTGCTGGCGCAGTGCATGACCCGCAAGCACGCGATGTACGACACCGGTTTCGTGGGCACCAAGCTCGTGATCGACGGTCCGCTGGACCTCGCGGACCGCAGCCTGGTGCACGAGGCCATCGCTGACGTCCTGCGTCGCCACGACGGCGCGTTGTACACCGGGTGCGACCTGAACACCACCAGTGCGGACATGCGCGAGGTGGCAGCGCGCCACAACTGCGTGCTGGACTCCCTGGGCAACCCGGCGGTGGACACCTCCACCTCCACCGGCAGCGGGGTCTTCGCCGCCATGATGACCACCCTGGAGCCGGGCGCCCGGCCGCGCGTGGCTGTCCACGGGCTGGGCAAGGTCGGAGGTCAGGTGGCCCGCCTGGCCCGCAACGCCGGCTTCGAGGTGTCCGGCTTCGACGTGCGCCGCGAGGCCGTGGAGGCCCTCGGGGTGCAGTACGTGCACGAGGAGCAGCTCTTCACCGCCGGCTTCGACGTGATCGTGCTCTGCTCGCTGTCCGGGGTGGTCACCGAGGAGATCGCGCACCGGGTGCAGGCGGACTGGATCGTGGCCTCTGCCAACTCGCCCTTCCGCACGCCGGAGGCGCAGCGCGTGGTGGAGGACCGAGGCGTGCACTATCTGCCGGACTACCTCGCCAACTCCGGGGCGGTGCTGTGTGACGCCCTGGAGTGGCGCGACCCGGACTTCTACGCCGGGCTCGACCAGGCCACCATCGACCGGTACGTGATGCGCACCATCCAGTCGCGGGCGCTGGACGTGCTGGCCGAGGCCGGCCTCCGCGGGGTCACCTCGGAGACCGTCGCCTCGCGCGTCTGGAGCGAGAACATCCGCCCGGTCGTCCCCGCCTGAGCTCACCCGCCGGAGTGGCTGCCGCCCCCGGCCGTCACCCCTGCGGGGGCCCCGCCTGCAGGTGATCCAGCACGCGGGGGTCGATCCCCTCGCGGGTCATGCGCATCTCCAGGTTCTCCACGGCCGCCCACTGCTCCAGGGCGTCGTGGAGGCCGTCGAGGTCGCTGCTGGGCACCGGGAAGCCCCACCGTGCCAGCCCGACCGCCACCTCATCGAACCGGGCCTCGGCGGCGGCGTCCCCGGACAGCGGCAGCACCTCGGCGGGCACCCCGGTGACCAGCTCGTCCACCTCCACCAGCCGCGCCAGCTCGGACGGCGCCTGCGGGTGGTCGTCCACCCGCAGGTCGGCCACCACCCCGTAGGCGTCGTACCCGCCGCCGGCGCGCACCACGTACAGCGCCGCGCCCTGCCGGCCGCGGGAGTCACCCCCCGCGGCGTCACCGGCCAGCAGCACCTGCACCAGTCGCCGGGCCAGCGGCAGGTCCGCGTGCGCGTGCCAGGCGGCTTCCATGTCGGCCACCACCTGCTCACCGGCCAGGATGTTGCCCTGGATGGCGTAGCCCGAGTCCGCGTCGCCTCCGGAGCGCCCACCGCACCACGGAATGCAGTCCGCCCCCGTGAACGTGGCCTGGCCCGCGGCGGAGACCACGCCCAGCTGCCGGTGGGAGGAGGCGGGGTCCGATGCGGTGGCGCGCGCCACCGCATCGGCGGGAGACGTGCCCTCGGCCACCAGGTCGAGCAGCTCGTCCCGGTAGGCCACCCGTGCCATCGCCTGCGTGGCCGCGGCGCCCACCCCCACCCGTGCGGCGGGCACCAGGGCCCCCACGGCGGGGAACTTGCTCGCCACCGCCACGCCGAAGCTGTCACCGGACCGGGCCACCACGGAGAAGGTCATGCCCACAGTGTGGCTGCTCACAGTCCCGGGGGCACGGCGTGCGTCGGCCGGGCAGCAGGGCGAGGGTGGGAGGTCACCGGTGCGCGACCGGCGTACCCGGTGCCGGATCCGCACCCTCAGTCCCCACCTCACCCCTCGCCCCTGTTCCCTCCGAGGAGGTCCCGTGTCCCACCCCGACGCCTCCGAGCTCACCGTCCTCGTCATCGCAGATCCCGGTATGGCCACCCGCCGCGCGCAGGCGGTCCGCGAGAAGCTCGAGCGATCCCTCGAGCGCATCTACCAGCAACCGGTCTCCGTGCAGGTGGAGTCGCAGCTCCTGCTGGTGGACCAGGCCAACGCGCTGGACATCGAGACCGCCCAGCGGATCGCCTCCCGCCACGAGGGGCTCGATGCGGTCATGCTCCTGACGGAGATGCCCCGTTACGTGGACAACCGGCCGCTCGTGGCCGGTCTGTTCCCGGAGCAGCAGGTGGGTGTGGTCTCCCTGCCCACCCTCGGGGTGTGGATGAGCGCGGACCGGGTCCTGCGTGTGATGGCCAGCTCCATCGTCCGTCTCGTCGAGGTGCCCGGTGGCGAGTCCCGCGCCGTGCGCTACCCCCGCAACCTCAGCGGGGCCCGGTGGAGTCGTCGGGAGAACGGGGGCTACTCGTTGAGCTCCACCGCTTGGGCCGGGCCGCTGCGCATGGTGCTGGGCATGGTGGTGAGCAACGAGCCGTGGCGCACCGCGCCCCAGCTGTCCACCGCCTTCGCTGCCGCGATGGCCACCGGTGCCTTCGGCATCTTCTACAGCTCCATCTGGCAGATGTCCGACGCGCTGAGCGCCTACCGGCTGATCTTCACCGCGGTGGTCGCCGTCACCACCATGGTGCTGTGGCTGGTGGTCCGGAACCGGCTCTGGGACCCCCCGGAGGCCGACCGCTCCCCGGGCCTGACCTTCCTGTACAACCTCTCCACGGGGGTGACGCTCACCCTGTGCGTCATGGCCCTGTACGGCCTGTTGGCGCTCCTCATCCTGGTGGCCTCCCTCATCGTGATCGCCCCGGAGTTCATGAGCGACGTGCTGGGCTACCCCGCGGGCTTCCCGAACTACCTCAAGATCGCGTGGTTCTCCGCGGCCATGGGAGTGGTCGCCGGCGCCCTGGGCACCTCCTTCGACGACGAGACCGAGCTGCGGAGCCTCACCCACGGCCAGCGGCAGCGACAGCGCTTCCACTCCGCGGACCACGTGGAGCACGGCGGGGCGCCACCCGAGGAGGATCCCGGGCCGCGAGGCGCCTGAGAGACTCGCCGGCATGGGCATGCTGATCACCGACATCGCTGAACTCGTCACCAACGACCCCAGCCACCCCGACAGCCTCGATGCGGTGGGCGGCGCCACGGGTGCCGACGCGCTGCACGCCGGGCTGGGCCTCATCCGTGACGCGGCGATGGTGGTGGGCTCCGCGGCGCCGGACGAGCCGAGCACCATCCAGTGGATCGGGCGGGCCGCGGACGCGCCCGAGGCCGACTGGGCCGTCTCGGTGGAGGGCAGCGCGGTGATCCCCGGTTTCGTGGACTCCCACTCCCACCTGTGGTTCGCGGGGGACCGGTCGGCGGAGTTCGCGGCGCGCATGGCGGGGCAGGCGTACGACGGCGGTGGGATCGCCACCACCATCGAGGCCACGCGGGCGGCGCGCCCGGTGGACGTCGCGGGGTTGGTGCGCACCCGCATCGCCGAGATGCGTGCCCAGGGCACGACGACGGTGGAGGTGAAGACCGGTTACGGGCTCGACGTGGCGAGCGAGGCCGAGGCCGCGCGCCGGCTGCGGGAGGTGACCGATGAGGTGACCTACCTGGGTGCGCACGTGGTGCCGCCGGAGTTCCGTGACGGGCCGGCGGGCTCTCGGGCGGACTACGTGGACCTGGTGTGTGGGGAGATGCTCGATGCGGTGGCGCCCCACGCGCGGTGGGTGGACGTGTTCTGCGAGCCGCACAGCCCGTACGCCTTCACGGGGGAGGAGTCGCGTCGGGTGCTGGAGGCGGGCGCTGCGGCGGGGCTCGGTGTGCGGGTGCACGGCAACCAGCTGGGGGAGGGCCCGGGTGCGCAGCTGGCCGTGGAGCTGGGGGCGGCGTCGGTGGACCACTGCACGTACCTGTCGGATGCGGACGTGGAGGCGCTCGCCGGGTCGTGGGCCGACGGGGCGAGCGGCACCGTGGCGGGGCTGCTGCCGGGGGTGGAGTTCTCCACCAAGCACCCGTACATCGACGCGCGGCGACTGATCGATGCGGGGGCGCGCGTCGCGCTGGCGAGCGACTGCAACCCGGGCACGTGCAACTCGTCCTCGATGCCGTTCATGATCGCGATGGCGGTGCGGGAGATGGGCATGACCCCGGCGGAGGCGCTGCAGGCGGCCACGGTGGGTGGTGCGCTGTCGCTGCGGCGTGAGGACGTGGGGACGCTGCGGGTGGGGGCGCGGGCGGACCTGGCGCGGGTGGATGCGCCGGGCTGGTTGCACATTCCCTACCGGCCGGGTGTGCCGGTGGTGCGGGCGCTGGAGGTGTGAGCGTGGCTGCGTCGCAGTCGATCTGGAGGTTGCCGTGGAGGCCGGTGACCGGTGACTGGATCAAGCTGATGTGGGAGTTCCAGTGGGGCACGGTGGGGGACAACCCCATCACCGAGTTCATCAGCCTGCTGCTGTTCATCCCGCTTGTGGTCCTGGTGGTGCTCTGGTTGCTGGAGATGGCGGTGGAGCTGGTGCTGTGGCCGTTCTTCGTGGCGGGGCGCGCCATCGCCCGCGGGGTTGGCTGAGCCGGGAGGTGTGAGCGTGGCTGGTTCGAGAAGGTCCCTCTGGCGGCTGCCGTGGAAGCCGTTGACGGGCACGTTGCTGATGGCCATGACCGAGTTGGGGGGTACGTGGAACCTGGGTGACGACCCCATCTCGGGGGTCATCATGCTGCTGCTGCTGATCCCCTTCCTCATCGTGCTGGCGCTCTGGTTGGTGGAGATGGCGGTGGAGCTGGTGCTGTGGCCGTTCTTCGTGGCGGGGCGCGCCATCGCCCGTGGCGCGGGCTGAGGGGCGCGCCGGCCCCGCACGCTCACCCGCCCACGACGCTCAGTCGCCGCGGAGGGTCCGCAGCACCAGCGGCAGCTCGCTGGGCAGCTCGCCGGCCAGGTAGCCCACCCGGCCGAAGCGCATGGCCAGGTTGTCGCCGGCCGCGGAGTGCACGTACTTGGCCCACACCAGCGCCTGCACCAGCCCGGCCCCACGGCTGAGCAGCCCCAGCGCCGCGCCCGCCACCACGTCACCGCTGCCCGAGGTGCCCAGCCCGGTGTCCCCGGTGGTCACCTGCCAGACCCTGCCGTCGGCGGCCACCCAGTCCGCACAGCCCACCACCGCGTCGTAGCGCGCTGCTGCCTCCAGGGCCGCCTCCGCCAGCTCGTCGTCACCGATCTCCTCCCGGCCGAGGATGTGGGCCAGCTCGCCCGGGTTGGGCGTCGCCACGAGCCGGCCGCGCAGCGTGTCCACCACGGCCCGGTCCACGTCCGGCAGGATCGTCAGCCCGAAGGCATCCAGCACCACCGGTGTCCCGTCGGCCACCGTGGGCACCACCTCCGTGAGCAACCGTGCCGTGCCTTCGGGGTCGTCCAGGCCCGGGCCCACGAGCACCCCATCGGCCCTTCCGGTCTCCTTCTCCAGGGCGGCACCGGCCCCCTCGCCGGTCACGGACCCCGACGAGGACTCCGCCAGACCCGTCACCCCCGACTCCGGCACGGCGACCGCCAGGTGGGGAGCCACCGTCCGCGCCACACCCAGGTGCAGCTTGCCCGCACCCATCCGCAGCGCAGACACCCCGGCCAGCAGCACCGCGCCCGGAGTGGCACGCGCGCCGCCGACGACCACCGCCTGGCCGCGGTTGTACTTCGACCCCGAGGGGTCGGGCAGGGGCCACTCCCGCAGCATGTGCGGTGTGACCAGCCGGGGATCGGTGGCCGTGCCGCCCGTGGCAGCGTCCGGAATCTGCTCAGGCATGGTCGCCCCGCTCTCGCTCGGTGTCGTCGCTGCCGCCCCCGACCTCGTCGGACGCCCCGGGTTGGTCGGTCACCTCGACCCCCTCGTCCCGCAGGTGGTCGTCCAGGTTGTAGTCCGTCACCACCCACCCCGTGGGCGCGTCCGCATCGCGACGGATGCGGCAGATGGCGGCGTTCTTCAAGCCGTTCGTCCGGGAGCGCTCCAGCACGCCGTCCTCATCGAGCCCCTCGGCCACGTAGCAGAACAGCAGGTTCACCACGTCGTGCGCCGTCACCAGGGCGATGTCGTGCGCGTCCACCGCGGCGAGGTCCGCCATCACGGCCCGTACCCGCCCTGCCACGTCGGCCCACGACTCACCCCCGGGGGGCCGGTAGTAGAACTTGCCGATCCAGTCGCGGCGCTCGGCCTCCTGGGGGTACTCCTTGGTGATGCCCGCCCGGGTGAGCATGTCGGTGATGCCCATGTCCCGGTCGCGCAGCCGCTCGTCGATGCGGAAGTCCAGCTCCACGCTCGCCTCCCGCAGGGCGATCTCACCGGTCTGGCGCGCCCGGCGGTAGGGGCTCGTCCACACGATGCCGGGACGCTCCTGCTCGGGCAGCTCCGACAGCCACCGGCCCACCGCCGCGGCCTGCTCACGCCCCGTCTCGGACAGCTCCACATCGGGGTCACGGGCCGGCACGTCGATGCGCTCCAGACCCTCCCGCTGGGCGAGCTCGGCGGCGATGTTGCCCTCGGACTGGCCGTGGCGGACGAGGATGATCTGTTTCAGCGCCATGCAGCCACCCTAGGGGCGCAGGGGGTGGACCGCCCGGGGACGGCCCGCTGATGCCCGCCGCCGGCGACCACCTACCCTGCCTGCATGACCACCGCCGCGTCCGCCCTCATCCTGCTGGCCATCCTGGCCCTGATCATCCAGGTGGTGCTGTTCGCCGTGCGGCACAACGGCACCGAGCGGGCCCTGATCATCGGGTCGCTGGGCACCTGGCCGCTGCTGGTCATCTGGCTCGAGGCCGCCCTGGTCATGCTGATCATCCGCAGCTTCTCCGGCGACCGCAGCCTGTGGGACCTCGCCACCGACGGCGGCGCCTGGGTGAGCGCCATCGGCATCGGCTTCGCCCTCGCAGCCGGAGCGCTGGTGGCGGTGCGCTGGTGGCGCACCATCAGCGACGGCGAGCCCACCTGGAACGTGCCCGGCTCCAGCCTGCTCGCCATCATCGCCGCCGCCGTCGTGGGCCTGTCGACGCTGCCGCTCTGACCCGGCACCCCCGATGCGGTGACCCACCGCACGTATCCTGCGCACCATGGCTGCCCTTCCTCTCGCGGACCTCGCCGCACTGCGCGAGGCCTGGCTCTCCAACCTGACCGCCGAGCTCGCGGTCGCCCGCACCGTGCGCGAGGAGGTCCACGCCGACCCCCGCCTCTCCGGCGACGAGGAGCCCACCGCCGACCTCGTGGCCGACGCCCTGGAGATCCCGATGCAGCGCATCGCGGAGACGGGCCGCATCGGCCGCATCGGCCCCCAGACCGGACCGGCCGTCATGCTCCGCGCGGAGATGGACGCACTCCCCATCGAGGAGCAGACCGGCGCCCCCTTCGCCTCCACGAACGGCGCCATGCACGCCTGCGGCCACGACGTGCACATGGCCGCCCTGGTGGCCGTCGTCCGCGCCGCCCGCGGGCTCGACCTGCCGGCGGGCCTGGTGCCGCTGCTGCAGCCGCGCGAGGAATCCGCCCCCCACGGCGGATTCGATGTGGTGAGCAGCGGCCTGCTCGACGACCACCAGGTGGGGGTCTCGGTGGGCGCGCACGTGCACGCCGACGTGCTGCTGGGCAGCGTCGCCACCGGCGGCGGGGTGGTGAACGCCGCCGCGGACAGCTTCCGCCTGACCTTCTCCGGCGCCGGCGGCCACGGCGCCTACCCCCACCACGGCAACGACGTGATGGCTGCGACCGCCACCACCGCCCTGGGCCTGCAGGACGTGGTGCGCAAGACCATCGACCCGATGCACCCGGTCACCCTCACGGTGGGCCACCTCTCCGCCGGCCCACCCGCCGACAACGTGCTGCCCGGCAACGGGGTGATCCTGGGCACCCTGCGCACCGTGAACGCCGAGGACCGGCAGCGCATGCAGGACGCCATCCGGCTGCACGCCACCCGCATCGCGGAGGCCTTCGGGGTCACCTGCGAGGTGGTCCACACCCGCGGCATGCCCGTGCTGGCCAACGACGAGGCCCTGGTGGGCTTCACCGACCGGTGGCTGCTGGAGTCCGGCGTGCGCCCCGCCGAGCCGATGCGCTCCATGGGCGCCGACGACTTCTCGTTCTACACCGACCGCATGCCCGGGCTCATGGCCTTCGTGGGCGTGCGGCCCCATGACGTCTCCGAGGCGGTGGGCCTGCACGACGCACGATTCCTGCCGCCGCCGGAGGTCATCGGCACCATGGCGCGCACCCTCATCGCGGGGTACCTCGGCGGTGTGCAGGTGCTGGCTGCCGGCTGAGCCTCAGGCGAAGACGCGGCTCACCGTGCCCAGCCGCCGGTAGCCGTTGAGCGTGCTCCCGTCGCGGCGGACCCGCACGGAGTACAGCGAGTCCACGACGTATCCGTCACCCAGGTAGATGGACACGTGCTGGATGGCCCCGGCGGCGTTGGTGTACCAGGTGAGGTCTCCCCGGCGCCGGTTCCGCAGCGGCACCCGGCGCAGGCGCGAGTGCCGGTACAGCTGCTGGGTGGTGCGGAATCCCGGGCTCTGGTGGTCGAGGACGTCCAGGGGAGAGGGCTGCACCCCGGCCGCGTACATCGACTGCAGCACCAGGCCGGAGCAGTCGTAGCCGTACTTGTACGGGCCGGCCCCGCCCCAGGTGTAGTCCGCACCCCGCTGCTGGCGGGCGAAGGCGATCATCGCCTCGATGCGGGCGGCCACCGAGGCCTGCAGGCCCACCCGGGGCTGCTGCTGCCACCCGTCCAGCCGGTAGCCGGAGGTGTTGAACCCGAAGGCCCTCCAGGTGGCCGGCCCCACCACGCCATCGGCCGCCAGGCCTCGCCGGCGCTGGAAGGCCCGCACCGCGCTGACGGCGGCCGGTGTCATGCGGTGGCTCAGCTCGCCCTGGTTCACCCCCAGCGCGCGCAGCACCAGCTTCACCCGGGTGCCGGCCCAGCCGGGGCGCAGGGGGTTGCCACCACGCACCGGGGTGATGCGGGAGACCGGCTGCAGGAGGTCCGGCGCGTTCCCGCCCTCGTCGGGATAGATCTCGTCCAGCAACGCGTCGAGGCGCTGCTTGGTGGCGGCGCCGGCGATGCCGTCGACGTGCAGGCGCTGCCGCGACTGGAAGGCCCTCACCGCGCGGGTGGTCTGGGTGCCGTACACGCCATCGAGGGTGATCTTCGGCGTCACGTCGCCCACCTTGTTGACGGCCCACTGCAGCCGTTGCACGTAGGCGCCCCGATCGCCCGGGCGCAGGGTGGTGGGCCCCAGGCGCGAGATGTCCCAGGCGTGGGCAGGGGCCAGCAGGCCCGTGCTCCCCACCCCCAGGGCCGCGACCCCCGTCAGGAGCGATCGTCGTCCGATGGTGCCCATGTCTCCCCCGTGTGCGTGACGTCCCCTGCAGGATAGGGGATCCGCCTGACCCCGCCCGGGGCCCGGCCCTCCTCGTGAGCCTCCTGTGACCCCTCCCGGGGGTGCCGCGCGCCTCCCGCTGGCTCCCCGACCCCGACCGCGGGCGGATGCCCCCGGCCGCCGGGCGAACCTACCCTCGGGCGTGATGGCTGAATCGACCCGTGCCCGCGCGGAGGACCTGGAGCTCCTCAGGTGGGCCTACACGCTCACGGACGCTGCGCGTCGTCACCCGCTGATGGGGGACGCGGTGCTGGCGATCGTCATCGTCACCCTGTTCACCCTCGCCACCGCGTGGACGCTGCCGTGGTGGGCGCTGCTCTGGTCGGCCGCGTACGTGCTGGCCTACGTGCTGCGCACCGCGAGCCTTCCGCTCATGCTGGGGGCCCTGACGGTGCTGGGTGTGGCCCAGGTGATCTTCACCGACATCGTGGTGGCCGGGAACTTCCTGATTCCGCTGGCCGTCTACCAGGCTGCGGCCAACGGGCGGCGCCGGACGCGGTTCGCCGCGCTGGGGCTGTTGCTGGCCGCCTCGCTGCTGGCCGCCATCGACTTCGCCCCCACCGTCGCGGCGGCGGCAGCCATGGTCTTCATCTACAGCACCGGCCTGCTGGTGCCCTGGGTGCTCGGAGACCTCGTGCGCCACCGGCGTGGCGTGCTGGCCCGTGAGAGCGCCCAGAAGACCGCACTGGCCCGGGACCGCGAGCAACGCGCGCAGATCGCCGTGCGCTCGGAGCGTGCCGCCATCGCGCGCGAGATGCACGACATCATCGCCCACTCCCTGTCGGTGGTCATCGTGCAGGCCGATGGGGGGCGCTACGCCGCGCAGGCGGGCACCACCGCCGCCGGCCACGGGCTGGAGGGGGAGGACCTGCAGCGCGCCCAGGAGGGTGCGCTGAAGGGGGCCCAGGAGGCCCTGGAGCAGATCGCCACCACCGCCCGCGAGGCGCTGGGGGAGACCCGCCGCCTGGTGGGCGTCCTGCGGGACCCGGGCAAGGGTGCCGAGTACACCCCCGGGCAGGGGCTGGGCGACCTGCCGGCCCTGCTCTCGCGCCTGGAGGACTCCCACCTGCCGGTGCAGGCCATCCTCGACCCCGGCCTGGCCGAGGCGATGGGGCTGTCCCACGAGGAGGGCGTGCCGCAGGTGCAGGTGAACCCCAGCCTCTCCGCCGCGGCGTACCGCGTGGTGCAGGAGGCCACCACCAACGTCATCAAGCACGCCGGCCCCATCACGGTGCTGCGCATCCGGGTGCGCGTGGAGGGCGGGCACCTGACGGTGAGCGTCGCCGACGACGGCGCCGGCCCCACCACCCGCCAGGCCGCCGGGGGACACGGCATCCTCGGCATGCACGAGCGCGTGGCCGCCCTGGACGGCGAGCTGCTCACCGGCATGCGCAGCGGTGGCGGGTTCCTGGTGCGGGCACGGTTCCCGCTGGCGGCGGGTGACCCACGGCGACGACGCAGCAGGCAGACTGAGCCCACGACCCCCGGGCCGCCCCCGCCGCGCGGACCCGGCGGCCCCGCAGCCACCCACCAACCGTTGGAGATCCCATGACCTCTCGCATCTTCCTGGTCGACGACCAGTCGCTCGTGCGCGCCGGCTTCCGCATGGTGCTGGACGCCCAGCCCGACATGAGCGTGGTGGGGGAGGCCCCCGACGGACAGTCGGCCGTGGACCAGCTCAAGACCATCGCCGCCGACGTGGTGCTCATGGACATCCGCATGCCCCGCCTGGACGGCATCGAGGCCACCCGCGTGCTGCTGGGCCGCGACAAGCACCCGGGCGGGGCCGAGCCGAAGGTGGTCGTGCTGACCACCTTCGACATGGACGAGTACGCCTACGCCGCCCTGGAGGCCGGTGCGTCGGGTTTCCTGCTCAAGGACGCCGGGCCGGAGGAGCTGCTGGCCGCCATCCGCGCCGTGGCCTCCGGCGACGCCGTGGTCGCGCCGTCCACCACCAAGCGCCTGTTGGAGCGCTTCGTGCCCACCCTGACCCCGGAGGTCGCGGACGTCGCCAGCCCGGCCGAGCAGCAGGAGTACCTGCGTGAGGTGCTCACCGAGCGTGAGTACGAGGTGTTCGAGGCCGTGGCCGCGGGCCTGAGCAACACCGAGATCGCCAAGGAGCTGTTCGTGGCCGAGGCCACCATCAAGACGCACATCGGGCGCCTGCTGTTCAAGCTGGGCTGCCGCGACCGGGTGCAGCTGGTCATCACCGCCTACGAGGCCGGCATCGCCGGTGCCGCCGGCGGGCAGCGCCCCAGCGGCGCCTCCCGCGCCTGAGGCGCGTCACCCCATCGGGCAGCGGGCGGTCCCAGCAGGGGCCGCCCGTTCGCGTGAGGTCCGCACCGGTGCGCGCAGGTACCGTGGGCGTCCGAGGCCGCGACGCGGTCCGACCACACCCCCGAACGAGAGTGACCCCCATGCAGTCCGTCATGTCCTGGATCGTCAGCATCGTCCTGGCAGTGCTCGTCTTCACCGGCCTGCGCTTCGCCCTCATCGAGTGGTTCAACATGGACCCGGACATCGCCCGCTGGGTGTCCCTGGTGCTGGGTCTGATCATCCTCATCCCCGGCCGCCAGGCGCTGCGCAACGCGTTCGGTGGCCGTGGTGGTGACGACCGGGCCCGCCGCGAGGTGCGCTGAGCGGAGCCACCGTCCGGTGCCCGCCGTCCTCATCCCACGGGTGGAGTGACAGGCCGATGGCAGCCGGACCGCCCTGCCGAAGGCGGACGAACGCGACGGTTCGCGCCGCCTAACCTGATGCAGGAGTGAGGGAACGACAAGGGCCTTCCGCGCGCTGTGAGGGGTTGCGTGGAAGGCCCTTGTCATGCCCGGGAGGCGGTCACAGCTCGCTGAGCAGCACCGCCGGGTTCTCCACACAGTCCGCGACGAAGCGCAGGAAGCCGCCGGCCGTCCCGCCGTCGCAGACGCGGTGGTCGAAGGTGAAACCCAGCTGGGTGACCTTGCGGACCTTCACCTTCCCGCCGACGGCCCACGGGCGGTCGATGATGCGGCCGACGCCCAGCATCGCGGCCTCGGGGTGGTTGATGATCGGCGTGGAGCCGTCCACCCCGAACACGCCGTAGTTGTTCAGCGTGAACGTGCCGCCGGTGAGCTGCGCCGGCGTGAGGCGCCCCTCACGGGCGAGGCCGGTGAGCTCGCGCAGGGCCGCGGCGAGCTCGGTGGTGGACATGTCCTGCGCGTCGTGGACCACCGGCACCACCAGCCCGCGCGGCGACTGGGCGGCGAATCCCAGGTTGATGCGCGCGTGGCGCTGGATGGCCACCGCGGTGCCGTCCTGCATCTCGATGCTGGCGTTCAGCGCCGGGTGGCGGTGCAGCCCGGCCACGACGATGCGGGCCATCAGCGGCAGGACGCCGATCCCCGCCTCGGGGCGGGCGGCCTTCACCGCGTCCTTGGTGCGGAGCAGCTGCGTGGCGTCGGCATCCACCCAGGTGGTGGCGTCGGGGATCTCGGTGCGTGAGGTGGTGAGGCGCTCGGACATCATGCGCATCAGCCCGGTGAGCGGGATGCGCTCGTCGGACAGCTGCCCCGCGACCGCGCCACCGGCCCCGCCGGCCCCTCCAGCAATTCGGGCACCTGATGTGCCCGTCTGGGCGGATTCCGCGGCGTGTCGCGACGACTCGGGAGCGTCAGGTGACGACATTGCCGCAGGGGTGGACGACGAGGTGGGCGACGCGATGGCCGCGTCGACGTCCGCGCGGCGGATCACCCCATCGGCCTGCGATGGGGTGAGCGTCGCCAGGTCGACCCCGTGCTCGCTCGCCAGCCGCCGCACCAGGGGGGAGATCACCTTCGGCGCGACCCCTCCGGCAATTCGGGCACCTGATGTGCCCGTCCCGGCGGATTCCCCGGCGTGTCGCGACGACTCGGGAGCATCAGGTGACGACATTGATGAGGGGGAGGGGGTGGCGGGGGGCGCTGAGGCGGCAGACGGGGCCGCACCGCGGGGGGCGCGCCGGCGGCGGGAACCACCACCGTGCCCGGTCCCGAAGCCGATCAGCACCGCACCGGACCCCTCGTCCGTGGTCTCTCCACCGTCCTGCGGCACCTCGGCACCCGCCCGCTCCTCGCGGCGGTACTGCTCGTGCCCCGCGCGGGGGTCCGATGCGGAGTGCCCCGGGTCCGCGGTGCCCGCGCCCTCGGACGCCCCGGCACCACCGGCCCCAGCACCCGCGCCACCCACGGAGATCAACGGCCGGCCGACCTCCATCACGTCCCCCACCCGGCCGTGCAGCGCGGAGACGACGCCCGCGAACGGGATCGGCACCTCCACGGTGGCCTTGGCGGTCTCCACGGTCACCACGTTCTGGTCGATGGCCACCTCGTCGCCCTCGGCCACGAGCCACTCGACCACCTCGGCCTCGGTGAGCCCCTCACCCAGGTCCGGCAGCATGAACACCTGCTCGCCCGCGCTCATCGGGCACCTCCCGTGGTCGATGCGGGGGAGCCGGCCCCGCCGGTCGCGGCGCCCGTCGCGTGGGTCAGGTCGGGCTCGTCGTCCCACTGCAGTCGCTCGATGGCGTCGAGCACCCGGTCCACGCTGGGCAGCTGGGTGTGCTCGAGCTTCGGCGGGGGGAAGGGGATGTCGAAGCCGGTGACGCGCAGTACCGGGGCCGCGAGCGAGTGGAAGCAGCGCTCCTGCACCCGGGCGGCCACCTCGGCGGCCACCCCGGCGAAGCCCTGCGCCTCGGAGACGACCACGCAGCGGCCGGTGCGGCGCACGGACTCGACCACCCCCGCATCGTCGAAGGGGACGATGGTGCGCAGGTCCACGACCTCCACGTCGTAGCCCAGCTCGGCGGCGGCCTCGGCGGCCTGCAGACAGGTCTTGAGCTGCGGGCCGTAGGTCACCAGCGTGACGTCGTTGCCGGAGCGGCGGACCGCGGAGGTCCCGAACGCCTCGCGCTGGACCGGCAGCTCCACCTCCTCCTTGGCCCAGTAGGAGACCTTGGGCTCCATGAAGACCACCGGGTCGTCATCGGAGATCGCCTCGCGCAGCAGCGAGTACGCGTCCGCAGGGGTGGCCGGGGCCACGACCTTCAGGCCGGGCGTGTGGGCGTAGTAGCCCTCGGAGGAGTCGCAGTGGTGCTCCACGCCGCCAATCCCGCCGGCGTAGGGCACGCGGATCACCATCGGCAGGGAGACCGACCCGCGGGTGCGGTTGCGCATCTTGGCGACGTGGCTGACGACCTGCTCGAAGGCCGGGTAGCCGAACGCGTCGAACTGCATCTCCACCACGGGGCGGAAGCCCTCCATGGCCAGGCCGATGGCGAAGCCCATGATGCCGGCCTCGGCCAGCGGGGTGTCGAAGCAGCGGTCCTCGCCGAAGTCGCGGGTGAGCCCGTCGGTGATGCGGAAGACGCCGCCCAGGGTGCCGACGTCCTCGCCGAACACCAGCACCTTCTCGTCGGCGGTCATCGCGTCGCGCAGGGCCTGGTTGAGCGCCTGGGCCATGGTCACGGTCATCGGGTGGCCTCCTGGGCAGTCGTGGCGGCGGCGGCATCGGCTGCATCGGCGCGCGCGGCGGCCAGCTCGGCCTCCACCTGGGCGCGCTGCTCGGTGAGCTGGGCGGTGGGGGTGGCGAAGACGTGCGCGAACAGGTCCAGCGGGTCGTGCTCCACGTCGGCGTTCATGCGGGCGCGCAGCTCGGCGGCCATCTCCTCGGCCTCGGCGGCGATCTCCTCGATGCGGGCCTCGTCCAGGGCGCCGGTGGCCACCAGGTACTGCTCCAGGCGCACGATCGGGTCCTTGGCCAGCCATCCGTCCACCTCGTCGGACTCGCGGTAGCGGGTCGCGTCGTCGGCGTTGGTGTGCGCTTCCAGGCGGTAGGTGTGCAGCTCGATGAGGGTGGGCCCCCCGCCGCTGCGGGCGCGGGCCAGGGCGCTGTCCATCACTGCGGCCACGGCGGCGGCGTCGTTGCCGTCCACCTGCTCCGAGGGGATGCCGTAGCCGATGCCCTTGTAGGCCAGCGAGGGCGCCTTGGTCTGCTTGGAGAGCGGTACGGAGATGGCGTACGTGTTGTTCTGCACCACGAACACCACCGGTGCGTTGAACACGGCGGCGAAGTTCAGCCCCTCGTGGAAGTCCCCCTCGGAGGTGGCGCCGTCGCCGATGAAGGCGAGCACTGCCGCATCGGACCCGTTGCGGGCGGCGCCCGCCCCGGCGCCGGCGGCGTGGATGAGCTGGGTGGCCAGCGGGGTGCACTGCGGGGCGGTGCGGGTGGCGGCCACGTCGTAGCCGGCGTGCCAGTCGCCCTTGAGCAGCGTGAGCACCTCCACCGGGTCGATGCCGCGGGTCACCAGCGCCATCGAGTCGCGGTAGGTGGGGAAGAACCAGTCGTCCTCGCGCAGCGCCTGGACGGTGGCCACCTGGCACGCGTCCTGGCCGTAGCTGCTGGGGTAGACCGCGAGACGCCCCTGCTTGGTGAGGGCCGTGGCCTGCTTGTCGAAGCGGCGCCCCAGCACCATGCCGCGGTGGAGGGCCAGGAGCCGCTCGGGCTCGGGAAGCGTGTACCCCCGGGGGTGGTCCGATGCGGTGAGCTCACCACCGGGGCCGATGAACTGCACCGGCTCTGCGCTCGGCAGCAGGTCCTGCGGGCTGGGCATGGGTCCTCCATGACGACGTGACGTGGGCCACCGGTCAGTATGGCCCACGTCACGTCTGCTGCCGAACGGTCGGGGATCAGCCCCAGATCCAGGCGACGGCGCCCAGGCCCGCCGTGGCCAGCACGAACACCCACGGCCCCAGGCCGCTCGCCAGGCCGAGGGGGTCTGCCTTGTCGGAGCGGTCGGTGCCCGTGAGGGGGTCGGTGACCGGGTCGGCGGGCTGGGTGCGCTGCCGATAGGCGGTGACCACCGAGGCGGCGAGGAAGCCGATGCCCACGACCAGGGCGGCGACGGCGGACACACTCAGGGCCGTGGCGTCCCACAGGGTGGGGAGCAGGCCCAGTGCGAGCACGAGCGTGCCCAGCGCGACGGCGCCGAGCACCGGGTGGCGCAGCAGGGGGCCGATGGCGCGGGCCACCACCACCAGCACGAGGGTGAGCAGGACCAGCATGGCCAGGCGGCCCCAGCTGAGCTCCAGGGCGTGGCCGTCACGCAGGCCGGGCACCGCGTCTGTGGCCAGCGTCAGGCCGATGAGTCCGGTGACCACCGGCGCAAGGGTGCGGGCCCAGGCGGCCGGGGTGTGGTCCGTGAACTGGCTCGGTGCGAACTCCAGCGAGGCCGCGTACTCGCGGGGGTAGCCGAAGGCCTCCGGCGCGGTCTCCCCCGACTCGGCGAGGTGCGACTCCACCGAGGTGACGGCGTCCCCGATGGCGTCGCCGCGGACGTTGCGCAGGCGCAGCTCGACGATCAGCTCGTCGAGCCAGTCCCGGGTGGTGCGGTCAGTGGGTGCGGGCGTGTTCATGATGCGGTCCCTCTCGGGTCGATGAAGTGGGTGGTGGTCTCGGCGAAGGCCCGCCACTGGGCGGCCTCGTGCACGAGGTGGTCGTGGCCGGCATCGGTCAGGGCGAAGTACTTGCGCCCCGGCCCGCCCTGGCCGGCGCGCCACTCGATGGTCACGTGACCGGCTGCCTCCAGGCGGCTCAGGAGCGGGTAGAGGGTGCCGCCCTTGACGGCGCCCAGCCCCTGTTCCTCGAGGGTCGCCGCGATGGCGTAGCCGTACGTGGGCCCCTCGGCGAGCACGCGCAGGACGGCCAGGGAGAGCACGCCTCGCATCCACTCGCTGGGCCATGGTTGGTTGGTCATGGCTAGACAGTACGCCTGACTAGTCTGTCTGTCTAGTCAGGCTGTCTGCCCAGTGGTCCCGGGGCGCCCGGGTGCGCGACGGTCCGAGGGCGGCGCGCGTCCGCGCACGGCTCCGCACCTACCCTGTGCGCATGCCACGCCGCACCTCGCTCATCGCCCTGGCCGGCGCCGCTGCGACCGGGCTGGCGCTGGGCGCGCTCGCCGGCGCCCGGCAGATCAGCGGCCCACAGCGCCCGCCGCTGGACTACGCGTTCACCCCCTTCGAGGTGCAGGTCCCCGCACAGGACGTGGCCCTCACCGCCTCGGACGGCACCCGGCTGGCCGGATGGTGGCTGGACCACCCCGCATCGGAGCGGGTGGCGGTGGTCTGCCACGGCCACCGGGGGAGCAAGGCGGACATGCTCGGCATCGGCCCCGGGCTGTGGCGCGAGGGTTGGTCGGTGCTGCTCTTCGACTTCCGCGGCAACGGCGAGTCCGCCGACGGGCCGCAGTCCCTGGCCCACTACGAGCAGCGCGACCTGGAGGCCGCACTCGACCACGTGGCCGCGCGACGCCCCGACGCGCAGATCGATCTCGTCGGGTTCTCGATGGGGGCAGCGGTCGCCCTCCAGGTGGCCGCCCGGGACCCCCGGGTGCGACGGGTGGTGGCCGACTCGTCCTTCGCCGACATGCACGGCGTGGTGGCCGCGGCGGCCCGCGGGCTGCGCCTGCCGCCGGTGCCGATGGTGCAGCTCGTCGACCGCGCGACCCGCCTGCGCTACGGCTACCGGTTCGCCGAGGTGCAGCCGGTGGAGGTGGTGGCCGACATCGCCCCCCGGCCCCTGTTGCTGCTCCACGGCGACCAGGACAGCGTGATCCCGGTGGAGCACGCCCACCGGCTGGCTGCCTCCGCGGGGGAGGGCTCGGAACTGCGCATCGTCGAGGGCGTGGACCACTGCGGCGCCTACTTCGCCGACCGGCCCGGGTACATCGCGCGGGTGGCCGCCTTCCTGCGCGGGACCTGAGGCTCCTGACGCGCGGCGCCCCGCCCACCGCATCGGGTGGACGGGGCGCCGTGCTGTGCCGGGGCGGGGAGGTCTCAGCGCTTCTTGGCCTTCTTGGCCGCCTTCTTCTCGGCCTCGGCCTGCAGCTTGGCCTGGGCCTTCTCCGCAGACTGCTGGTCGGTGAGGCCCAGGCGCTTGGTCAGCTCCGGGGGCAGCTTGCCCTGCTGCTTCATGTACACGTGCGACGCCTGGCGGTTGGCCAGCATCTTGGCCACGCCCACCACGGCGCCGGACAGCAGCGCGAAGGCGGCGGCCTCCTTGATACCCACCTCCGGGTCGTCCGGGTTCTGGGCCGAGCGGCCGGTGGTCAGCTTCCACGTGCCGTCCGACACCTTGCTGGCCACGACACTGGCCACGATCGGCAGCACGGTCGCGAGCGCCTTGTACGCGAGGTTCATGCAACTACTCCTTCGCCTGCTGGCCGCCTGCGCGAGTGTTCACGCGGCGTGCGGTTGGTCAACTCGCTCAGAAGTCTGTCACGAGACCCGGGGGTCTGCCCCGTGGACTCCGCGCCGGACCCGGCCACCCCACGCCGCGACGCCCCACCGCCGGCGCCCCCACCCGACCGACCGGGTATGTTCGGGGGCCACGACAGGGGAGCGCCAACGAGGCGTTGAGAGTGCGGAGTGACCGCAGACCCTTGGAACCTGGCCGGGACCGCCGGCGGAGGAAGTCGATCGAGGGAGAAGCCCATGCGCCGTGCAGCGCAGACCACCCGGCCGCAGACCACCCGGCCGCTGGCCATCACCGTCGCCGTCACCGCAAGCCTCGCCCTGGGCGGGTGCTCCCTGGGCGGTGGCGCGCAGCAGGACGAGAGCGGGGGCTCCTCCGAGGAGACCGCCGACGGGGGCGAGACCACCGGTGGGGGTGGGGGCTCCGCCGACGCCTCGGGTTCGGGTGCGCCCAGCCAGTCCAGCGGCAGCGCAGATGACAAGGACCTCTCGGGCCGCACCGTCAGCCTCGTCACGCACGACTCGTTCAACCCGCCGGAGGGTGCGCTGGAGGCCTTCACCGAGCGCACCGGCATCGAGGTGAAGGTCCTGAAGTCCGGCGATGCGGGGAGCCTCACCAACAAGCTGGTGCTCACCGCTGACAACCCCCTGGGTGACGCCGTCTTCGGCATCGACAACACCTTCGGTGGGCGCGCGCTCGACGAGGGGGTCGTGGCCGAGCACGGCCTCGACCTCCCCGAGGGGGTGGCCGACCACGCCATGGAGGCCGATGGGGGAGCGCGCCTGGCGCCGGTCGACGCCGGCGACGTGTGCGTGAACATCGACGACACCTGGTTCGAGAAGGAGGGCATCAACCCGCCGACCTCCCTGGACGACCTCACGAAGCCCGAGTACAAGGGTCTGTTCGTGACGCCGGGCGCCTCCACCTCCAGCCCCGGCCTGGCCTTCCTGCTGGCCACCATCGGCGAGAAGGGCGAGGACGGCTGGGAGCAGTACTGGAAGGACCTGGTGGCCAACGACGTGAAGGTCACCGCCGGGTGGGAGGACGCCTACACCGTGGACTTCACCGCCGGCGGTGGCAACGGCGACCGGCCCATCGTGCTGAGCTACGCATCCTCCCCGCCGTTCACCGTGCCCGAGGGTGGCGACGAGCCCACCACCTCGGCGCTGCTGGACACCTGCTTCCGCCAGGTGGAGTACGCCGGGGTGCTCGAGGGCGCCAAGGAGCCGGAGGCCGCCGCCAAGGTGGTGGAGTTCCTGCTGGGTGAGGAGTTCCAGACCGGTCTGCCGGACGCCATGTACGTCTACCCGGTGCGCCAGGACGTGGAGCTGCCGGAGGCCTGGGAGCAGTGGGCGCCGCCGGCCGAGGAGCCCATCGAGGTGGACGCGGCCCGCATCCAGGAGAACCGCGAGGACTGGCTGCTGCGCTGGAGCGAGGCCGCGGGTCAGTGAGCCGCGTGGGCCGGCCGCTCCCCCTCATCGGGGACGTCTCGTGAGGCAGCGCGGCGGTGCCTGGGTGCCGCTGGCCTGGGCGCTGGTGCCGCTGGTCTTCTTCGCCCTCTTCTTCGCCTGGCCGGTTGGCTCGATGGTGGGGCGCGGCCTCTTCCCCGGTGGCTCGCCCGACCTCTCGGCCCTGCCCGAGGTCCTGGGACGCGGCCGCACCCTGCGCGTGCTGGGCTTCACGGTCGGCATGGCCCTGGCCGGCACGGCCGTGACCCTCCTGCTGGGGGTGCCCACCGCCTTCGTGCTCTACCGGCTGACCTTCCCGATGCGGGGACTCGCCCGTTCGTGGGTGGTGATGCCCTTCGTACTGCCCACCGTGGTGGTGGGTGTGATGTTCCGCAGCCTCCTGGCGCCCGGTGGGCCGCTGGGCTTCCTGGGCTGGGACGGCACCCCGTGGGCCATCGGTGCGGCCTTCGTCTTCTTCAACCTGGCCGTGGTGGTGCGCACCGTCGGGGGAGTGTGGGCCGGCCTGGACCGACGACCCGAGGAGGCCGCGGCGTCCCTGGGGGCCGCCCCCTGGCAGGTGCTGCGCGACATCACCCTCCCGCGCCTGCTGCCCGCCATCACCAGTGCCGGGGTGGTGGTCTTCCTGTTCTGCAGCACCGCCTTCGGGGTGGTGCTCACGCTCGGAGGGCTGCGGCACCGCACCATCGAGACCGAGATCTACCTGCTGACCACCCAGTACCTGGACCTGCGGGCCGCGGCGGTGCTCTCGGTGCTGCAGGTGCTGGTGGTGGGGGTGCTGGTCTGGGTGGCCGGCCGGCTGCGGGGGCGGGCGCGCGCGACCGGGGCGCCGGCGCGTCCACGGCGGGTGCGGCGCGGGGACGCGCCGGCCGTCGTGGTGGCGGTGGGGGTGCTGGCGTTCATCACCGCCCCGGTGGTGGCGCTGGTGGTGCGCTCGCTGCAGGTGCCCGGGGTGGACGGTCCCCGCTGGTCGCTGCGCAACTACCGGGCCCTGGGGTCCCCGGAGGCGGCGGCCGACGTGGCCCTGCAGGTGACGGTCGTGGAGGCCCTGGAGCAGTCCTGGCGCACGGCGGTGGACGCCACCGTGGTGGCCCTGGTGCTGGGGCTGCTGATCGCCATCGCCCTGACCCGTCCCGGCCGCACGGCCGGTGCCGAGCGCTCCGTGCGCGTGCTGGACCTGCTGTTCATGCTGCCGTTGGGGGTCTCGGCCGTGACGGTGGGCTTCGGCTTCCTCATCGCCCTGGACTCCCCGCCATTGGACCTGCGCGGCTCGCCGCTGCTGGTGCCGCTGGCGCAGGCGCTGGTGGCCACCCCGCTGGTGGTGCGCACCCTGGTGCCGGTGCTCGGCGGGGTGGACGACCGGCAGCGACAGGCCGCCGCCTCCCTGGGAGCGCCCCCGTGGCGACAGTTCCTCACCATCGACGCCCGGCTGGCCGCGCGGCCGGCGGCTGCGGCCGCAGGTTTCGCGCTGGCCGTCTCGCTGGGCGAGTTCGGCGCCACGAGCTTCCTGGCGCGCCCCGAGACCCCCACCGTGCCGGTGGTCATCGCCGAGCTCATCGGCCGCCCGGGCGCCGAGAGCTTTGGCATGGCCCTGGCCGCGAGCGCCCTGCTCGCCGCGGTGACCGTGGCCGTCATGGCCGTGGTCGACCGCCTGGCACCCACGACCGGAGGCAGCTGGTGACCCCACACCCCGAGAACGCGACAACCCCGTCCGGCGCCACGGCCGCGCCTGGTGGCACGACCGCCGGTTCCGCCGCCGGTTCCGCCGGCGCTGACCCGGGCGCCGCCGGCCTGGAGGTGCACGGCGCCACGGTCGACTTCCCGGTGCGCCGCGGCACCCTGCGCGCCCTCGATGCGGTGGACCTGGTGGTCCCGGCCGGCACCCTCACCGCGGTGCTCGGCCCCTCGGGCTGCGGCAAGAGCACCCTGCTGCGGGCGGTGGCCGGGCTGGAGACGCTCACCGCGGGTCGGGTCCGCTTCGGTGACCGTGACGTCACCGACGTGCCACCCCATCGGCGCGGCTTCGCCCTGGTCTTCCAGGACGGGCAGCTCTTCGACCACCTGACCGTGGAGCAGAACGTGGCCTACGCCCTGCGTCTGCGTGGCGTCGCGCGGGCCCGCCGCCGGCAGCGGACTGCCGAGCTGCTGGAGATGGTGGGGCTGCCCGGCATCGGACGACGCGACCCGCGCACCCTCTCCGGCGGGCAGCGGCAGCGCATCGCGCTGGCCCGGGGGCTGGCCGCCGAGCCACACCTGCTGCTGCTGGACGAGCCGCTCAGCGCGCTGGACCGCGACCTGCGGACCCAGCTGGGCGCCGACCTGCGTCGCATCATCGACGAGACCCGCACCACCGCCATGCTCGTGACCCACGACCACGAGGAGGCCCGCCTGGCCGATGCGGTGGCGCGCATGGCGAGTGGCCGCATCGAACAGGTGGGTCCCCCGGGTGAGGTGCTCGGCGGGTCGGGGGCCGAGATCCGTTGGGGTGGCGCGGAAGGCGGAGAGGGGTGACCATGGTCGGCATGCCCCACAGCGACAGTGACGACCTGGCGGTGCGCCTGGCCCGCAGCGCCTCCGCCTTCGCGACGCCGGACACCCTCGAGGGCGTCGCCCAGGCGATCTGCGAGGAGGCCCGCGGGTACGTCCCCGACGCCGATGCGGCCTCCGTCTCGCTCCTGCTGACCGGTGGGCGCATCGAGACCGTCGCGGCCACCTCCCCGGAGTGCCTCCAGGTGGACCGCTACCAGGAGGAGCACCGCGAGGGGCCGTGCGCCTCCGCCGTGCGTGAGGCAGAGGTGACCCACCTGCAGGACACCGCGACCGACCGAGAGTGGCCCCGGTTCAGCGCGTGGGCCGCCGAGCACGGGGTGGGCTCCATGATGGCCATCCAGCTGCAGACCTTCGAGGCCGACGAGACGCACCCCCAGCTGGGGCGGGCCGGCATCGGGGCCCTGAACTTCTTCTCACCCACGGCGCACGCCTTCGACGAGGACGCGGAGCGTGTGGCGGGCCTGCTGGCCGTCCACGCCTCGCTGGCGCTCGGCGCCACCCAGCTGCGGGACCAGCTGACCGCGGCAGTGGACAGCCGCGACCTCATCGGACAGGCCAAGGGCATCCTGATGAGCCGGTTGGGGATCGACGACGAGGCGGCCTTCGGGGTGCTGCGCGACCGCTCGCGGAACACGAACGTGCGCCTGGTGGAGGTGGCCCGGTCCGTCGTGGAGGGGCCCACCACCACCTGAGCGGCGGGTCAGAGGCTCAGCGAGCCGTTCGCGAAGCCGACCACGGCAGCCACGAACCCTGCGGCCATGACGGCCCAGACGAGCCACTCCCACGGCTTCATGGCGTGCTCGCCGCGCTCCCGCTGTGCCCACAGGTAGACCAGGATGCCCGGGGCGTAGAACAGGGCGGTCATCAGCAGGTAGCCCAGCCCGCCGGCGTAGATCAGCCACAGGCCGTAGACGGTGGCCACCAGCGTCAGCACGATGCTGCCGATGCCGGCCTTGCCCAGCGAGCGGTTGCGCACGGCCAGCACGACGCCGTAGCCGGCGCTCAGCAGGTAGGGCAGCAGGATCATGGAGCCGGCCATGAGGATGATGTCGTAGTAGCTCGAGCCCGCGAATGCGGCGTAGACGAGGGCCAGCTGCAGCACGATGCTGGTGAGCAGCACCGACCAGGTGGGGGTGCCGTGCCGGTTCTCGGTGGCCAGAACCTTCGGCATCGAGCCGTCGCGGGCAGTGACCGACAGGATCTCCGCGCACAGCAGCATCCAGGCCAGCAGCGCGCCGGCGACCGAGACGATCATGCCCACGCTGATGAGGACCGCGCCCCACGGCCCGACGGCCTCGCGCAGCACCCCGGCCATGGACGGGTCCTGGAGCTCGGCCAGCTCGGCCTGGCTCATGATGCCGGCACTCAGCAGGTTGACCGACACCAGCAGGGCCAGCACGCCGACGAAGCCGATGACGGTGGCCCGCCCGATGGAGGCGCGGTCCTTCGCGCGCTCGGAGTAGACCGTCGCGCCCTCGATGCCGAGGAACACCCAGACGGTCACCAGCATCATGCCGCGGACCTGCTCCATGACGGGGGCGCCGGTGGTCTGGCGGCCCCAGAAGTCGGCGGTGAACACGCCGTACTCGAAGGCGATGGCGGTGAGCACCACGAAGGCGACGATCGGCACCATCTTGGCCAGCGTGACGATCAGGTTGAGGCTCGCGGCCTCACGGACGCCGCGCATCAGCATCCACGTGTACGCCCAGAGCAGCACGCTGGCGCAGACGATGGAGACCCACGTGGTGCCCTCGCCGAAGATCGGGAACCACAGGCCGAGGGTGGAGAAGATGACCACCAGATAGCTCAGGTTGCCCAGCCAGGCGCTGATCCAGTAGCCCCACGCGGAGGAGAAGCCGAGGAAGCGGCCGAACCCGTCGCGGGCGTAGCCGTAGACGCCGCCGTCGGGGTTGGGGGCGAGGCGCGCCAGCAGCGTGAAGGTCAGCGCGAGGGCGAGCATGCCGACGCCGGTGATCCCCCAGCCGATGAGGAGCGGGCCCGGCGCAGCGGCCTGGGCCATGTTCATGGGGAGGGCGAAGATGCCTGCTCCCACCATGGAACCCACCACCAGGGCGGTGAGCTGGGGGACGCCGAGGAGGTGCTTGCGGCCGTGCCCGTCGTGGGGGGCGGGGCGGTCGGTCGTCTCGGCAAGGGTGTTCGACATGGGGACATTGTGCACGGGCCCACATGTGCTCCCAGGTGCCGTCGGCGTGCCGGGTGCGGTGGCACCGAACCGTGCGACGGGTCCGGGGGGGGGGGGGGTGACCGAGGTCACTATTCCTGCACACCGCGCAAACTTGCACGCTGTGCAGGATTAGCTCTACGCTGGGGGCATGTCACTGCGTGAGGCCCACAAGGACCGCACCCGGGCCTCCCTCGTGGACGCTGCGTTCGGGGTGCTGGAGGAACGCGGCATCGAGCAGCTCACCGCGGAGTCCGTGGCCGAGCGAGCCGGTGTCTCCCGCCGAACCCTGTTCAACTACTTCGGCACGGTTGAGGAGACGCTCCTCGTGCCGGCCCACGCCAGCATGGACACGCTTGTCGCGGAGATCGAGCGCTCCGAGGCGTCCGTCCCCCCGCTCGACGTGCTGCGCCGGGCCCTGCCGACCGTCTTCGACGCCACGGTGTTCGACCGCATCGCCAGCATCCGGCGGGCAGCGGTCCACAGTCCGGCCCTGCGGCGGGCGGAGACGGCGATCGTCACCGACTCCGTGGGGGGCGCCCTCGCGCTCCTGGAAGCGCGTTCCCGCAGGGTCGGGGTGGAGCCCGACCGGCTCTTCCTGGCGGGACTGGCCCGCAGCGGCCTGGGCGCCATCGAGACCGCCGCCGAGGCGTGGATGGAGCGCACCGGCGGGGCGGCCGACGAGGAGTCGCGCCGCACCTTCATCGAGATCGCGCAGCGCGCCCTGGACGACCTGCGCTCCGGGTACGGCAGTGCAGACACACCTGATTCCCCTGACACCACGACGGAAGGACGGCCCTGATGGCCGAACGTCTTTATGCCCTCGGCCACTGGGCCTCGCGCCACGTGTGGCCGGTCATCATCGCCTGGTTGTTGGTGGTGGCCTCACTCGGAGGCGCCGCCGCCACCTTCTCCAAGCCGCTGAGCACCGAGTTCACCATCCCCGGCACAGAGTTCCAGGAGGTCATGGACCAGCTCAAGGAGGGCGTGCCCGATGCGGCAGGCGGCGTGGGCACGGTCGTCTTCGAGAGCGAGTCCGGGGAGTTCACCGCCGACCAGCGGACCGCGATCAACGAGGTCGTCAAGGACTTTGCCACGGCTGAGGGCGTGACCGCCGCGGAGAGCCCGTTCGCGCTGCAGAAGGAGATCGACGACGCGCCGAAGGAGCTGGAGCAGGCGCGCGAGGAACTCGAGTCGGGGCGCACCCAGCTGGAGAACGGCCGCGAGGAGCTCGAGTCCGGCAAGAAGGAGCTCGCGCAGGGGCGAGAGCAGCTTGAGCAGGCCCAGAAGGAGCTCGACGCCGGCAAGCAGGAGCTGCAGTCCGGTCGGACCGAGCTGAAGCAGCAGCGCGAGCAGGTGGAGCAGTTGCGGGCCCAGCTGGGCCCCGACCACCCCCGGGTGCAGCAGGCCGAGGCCGGGTTGCAGCGTGGCCAGCAGCAGCTGGAGCAGGCCGAGGCCGAGCTCGAGGCCGGGACCAAGCGCCTGTCGAGCGAGCGGGAGAAGCTCGAGGCCGGTGAGCAGGAGATCGCCACCAACGAGAAGAAGCTCGCGGACTCCCAGAAGGAGTTGACCTCCGGCGAGGCCGATCTGGAGCGCGGCCAGGCCCAGCAGGAGCTGACCGACGGCATGCGCTTCGTCGCCGAGGGCGGGGGCGTTGCCTACACGCAGATCCGCTTCGCCGACGAGATGCACAACGTCGCGATCGAGGACCGCGAGGCCGTCATGGCCAAGGCCGAGGGGCTGTCGGACCAGGGCATCACGACCACCTTCTCCGAGGAGATGTCGCAGGACACGAGCTCGATCATGGGCCCGGGCGAGATCATCGGCGTGGTGGTGGCCGCCATCGTGCTGCTGGTGATGCTTCGCTCGTTGACCGCTGCGGGGTTGCCGCTGGTGAACGCGCTGCTGGGCGTCGCGGTCGGTGTCGCCGGGGCGCTGTCCCTCACCCCCTTCATCTCCATGCAGGACATCACCCCGGTGCTTGCCATCATGCTCGGCCTGGCGGTCGGCATCGACTACACGCTGTTCATCGTCCACCGCCACCGGACCCAGATGGTGACGGGCATGGACAAGCACGAGTCCATCGGTCTGGCGATCGGCACGGCGGGCAACGCCGTCGGCGTCGCCGGCGCCACGGTGTTCATCGCCCTGGCGGCGCTGACGCTGACCGGCATCCCCTTCCTGGGGACGATGGGTCTGGTGGCCGCGGCCACCGTGCTCATCGCGGTGCTCGTGGCCTGGACCCTCTCGCCGGCGCTGCTGTCGCTCCTGGGTGACCGCGTGCTGGGCAAGGGCGGCCGGGCGAAGCGGGCCCGTGCGCTGGAGCAGGGGGGCACGCAGGGGCGTGCGCTGGCGAACGAGCGGGAGCAGGAGCTCCGGGCCGGCAGCCGTCCGCGGGGCGGGGCCACGTCCTTCTTCAACCCGCCGGCCACCGCGCAGCACGCCGGGACCTCCTCCGAACCGGGGGACGGCACCTCCGTGCAGCACGAGGCCGCCGACGAGGACCACCCGTTCTGGGCCCGGCTGGTCACCCGCGTCCCGTGGCTCACCGTGCTGGCCGTCGTCCTGGGCTTGGGTGCCCTCGCCTGGCCGTTGACGGACATGCGTCTGGGCATGCCCGACGGCTCCACCGCACCTGCGGACTCTCAGGGCTACCAGACCTTCGACACCATCCGCACCCACTTCGGTGAGGGAGTCAACGGGCCGCTGGTGGCGATGGCCGAGGCGCCCGAGGGGCTCTCGGAGGGCGAGGCGGCCGACCGGCAGATCGCCATCGCGCAGGAGCTGCACGCCACCGAGGGCGTGGAGTACGTGGTGCCTGCGGGCATGAGCGAGGACCGCTCCATGCTCGCCTTCCAGATCACCCCGAGCACCGCCCCGGGTGACGAGGCGACCATCGACCTGGTGCACCGCCTGCGGGACCTGGCTCCCGGCATCAAGTCGGCACAGGACGTCGAGCTCGGCTTCACCGGCCTGACGGTGGCCAACATCGACATCTCCGAGGCGCTGGCCAGCACGCTGCCGCTGTACCTCGCGGTGGTCGTGGGGCTCTCCCTGCTGCTGCTGGTGCTGGTCTTCCGCAGCATCGTGGTGCCGCTGGTGGCCACGGCCGGCTTCCTGCTGAGCGTCGGTGCGTCCTTCGGTGCCGTGGTCGCCGTGTACCAGTGGGGTTGGCTCGGGTCGCTGTTCGGCGTGAACGAGCCGGGCGCCATCCTCAGCTTCCTGCCCACCCTGGTGATCGGCGTGCTCTTCGGTCTGGCCATGGACTACCAGATGTTCCTGGTCAGTGGCATGCGCGAGGCCTGGGCGCACGGCGCGTCCGCCCGCAAGGCGGTGCAGCGCGGCTTCGGTTCCGGTGCCTCCGTGGTGACGGCCGCGGCGCTGATCATGGTCTCGGTCTTCGCGGGCTTCATCCACGCGGAGCTGACGATGATCCGCCCGGTCGGCCTGGCCTTGGCGCTCGGTGTGCTGGTGGACGCGTTCGTGGTGCGCATGACCTTCACCCCCGCGGTGCTCCACCTACTCGGTGAGAAGGCTTGGTGGATCCCGCGCTGGCTGGACCGGATCCTGCCGGACCTGGACGTCGAGGGTGCCAAGCTTCAGAAGGCCCACGGGGTCGACGCCGAGGGCCACCACACCCCGGCCGAGCCGGCCCCGGCGACGGCGCGGTGAGGGTGGCGCGCGTGGGCTGGTGAGGGTCTGCCCCATCGGCCGGTGACAATTCACCCACCGGTGGGGCGCGGACCCGGGGACAGGCTTAGGCTGACCCCTGATGACGACGACGGCGGCGACTGACGAGGCAACGGGTTTTCCCCGGGAGATCTGGATCCTCATCGGCGCCGCCTTCGTCGTGGCGGTGGGATTCGGCATCGTGGCCCCGGCCCTGCCGCAGTTCGCCCGCAGCTTCGGGGTGGGGCCCACGGCCGCTGCGGCGATCATCTCCACCTTCGCGGCCTTCCGGCTGTTCTTCGCCCCGGTCGGGGGGCGGCTCTCCGAGGCCCTGGGCGAGCGGCCCGTGTACCTCACCGGGCTGGTGATCGTCGCGCTGTCCACGGGAGCCGCCGCGTTCGCCACCAACTACTGGATGCTGCTGATCTTCCGCTCGCTGGGCGGCATCGGCTCCACCATGTTCACCGTCTCGGCCGTGGCGCTGCTGGTCCGGATGGCGCCGCCCACCAAGCGGGGCCGCGTGTCCGCCGCGTACGGGTCGGCCTTCCTGCTGGGCAACGTGTTCGGCCCCGTCCTCGGCGGGCTGCTGGCCGGGCTGGGCCTGCGGGCGCCCTTCCTGATCTACGGGGTCGCCCTGCTGATCGCCGCCGGGGCGGTGGCCATCGGCATCCCGCGCGATGTGGGGCACGCCGCCCGCAAGGGAACCGGACCGCCCCGGATGTTGGTGCGTGAGGCCTGGGCGGACCCCGTCTACAAGGCCTGTCTGACCAGCGGGTTCGCGAACGGGTGGGCGAACTTCGGGGTGCGGGTGGCGCTGGTGCCGCTGTTCGTCGTGGAGGTGTTGCAGTCCGGGCCGCAGATGGCCGGCTTCGCGCTGGCTGCGTTCGCCGTGGGCAACGTGTTGGTGCTGAACCACAGTGGCCGGTTGAGCGACCGCATCGGGCGGCGTCCCCTCATCATCGGTGGGCTGGTGGTGTGTGGTGTGTTCACGGCCTTCTCCGGGTTCATCACCGACGTGTGGGTGTACCTCGGTGTGATGGCGGTGGCCGGCATGGGGGCGGGCATGCTGAACCCGGCCCAGCAGGCTGCGGTGGCCGACGTGGTGGGCAACGAGCGCTCGGCCGGGACGGTGCTCGCCGGTTTCCAGATGTCGCAGGACGTCGGGGCCATCCTCGGGCCGATCGTCGTGGGCATGCTCGCCGAGCAGTTCGGCTACGGCTTCGCGTTCGCTGCCACCGGCGTGATCATGGCTGCCTCGGTGCTGGTCTGGATCGGCCGCCGCGAGACCGCCCGCGTGGTCGTCGAGCAGGAAGGGACCTCGCCGCAGGCGACCTAGCGCGCAGTCGCGGCCCTGCTGCCAGTCGCGGCCCTGCTGCCAGTCGCAGCCCAGCTGCCGGCCGCAGGCCAGCTGCGCCCGCGCGCGTCGTTCACCCTTCCGTTCTCACTCCCCGGCCTCGGCCACCGCGGCCTCCTGGGCCCGGCGGGGAAGCATCGCGGCCAGGACCGCCACCATCGCGGCCGTCGTCAGCGGCACGAACATGGCCCGCCCCATGCCCCAGTGGGTGCTCGCCCAGCCGATCAGCGCAGGCCCTGCCAGGAAGGTCAGGTACCCCGCGCCGGCCACCACCGCGAGCATCCGCCCACCCCCGAGGTGGCCTGCCATGCCGTAGATCATCGGCGCCAGGACGGCCACGCCCACACCGACCAGCGCCCACGCGGCCAGCACGACGGCGAAGGACTCCTGGGTGGCGGCCACCAGGTATCCCACCGCCGCCAGCAGCGCACCGCCCACGAGGACCGGGCGGGCACCGAGGCGCTCCACCAGCAGGTCGCCGCTGAGTCGCAGCGCCACCATCGCGGCGGAGAACACGGCCAGCCCGGCGGCACCCAGCCCGGGGGAGACACCGGCGACGTCGGTGACGTGAATGGTCGACCAGTCCCACCCGGTGCCCTCGGTGATGCCGAACAGCACCGCCATCGCAGCCAACAGCCAGGTGATCGCGGGCAGCCGTGTGCGGCCCCCTGCCTCGTCATGGTGGGACACGATCGGTGTGTCCGGGGTGCGAGGGCTCACGCTCACCAGGAGACCCGCCACCAGGACGATCGCCCCGAGCGTCGCCACCACCACCGTCCCGCCGGGGCCGGAGGTGACCGCGTTCGCGGCCAGGACGGCACTGGCGCCGGCGAGTGACCCCATCGAGAAGAAGGCGTGGAGGGTGCTCATGATCCGACGGCGGGCCACGCGCTCGGCGCTCACCGCCAACGCGTTCATGGACACGTCCATGGCGCCGTTGCCCAGGCCCAGCAGGCAGGCGGCCACCAGCACCATCGGCCACGAGGTGGCGGCGGCGAGGACGGCGAAGGCGACCATCATCACCACCGCGCCCACGATGGTGGGGCGGCGGGCGCCGATGCGGTCGGCCAGACGGCCGGAGACCTGCATGGTGACCGCGGCGGAGAAGCCCACCGTCACCAGCAGCAGGGAGACGTCGCCCTCGTGGATGCCGATGCGGTCACGCAGGCTCGCCAGCAGGCCTCCCCAGATGCCGATCATGAACCCGTTGATGGTGAACAGCGCCGCGACCTGCGGGGCGGAGGTGAGGACGGGACGCAGCATGAGGACGATTCTCTCAGGGGCAGAGGGGGCTTCCTGACGACTGCGGTCCGGTGTGACGGATCTCCTGCGTACGCTCGCCCCATGGACCGGCGGACCCTGCGCACTGAGGTGCTTCTGGTGCTCGGCCTCTCGTTGGGTGCCTCGGCCCTGTGGTCGGTGCTGCAGCTCGTGGACCTGCTCTCCCGACCAGGTGGCCTGGGCGCTGCGACCACGTACATGAACCTCCCGGCCGATCCCACGCGTCCCTGGCTGTCGGTGCTGTACGAGGTGGTGGGCCTGGGCCTCGCGGTGGTGCCGGCGGTGCTGGCCCTGTTCCTGCTCGGTGCGCTGCGTCCCGGCCACGGGACCGACGCTGGTCCCGGCGCACGATCCGCCGCTGGCCCCGGCGACGAGGACGCACCGATCCGCAGGGGTGCCCGGATGATCGGCTTCGACGGCACCCGCCCCGGATTCGACCTGGCGGGCGGACTCGCGCTGGCGGCCCTCATCGGACTGCCCGGTCTCGCGCTCTACCTGGCCGCGACGCACTGGGGGTTCAACGCCACCGTCGCTCCGGCGGGCGAGGGGAGCCCCTGGTGGGCGCTGGGGCTGCTGGTGCTTGCGGCGCTCAAGAACGGCGTGCTGGAGGAGGTCGTGGTGGTCGGCTACCTCGTCACTCGATCTCGCCAGCTCGGACTCTCGCCGTGGATGGCCGTGGGCCTGGCGGCCCTCCTGCGCGGTGTCTACCACCTGTACCAGGGCTTCGGTGCGGGCCTGGGCAACGTGGTGATGGGGCTCGTGTTCGGTGCCTGGTACCTCCGGACCGGCCGGGTCATGCCTCTCGTGGTGGCGCACGTGGTGATCGACCTGGTCGCCTTCATCGGGTACTCGACCGTGGCCCCGCGCGTGGACTGGATCTGAGCACCACGCCCTGCACCGGCGCAGGCAGTGTGCCCGCGCCGAGGAAGGTCGGGCACCACGTCGTGAGGGTTGCCTCACCTCACGTACCCTGCGTGCATGTCGAAGCCGAACTACAGGGACTTCCGGGCCACCGTGAGCGCGGTGCAGCGCATCTCGCCCAGCTTCGTGCGCGTGACACTGGCCGACGAGGGCCTGCGCGACTTCGGGGACACCTGCCTGGACCAGCGCATCAAGGTCGTCTTCCCCTTGGCGGGCGCTGGTGCGGGGGCTGACCCGTTCGCCACCTTCCCGACGGGTGACACCTGGTACCTGGAGTGGCGGGAGCTCCCCGAGGCCCAACGCAACGTCTTCCGCACCTACACACCGGCAGCGGTGCGGCGCGACGCGGGGGAGCTGGACATCGACATCGCCGTCCACGGTGAGGCGGGCCCGGGCTCGGCCTGGGCGCTGCACGTGCAGCCCGGTGACTCTGTGATGGTGTGGGGTCCGGATGCGACCGTGCCCGGCAACGAGTCGGTCGGCGTGGACTGGACCCCGGGTGCCGCTGAGCGCTTCCTGCTGGCAGGCGACGAGACGGCGGTGCCCGCGATCATCAACATCCTTCGGGTGCTCGACGCCGGTGCCACCGGACAGGCGTTCCTGGAGGTCCCCGAGCAGGGGGACGTGCGCGAGGTGGAGGCCCCGGCTGGGGTCGAGGTCGTGTGGCTGCCCCGCGATGAGGGGCAGACGCCGGGGGAGCGGCTGGCCCGTGAGCTGCCGGAGCGGCTGACCGTCCAGCCCGGAGGCGTCGGGGCCGTCGCCGGTGCGGGCGGTGAGCAGCCGGATGTCACGGACGACCCCGAGGCGGTGCCGTGGGAGGTCACCCAGGTCACCGACTCCGCGTTGACCTACGCCTGGTTCGCTGCCGAGTCGAGCGCCGTCAAGGCACTGCGCCGTCACCTCGTGCGCGAGTGCGGTTGGGACAAGCGGCAGGTTGCCTTCATGGGCTACTGGAAGCAGGGCGTCAGCCAGGTCTGATTCGCCGCGTGCGGCAGCCGGGGCAGAGGCGTCCCACAGTCCGAGCTCGCCCGGGCGGGCTCGGACCGTGGGGTGGCTGGGCATGGTGGTCCTGTCAGTCGTGGATGTGGATGATGGCGGCGCCGGCGGGGTCGCGGGTGATGTGGTGGGTGACGCCGGGGAGCTCGATGATCCGGTTGTGCCGTCCGCAGACCGGGATCGCGTTGGACAGATCGGTCCGCCCACGGGTACCCGGGGATGCCGGGGATGTCGCTGCGGTTTGCCCCAGGGGGCCGGTGTCATCCGGTGATCCGTGGTCGCCGCAGTGCTCGGCTTGTCCGCCGGGGTGTTCGGTGTGTCCGTCGGGTGGTGGTTCGGGGTGTGCCCATCCGGGGGGTGTTCCGCGGGTCGATGCCCAGGGGGTGGCGTGGTGGAGTTGGCACCAGGCGAAGGGTCGGTCGCAGTCCTCGACAGCGCACTCGCTGTAGAGGTGGGCCAGGGCCATGCGTTGGGTCTCGGTGAAGAACCGCCTTTGTGTTCCCAGGTCCAACGGGAGGGACTCTCCTCCCATGACGGTCGGGATGATGCCGGACTGGGCTGCCAGGCGGCGGACCTGTCCGGCGGAGAGCTTCTGGCCGGTGTCGGTCTTGCCCGCCCGGTTGGTCTCACCGCGCAGGGTGTCCAGGTCGGTGGACACGATCACCGTGTACGAGGTCCTGGTTCCCAGCCGGTCGGTGGGCAGGTGGTCGATCAGCTCGACCAGCGCCTGCCCCTTCAGGGTGGCCCAGTCCTTGGCCACCTCACCAGCCTCGAAGTCCACGCCCGCAGTACCGGTCGTGCTGGTCGTGCAGGCGCCGCTGCCGGTGTCGGAGGCGCCCCCGGCACTGGTGTGGTGCTGGTTCTTGCGGCGGGTGGGTGAGGACAGGGAGGCCAGGTTCTTCTCCAGGGCCTTGGCCTGGAGGGTGGGCAGGGCGAACTTGCCGTAGGAGATGCCGTGGCCGGTGTGGTGGACGGTGAAGGACGCGTTCGCGTAGGCGTGGTCCTCCTCGGCGGTGATCAGGGCGTTCTCGTGCTCATCAACCACGTCCACCGGGACCGGCAGGGCTTCCAGGAGACGACGCGCCGCACGGCGCAGCGACTGCGGGCGCAGGGTGCGGGCCCGGTCGACCAGGTGGACCTCGATCGTGTGGCGCTGCTGGGCAGTGACCCAGTCCGGGGCCTTCGCCAACGCGTGGTGGATGACCAGGGCGTGCTCCTTGGACATCCACCCCTGATCCAACGCCACCCCCACCGGAGAACGGTCACAGTTCCGGGGTGGAGCTGGAGCATCAGGGCTGGTAGCTGGTGGTGCGGGGGTGGCGTTGCCCAGGCCTTCGGCCAGGTCGGCATCCTTCGCCGCGGAGGGTCCGTCCATGCGGCCTCCGGAGGCGAAGAACTGTGCCTCGTCCAGGTGGCGGCCGCGGCCGGCTTCGCGTTCGGTGCGGGCGACCGCCCCCAACCGCAGGCGGGCGGAGTCCAACCGGTTGCGGGCCCGGAAGGTCTCCTCATCCAGGGCACGGACCAGGTCCATCGACACACCGGCCCCACCACCACCGCCACCACCGCCGCCATCTCCACCGTTGGGAGCGGCTGCGGGAGTGTCTGCCGGCGCAGAGAGCTCGGCGATCGAGGCGAGCAGCTCATCCAGCCCCGCGTGCAGACTCTCCAGTGCCCGCGCGACCCGCAACCCCGCCCCCGACACCACACCCCCAGCACTACCAGTGTCACCAGCGCCTGGTGTCACGCGCACTCCAGGGGCGCCCGTGGCCAGTCCACCACTCGTTGTGGGTTGGGCTGCCACTGGAACCACCCCCTTGCTCGTTCGGTTCGGCTGGAGGATCCCCGCCTCCTGCCAACACCCCCACCATAGTACACACAACCGACACACGCAACCCCGAACTAGAACATGTGGACGAGCAGAGGGTCCCGCCGCCACGACCACCCCACCTGTGGACAACCCCCCACAACCCCCACAACCCCCGCGCGCCCAACCACCCCACCCACCCCACCCGCGACACGCGAAAGGGGGCCGACGCACCCGCGCCGACCCCCTCATCGCCCCCAGAGGCGCACCCAAGCGCACCCAGGCGCCCCCAAGGGCACGCCTGTCGGCGCGCCCACCCCTCACAACGCCGCGACCAGGTACCCGTCGTGGTCGTCGTCCCACCACAGCTCGGCCACGTCCTCGGTGTCCGCGGCCTTGCAAAACTGCAGGAAGCTCGAGTACCCCAGCGCCTTCTCGCTGAACTCCGCCTCGTGGTGCCGCAGCCGGTCCTTCAGCCCGGACAGCGGCACACCGTCACCCTCGGGGTCCTCCTCGTCGAGCACCCGCCGCAACAGGTCGAAGGCCACCTCGCGGTCCGCCTCCCCCGGCAGCTCCACCATCGGGTCGCCGGACGACGGCCCGTCCGAGAGCGTGATGACCCCGCGGTCGTCCAGGTGCTTCAGCAGCTCCCCGAACGCGCGGAAGCCGAAGTCCGCCTCGGAGAACGTCGGGTCCTTCCGCAGCAGGGTGCGCTTCAGGGCCGATGCGGTGACCGGCCCGCTTGCGGTGCGCTGCAGCCCCGCCACGGTCTGTGCCACGAGTGGCGCCAGCGCGCCGGTGCTCTGGTTGGCGGTGGCCACCTCCTCACCCTCGGGCGTCGTCTGCGGCGCCGACGTCGATCCGCCGCGGGAGGACTTGCCGGACTTCCCCCCATCGGCCTGGCTGTCCTCCTTCGGCGCCGGGGTCGATGCGGTGTCGCCCCCCGCCGCGCCCGACCCACCCTGGCTGGACGCGCCGCCCTTCTTGCCCCGCCCGGACTTGCCCTCGGCGGCCTTCTCCTTGGGCGTGTGCGGGTCGACCCCGTCGAGCGAGTCGTAGAAGAGGAACTCGTCGCAGCTGGGCGGCAGCATGGCGGAGGTCGAGTTCCGCACCCCCACCCCGATCACGTTCTTGTTCAGCTCCCGCAGCTTGTGCACCAGCGGGGTGAAGTCCGAGTCACCGGTGCAGATGGCGAAGGTGGTGATGTAGTCACGCTCGAAGGCCATCTCGATGGCGTCCACCACCATCTTGATGTCGGCGGCGTTCTTGCGCGAGGCCCCCATGCGCTGCGGCATCTCGATGAGCTCCACGTGGCTGCGCGTCAGCATCCGCCGGTCCTCGTCGAAGTACGACCAGTCCGCGTACGCCCGCCGCACGACCACCCGCCCGCGCTCGGCCAGGGCGTCGGCGATGGGCTTGAGGTCGAAGGTCATGCCCCCCAAGTGGTCCCGCGCGCCCAGCGCGAGGTTCTCGTAGTCCACGAACAGTGCGATCCGGTCTTCTTCCACACTGTGACCCTACTCGTCCCCTGGCGGGCCGACACCAGCCGTCAGCGAGGGGGACGGGGGCTGACCCGGATGGTGATGGTCCCTGCCACCACCACGGTGCCGTCCTCCCGTGTCGCGGCCACCCCGACCGGCACGTCGAGCGTCTCCTCGGCCCCACGGGGCCACTCCTCGGGCGTGGTGATGGCCACGCACTGCAGGTCGGTGGTCGACTTCGCGAGGTACTCCACCTCCATCCCCACGGGGATCCACCGGTGCGATGGGGGAGTGGTCGCCTCGGCGAGCAGCCCCATCGCCGCCTCGAGCCCGTTGCACACCGCGATGGCGTGCACGGTGCCCAGGTGGTTCTCCAGTGCCCGCCGCTTGGGCAGCACCAGTTCGGCGCGGTGCGGCCCCATGTGGCCGATCCGCATGCGGAGGGGTCGGAAGTACGGCACCCGCCAGCCGTAGACCCGGGAGAACAGGGCCCGGCCCGGACGGGTGTGGTGCAGGCGGCGGTAGATGGTGAAGGTGTCCACGGCGGAAGGACCAGCTCGCCTTCTCAGTCGCGCTCGTCGGCCACGGTGAGGTCCTGCCGCAGCGACCACCAGGTCAGCGGGAGGCTCAGCGCCGCCAGCACGGTCCGGGGCCGCGTCACCCCACGCCGCGCGATGAACCCGATGGCCTGCCGCTCCAGCCAGAGTCCGCCGGCGGCGCCGGCGGCCAGCAGCACCACCCCGGGCAGCAGCACCTTGCTCCACGGGATGTCCGGCTGGTCGAGACCCTGCACCGGGCTCGGTCGGTCGTGCTCGTCGTCCGTGGGCGCCGCGGTGGTCGGCTCGCCCCCGGTGCCCGATGCGGTGAGCGTCGCCTCGGGTGCCCGCGTGCCGGGGGCGACCTCCTCGGGGCGCAGCGCGAAGACGGCCGCGGCGGCCCCGATGATGGCGGCCTGCAGCGGCCAGCGCTTGCGCCAGTCCGGCACCCAGTCCGGCAGCGCCGTGCTGGCCGCTGCCAGGCCCGCCAGCCCCAGGGTGGTGGTGACGGGGAACGCCGAGGTGCGGGTGGCGCTCTTCAGCACGCTGTTGGCCACGTCAGTCCTCCTGGACCTGGTAGGTCCCGGTGAGGGTTCCCCGGCCGAGGGTCTGGAACAGCATCGTGAACGCCGCCACGGTGGGGGTGGCGGACTGGTCCAGCCCCAAGTCGTCGGTGTCCAGGGCGTGCACGGCGAAGATGTAGCGGTGCGGGCCGTCGCCGGGGGGCGGGGCCATGCCGGCCCAGGCCTTGGCGCCCGTGTCGGCGCTGACCATGAACGCGCCCTCGGGCAGGTTGTGCCCACCCTCGGCGCCCGCGTCGGCCGCCAGCTCGGTGGTGTCGGCCGGCAGGTTCAGCACGGTCCAGTGCCAGAAGCCGGCGGGGGTGGGCGCGTCGGGGTCGAAGCAGCTCACGGCGAAGGACTTCGTGCCCTCGGGGGCGCCGGACCACGCCAGGTGGGGCGAGGTCTCGTCGCCGTCGGCGGCGTGGCGGGCGTCCATCGGCTCGCCCTCGCGCACGTCCGTGCTGGTGACCTCGAACGATGCGGTGTCGGGAAGGAGGCCGTAGGGCTCAGGGGCTTGCGGTCGCTTCAGGTCCATGTCCCCACCGTATTGGTCCACAGGCTGTCCGTCACCCCGGCGCCGCGCCCACTACGGTTCGGGTCATGACTGCTTCACCCGCCACGTCCCGCCAGGCGATCGACCTGCTGCCGGAGTCCGCCCGCGCCTTCGGCGTGGTGCTCGAGCGCCTCGACGACGGGGCCTGGGGGCGCCCCACCCCGTGTGCCGAGTGGTCGGTGCGGGAGGTGGTGAACCACGTGGTCGCGGAGCACCTCTGGGTGCCCCACCTGCTGCGCGGGGAGTCGCTGGAGGAGGTCGGCCAGCGCTACGAGGGCAACGTGCTGGGCGGCTCTCCCGCCGAGGCCCGCCGCGCCTGGCAGATGGCCATGCTGGGTTCCCTGCAGGCGTGGGCACAGGTCGAGGACCCCGAGCAGCCCGTCGCCTTCTCCGGCGGCGAGCACACGGCGGGTGAGTACGCCCACCAGATGCTCGTGGACCTGGTGGTGCACGCCTGGGACGTGGCCCAGGGCGGTGGGGTGTCGGTCCCGGTCATCACCGATGCGGTGGGCGTCGCCTTCGGCTACGAGAAGCCGCGCGTCGCCGAGGGGCGGGCGGCCGGCCTCTTCGGACCCCCGACGCGCCCCCGGTCGGACCACCCGATGGACCAGCTCGTCGCACTGCTGGGGCGCTGACCGGTGTCCGTGCTCCCCACCTCCCGCCCTGCCACCCCCTTCGCGGTCGTCGATCGGGACCGCCTGCAGGCGAACATCGACCGCATGGCCCGGCTCGCCGCGGACCGCGGCCAGACCCTCCGGCCGCACGCGAAGACGCACAAGTGTCCGCAGATCGCAGCCCTCCAGCTGGAGGCGGGCGCCGGTGGTCTGACCGTCGCCACGCTGGGTGAGGCGGAGGTCTTCGCCGATGCGGGGTGCACCGACCTGCTGATCGCCTACCCCGTGTGGTGGGACGCCGACCGCGGGGCGCGCGCCGCGCGCCTGGCGGGTCGGGTCCGGCTGGCCGTCGGGGTGGACTCCGTGGAGGCGGTGCAGCACCTCGCCGCCATGCTGGGCGTCTCGGCCGGGCGCCCGCTCGACCCGGACGCGCCCGGGGCACCCGGTGCGTCCGGCCCGGAGACCCCCGGGGCCCTGCCGGAGCTGATGGTGGAGGTCGACTGCGGACACCACCGCAGCGGGTGCCTCCCGCAGGACGCCGGCAGGGTGGCGCGAGCCGGCCTGGAGGCCGGCTTCGTGGTGCGCGGGGTCTTCGCCTTCCCGGGCCACAGCTACACGCCGACCGGGCGGGAGGAGGTCGCCGCCCAGGAGGCACGCGACCTGGCCGCCGCCGCCCGTACCGTGCACGAGGCAGGCGTGCTCGACCCCCTCGTGAGCGGCGGCTCCACCCCCACGGTGGAGCACGAGGTCAGCGGCTTCGACGAGGTGCGCCCGGGCGTCTACGTCGTGGGGGACGCCCAGCAGTGGGAGCTCGGCACCTGCTCGCCGCAGGAGATCGCCCTGACGATCCACGCCACCGTGGTCAGCCATGCCGGGGGACGTCTCGTCCTCGATGCGGGGAGCAAGGCCCTGGGTGCCGACCGCGCCGCCTGGGCCACCGGTTTCGGCCGCCTGCTGGACCACCCGGAGGCCCGCATCGAGCTGCTCTCGGAGCACCATGCCGTGGCGGTGCTGCCGGAGGGCCAGGAGCTCCCAGCGCTCGGTGCCGAGGTGCGGGTGGTGCCCAACCATGCCTGCAACGCCGTGAACCTGACCGACGAGCTGTGGGTGGAGTCCGGCGGCGAGCTGGTGGAGGCCTGGCCCGTGGCGGCACGGGGCCTCAACGCCTGAGCGGCGCGGACAGCAGTCCACGCCGGCACCCCATGGCAGCCCGCGGGATGGGCGCCCCTCAGCGCGTGGCCGAGCGCACCTTGGCCAGCATCTCCTCGTACTCCGCCCGTGGGTCGGAGGCGAGCACGATGGCGCCGCCGCCCCCGACGGTCAGGCGGCTCACCCCATCGGGCCGGGTGGCCACCACGGCGGTGCGGATGACGATCGCCAGGTCGGCGGCGCCCGTGGCCGAGAGGTATCCCAGCGTGCCGGAGTAGATTCCGCGTGGGCCGTCCTCGAGCGAGGCCAGCAGGTCCATGGAGCGCAGCTTGGGGGCGCCGGTCATGGAGCCCCCGGGGAAGGTGGCTCGCAGCAGATCCACCACACCCAGCCCCTCGCGCAGCTGGCCGCGCACAGTGGTGACCAGCTGGTGCACGGTCGGGTGGCTCTCCACGGCCATCAGCTGGGGCACCTCGATGCTGCCCACCTGGCAGACGCGCGCCAGGTCGTTGCGCAACAGGTCCACGATCATGAGGTTCTCGGCGCGGGTCTTGGGGTCCCGCTGCAGCGCCTCGGCGGCGGCCGCGTCGGCCACCGGGTCGTCGGCGCGGGTGGCCGTGCCCTTGATGGGGCGGGTCTCCACCGAGCCGTCGTGGCGCACGCGCAGGAAGCGTTCCGGGCTGGAGCTCAGCACCGTGACCCCGTCGTGGCGCAGCAGGGCCGCATAGGGCGCAGGGTTGAGGCTGCGCTGCCGTCGGTAGGCCGCGCCCACCGGGCCCTCGAGCTCCCCCTCGGCGCGCGTGGTGAGGCACAGCTCGTAGGACTCCCCGGCACGCAGCCACGCCCGGGCCCGCTCCACCCGGGCCGTGTACGTGGGGGCGTCCACCACCAGGGCGCGTTCCGGGTCGCCCAGCAGGGGCCGGGTGGACACAGGAGCGTGGGGTGGCCCGCCGCGCTCGGCCAGCCCGATGAGGTCCGCGGCCAGGTCCGCGACCCACCGCTCGGCCTCGCCCACCGGGTCCGCCGGGCAGTCCGCCCGGTCCGCCTCGTGTCCGGAGCCGTCCGCCGGGCAGTGCGCCACCACCCACAGTGCCTCCGTCACGTGGTCCAGCACGAGATACCGGTCGGCGGAGAGCCACACCGCATCGGGGGTGGGTGCGGTGGGCACCCCCTCGCGGGGGGCCGGTCCCTCGGTGCGGGGGTCGAGCCACCGCCGGGCCTCGTACCCGAACCACCCCACGTACCCGCCCTGCAGGTCGAAGGGCAGGTCCGGGCGAGGGGTGGTGCGGCGGCCCGTCACCGCATCGGCCAGCGCGGTGAAGGGGTCCTCGTCGGGACCGGGGGCCACCACGTGGGCGTGGGGCCCACCGGGCAGCCCGACGAACGAGAACCGTGCCTCGGCCACGCCCGGCCGCGCGGAGTCCAACCACCACCCAGGCTCGGCGTCACCCGCCAGGTGGGCCTGCAGGTCCGCGGCCGGCAGCAGTGCCGCCAGGCCGGGCAGCTCCCGGGCCACCAGGGTCCACGGGGCCGCGGGCGCCCGTTCGCCACGCAGCGCACGCACCTCCTGCGCGAACGCCTCGAGCACGGCCAGTCCCGTCCCGGTTCCCACCGACTCGGGGTGGAACTGCACGCCCCACCACGGCAGCTCCGTGTGGTGCATGGCCTGCACCACACCGTCCGGGGAGCGGGCGTCCACCACCCACCCCGCCGGCAGCTCGGTGACGGCCAGCGAGTGGTAGCGCACGATGGGTGAGGAGTCGGGCAACCCGGCCACCACACCTCCGTGCCCCCCGCTGCGGACCAGCCGGTCAACACGGCCGTGCTCCGGGGTGGGCGCCGGCCCCACGGTGCCCCCGGTGGCCTGGGCCATCAGCTGGTGCCCCAGGCAGACCCCCAGCGTCGGTAGCCCCGACTCCTCCAGCGCCCAGGCGGCCAGCCGCACGTCCTCGGCCCGCCCCGGGTGGCCCGGCCCCGGGGAGATCACCAGCGCGTCCACCTCGTGCACCGCGGTGCGGATGCGCTCGTCGTCGTGCGCCAGCACCACCGGCTCCGCCCCCAGCCCCTGCGCCACCAGGTGCGCCAGCACGTGCGTGTAGGAGTCGTGGTTGTCCACCAGCAACGCCCGCACGGGGCGCGCCGACGCGCCGGCCGGGGTCACGGCATCGAGGCCAGGGCGTCGTGCCACTCCTGTGCCCTGGTGGGCGCGGCCAGGGCCAGCTCGGTGGGGCCGTCCTGCCAGGAGGTCACCCCGCTGATGCCGTGCAGCGCACTCACCAGCCACAGCTCGCGCCCGGCCAGCTCGGCGGGCTCGACCTCCTCGGCCACCCACTCCACACCGCGGCGGGCGGCCAGGTCCCGCACCCGCATCTCGGTCACCGAGGCCAGACGCCCCGCGGTGGGCGGTGAGGCGAGGCGCTCGCCGGACCACCACACCAGGGTGCCGTGGGCGGCCTCCTGCACGGTGCCGTCCGCGGAACACAGCACGGCGTCGTCCGCGCCCGCACCCCGCGCGCGGCTCCGCAGCCGCGAGAGGTGGTGCAGGTCAGGCCCCTTCACGGTGGGGTGCTCGCGGACGTCGGGCCCCGGGGAGGTCCACAGCCGCGTGGTGGGACGACGCGGCGGGGCCGGGCGCACCAGCACCACGATGCCGTCGGTCCGCGCCTCAAGCCGTGGGAACCAGTCGCCGTCGCTGATCTCCGCCGGCAGGACCTCGGTGGCCCGCTCCACGCGCTCCTGCCAGTCGAGCCACTCCGGCCAGAGGCGCTCGCACCCCTCGACGGTGCGGGCCAGGTGGCGTGCCCGCCCCGGCCAGTGGCCGTCCGTGTGCCGCCAGGAGGTGACCACCACCTGCTCGGTCGGCACGCCCGGAACCACGGAGGTCCCGCCGGCGGCCCACGTCAGGTCGTCCGCCTGGTCTGCCAGATCCATCTCGTGTCCCGTTCTCATCGCATCGCCATTGTGCGCCATCCCGGGGCCCGCGGACGCATCGTGGCTCCGCAGGCCCCCCCTTGCCCCGGCCGCTGGAGTGCCCTATGTTGACGCCCACCTCATCCAGAGCGACCGAGAGACGTGGCTCCCTGACGTCGCGGCAACCCTGCGGACCCCCGGTCCGAGCACGGGTGCCAACGCCACGATCGATGCGAAGGAGATCCGCAGATGCACGACATCCGCACCGATCACGCCCTCCCCGTCACGCCGCCTGCCGGCGGCGTGACCTGCGTGCCGGGCCACCGTGGTCCCGGTGTCCTCTCCCTGGCCGTGCAGCGAATGCGCTGGGCGCAGGGCGCCGCCTGAGCCGCCCCCTGCGCCGAGCCCGCTGAGGCCCGACGACCCCCTTTCCCTGCCGCCACCCCCATCGAGGCGTGGTCGGCCCGCCGCACCCTCCCCGCACCCGGACGCGCCGCGACGCCCCGAGGTGCCGGCGCGAGGGGCACCGCGGCGCATCCCCGCACCAGGAGAAGACCATGACGCACCCCACCCAGCCCGAGACCACCCAGACCGCCCAGACCACCGCCGATGCGGTGACCTCCCCGTCCGCTGATCCTGCGGCCTGGGGCCTGGCCACCCGTTCCATCCACGCCGGCCAGGTGCCGGATTCGGACGCTGGTTCCCGCGCCCTGCCCCTGCACCAGACCACCAGCTACGTCTTCGCCGATGCCGACCAGGCGGCCAACCGCTTCGCCCTGGCCGAGCTGGGCCCCATCTACACGCGGCTGAACAACCCCACCACCCAGGCCGTGGAGGACCGCCTGGCCGCGCTGGACGGAGGAGTCGGTGCCCTGCTGCTGTCCTCCGGACAGTCGGCCACCACCTTCTCGTTGCTGAACCTCTGCCGTGCCGGCGACCACGTGGTGGCCTCCGCGCACATCTACGGGGGCACGCAGAACCTGCTGGCCGTGACGTTGGAGAAGCTGGGCATCCACACCACCTTCGTGCAGGAGCCCAACGACCCCGCGGCCTGGCGGCAGGCCACGCAGGCGAACACCAAGGCGTACTTCGCCGAGACCATCGCCAACCCCTCCGGTCTGGTGCTGGACGTGCGGGCAGTGGCCGACGCGGCGCACGAGGCGGGCGTCCCCCTCATCGTGGACAACACGGTGGCCACGCCGGCCCTGCTGCGCCCGCTCGAGCACGGTGCGGACGTGGTGGTGTACTCGGCCACCAAGTTCCTGGGCGGCCACGGCACCGCCATCGCCGGCGCCATCGTGGACGGCGGCACCTTCGACTACGGCGCCCACGGTGACCGCTACCCCAACTTCACCGAGCCCGACGCCTCCTACAACGGCCTGGTGTTCGCCCGCGACCTGGGTGCCGACGGCGCCTTCGGGGTGAACCTGTCCTACATCCTGCGGGCCCGGGTGTGCCTGCTGCGCGACCTGGGCTCGGCCCCCTCGCCGTTCAACGCCTGGCTGATCGCCCAGGGGTTGGAGACGCTCACCCTGCGCATGGAGAAGCACGTGGCCAACGCCCACGAGGTGGCCCGCTGGCTGGACGCCCGCCCCGAGGTCACGAGGGTGCAGTGGGCCGGCCTGGTCAGCCACCCCTGCCACGAGCTCGCACAGCGCTACCTGCCCACCGGCCCGGGGTCCGTGCTCTCCTTCGAGCTCGCCGGCGGCGAGGAGGCCGGGCGGGCGTTCGTCTCGGCGCTGGAGCTGTTCAGCCACGTGGCCAACATCGGCGACGTGCGCTCGCTGGTCATCCACCCGGCCAGCACCACGCATGCCCAGCTGTCCGAGGCGGAGCGCCTGGCTGCGGGGGTGACGCCCGGGCTGGTGCGCCTCAGCGTCGGCATCGAGGACGCCGCCGACCTGCTGGCCGACCTGGAGCGCGGCCTGGCCAGCGCGGGGGTGGCCCGGTGACCGCGGTGCTCGACCGGACGGCCCGGGCGGGGACGGTGGTCACGCCCCCGGTCTCCCCGGCCCAGACCACGTGCCCGGCTCCCCGCCACGACGTGCTGCGCCTGGGCCGGTTCACCGGCGAGGGCGGGGGCGTGGTCCCGGACCTGCACGTCAGTGTGCGCCGATGGGGTGCGGCCGCGCGGGCAGACGGCTCCAACGTGGTGCTGCTGCTCCACGCCCTGACCGGCGACTCCCACGTGGCCGGTCCGGGAGGACCCGCCCACGCCCCCGAGGGCTGGTGGCCCACGGTGCTCGGCCCCCGGGCCCCGGTCGACACAGAGCGCTTCCACGTGATCGCCCCGGACGTGCTGGGTGGCTGCAGCGGCACGAGTGGCCCGGCGGATGCCCCCCTCGGACCGGGCTTCCCCGAGGTCACCGTGCGCGACCAGGTGGCGGCCGAGGTGCGTGCCCTGCAGGCGCTGGGCGTCACCCGGGTGGCCCACGTCATCGGCGCCTCGGCGGGTGGCATGCGCGCCCTGGAGTGGGCCGCGCAGCGCGCTGTGCCAGTGGACCACGCGGTGGTCGTGGCGGCCCCGGCGGTCGCCTCCGCGGACCTGCGGGCGTGGCTGGAGCTGCAGCGCAGCGCCGTCAGCGGCGACCCCGCGTGGTGCGGCGGTCGGTACGCCGGTACCACCGGGCCGGTGTCCGGCCTGGCCCTGGCAAGGCAGCTGGCGGTGCTCACCTACCGCAGCGCCGAGGGCCTGGAGCACCGCTTCGGGGACGACCCGGAGGGGCTGGCCGGGTGGCTGGAGCACCACGGGCGCGCGTTCGTCGAGCGCTTCGATGCGGGGTCCTACCTCCGCCTCATCGGCGCCATGGCCTCCCACGACCTCGGCCGCGGCCGAGGCGGCGTGGCCCGCGCCCTGGCCGCCCTGCCGGCCAGGGTGACCGCCGTGGCCGTCTCCACCGACCGGTTCGCCACCCCTGCGGAGGTCCGCGCCCTCGCCGAGGGGGCCGGTGGCCGCTACGCCGTCATCGACTCCGCCCACGGCCATGACGGCTTCCTGCTGGAGGCCGACCAGACCGCCGAGGTCCTGCGCTCGGTCCTGGCCTGACCGGGCGCTGGCGCCCGCTCGACCCCTGCGCAGGCGTGGGTCTGAGACCACCTTGTGAGGGCTCACGCCCAGCCTGTGCGCTGGGCGTGAGCCCGTTGCGAGTGGTGTGAGAGCCCGGTCCGGCAGTGTCTCTGGTGGCGGGCCCGACGGAGTCGGGGGCGCCGGGAGGCCCTGCAGGAGGGGGCGGCAGGGCCACAGGGCCTGCCGCGAGATGGGCTCCCGGCGCGACGGCCGCCGCAGGCCCCCGGGTCGCTTGTGCGATGCTGCCGGCCATGTCGGGCGTACTGGGACTCATGGGAGCCATCGAGGCCGAGGTCGTCCAGCTCCGCGGGGCGCTGGGGGAGGCCTCCGCGGAGACCGTGCTGGGGCAGGAGGTGGTCACCGGGCGCCTGGAGGGGGCGGACGTGGCCGTGCTGCGGTGCGGCGTGGGCAAGGTGAACGCCGCCCTGGGTGCGGCCGCGCTGCGCACGGTGGGGGTTGACCGCATCGTGTTCACGGGGGTGGCGGGAGGACTCGCGCCCGAGGTTGGCATCGGCGACGTGGTGGTGGCCGATGACGTGGTGCAGCACGACGTGGACGTCACCGCACTGGGCCGGGCACCCGGTGAGCTGCTCGGCGAGCCCGCCACGTGGGTGGCCGATGCGGGGCTGCGGGCCGCGTGCGAGCGCGCGGCCGGGCAGGTGGTCGACGGGGCCGCGGTGCACACCGGCCGCATCGCCTCCGGCGACCAGTTCATCGCCTCGGTGGTGCAGCGGGGGCGCATCGTCGAGCAGTTCGGGGCGCTCGCGGCGGAGATGGAGGGCGCCGCCATGGCCCAGGCCTGTGCCCGCATGGGTGTGCCCTGGGCGGTGGTCCGCAGCATCAGCGACAGTGCGGACGCCGGGGCGGTCACCGACTTCCCGGCCTTCCTGGACATGGCCGCCCACCGGGGTGTGGCGCTGGCGCGCGAGCTCGTGCGGGGTGGCGCGTGACCGGGACGGGGGCGCTGTGAGCTGGGTGCGCAGGCGTTCCGAGCCGCAGCTCCGCCCGGACGGCACGCCCCTGCGCAGCACCCAGAACGGCGGGTGGGAGCGGCCTCGCTGGTGGGCGCTCCTGCTCTGGGTGCTGCTGGCCGCCGCCTGGCTGGCGGCTGTCGTGGCGACCGCGCTGAGTACCGAGGGGATGCCCTTCTGGTTCGAGGGACGCATGCAGCACCTGGAGTCGCGCACCGCCGTGTCCCTGCTGGCGGTGATGGGCTTCCTCTCGCTCCCGCTGCCGGGTCTGGCCCAGCTGCTGTTCAGCCGGTGGTGGCGGTGGCTGTTCCCCCTCCCGCAACGCGGCTTCTGGAGGAGCAGCACCCTGCGGATCGTGCGCGCCCAGCGGTTGCTGTTCGAGTTCCTGACGCTGTGCTCGGCCTGGGTTGCCCTGGTGCTGGCGGCACCCCTCATCGGCCCCCTGGTCTGGCACGGCATCACCGGTGACGGCCCGGGCCCCCTCCTGCTGATGCTGTGGGGGCTGGCCCTGCTCCTGGTGCCGCTGCTGGTGCTGGTGTGGTTCCTCCAGTTCTCCCCGCGGCGCACGGCCCCCGACCTGATGGAGCTGCCGTGACCACCGGCAGCGGTCCCTCCTCCCGCTGGCCCTCCCCGGCCGAGGAGCTCGCGGCCCTGCGGGAACGTGCCCGGCAGGTGGTGCCGGCGGCCCGCGCTCACCGCGAGCCCCGGCGGTGGTGGGCGTGGGCGGCGTGGGGAGTCACCGCATCGGCCTGGGTGGTGGGCCTGGTCGCCGTGGTGAGCGGCCCGGAGTCCTTCACGATCTGGGACGACGGCCGGCTCGAGCAGATGGGGCGCCTCGAGGCGGCGGGGCTGCTGCTTTTCCTGGGCATGCTGCTGCTGCCCCTGCCGTGGCTGTCGCGCCTGCTCTTCAGCGAGCGCGCGCTGCCGTGGGTCAACGTGCCCCACAAGGAGTTCTGGGTGCGCACCCCGCGTCGCCTCGCGCGGGCCGAGCGGCTCATGTGGGAGGTGTGTGCGGTGCTCACCCTGTGGTGCGGCGCGCTGGTGGCCGCGCCGGTGCTGGGGGTGGTGCTGGGTTCACGGAACGGTGCCCCACCCGAGTGGGTGGTTCCCGCCTCCCTGGGTGCCGTGCCGGTCCTGCTGGTGTGGCTGGTGGTCACCTTCGACCCCGAACGGGCCGCCGCCGACCTGCCGCTGGAGGACCCGGGCGAGCGTCCCTGAGCGCAGGGGGCGGACTACGGTGGACCCGTGAGCACCTCTCCCACTGACGACGACTTCGACCGCCTGCTCAACCAGGAGGGCGAGCCCGCGCCCGAGCCCGCGCCGCAGGAGGAGCCCGAGCAGCCCACCCCGCTGGCGCTGATCCACGGTCTGGGGTCCAACCCCATCGACTGGCAGGACGTGGTGAGCCGCATCGGGGCGGGCCGCCCCATGGCCGCGCCGTGGGTGGACGGGCTCAAGCCCACGCAGAAGGGTGGGTTCGACCTGCAGCAGTGCGCCTCGGCGGTGCTCTTCAACTCCGACGTCATGACCTGGCGCCAGTTCGATGCGGTGGGGCAGGACATCGGCGGCATGGTCGCCGCGACGCTGGCGGCCGAGCACACCGACAAGGTGCGCCGACTGGTGCTGTCCGGCGTCTTCGTGCAGATGCCCAAGATGGCGGTACGCATGCAGAAGCTCGCCCTCCAGGCGCAGCCCCGCAACAACCTCGTGTCCCAGGGGATCGACCGGCAGAAGACGCTGGCCGCCCTGGACTCCCTGGCCGGCATCGATCTCACCGAGACCCTGCAGGCCGTGCAGCAGCCCACGCTCGTGCTGGTGGGTGCCAACGACCGGGCCGGGAACGTGATGGCCAAGCAGGTGGCCGAGCTGGTGCCCGACGCCCACATCGAGACCATCCCCGGCGCGGGGCGGCGCGCCAGCATCGAGGCGCCGGAGGCCTTCGCCGATGCGGTGACCGCGTTCACCGCGTGAACCGGGTGACCGAGCTCCCCGCCCGCAGCAAGGACGGCAGCGTCCACGTCACCGACGAGCGGATCAACACGCTGTCCCACCTGGTGGCCACGTGCTTCGCCCTGCTGGGCGGCGCCGTGCTCATCACCCAGGCCGCCACCACCGGTGACCCCTGGCGCATCATCGGCGCGAGCATCTACAGCGCCTCGTTGGTCATCCTGTTCGCCTGCAGCACGCTGCACCACGGGCTGACCCTGGGGGAGCGCCGCGACGCGCTGCTGCGCACGCTCGACTACACGGCGGTGTTCGGCCTCATCGCGGGCACCGTGACGCCGCTGGTGCTGGTGGACGTGCGCACGGCGTTCGGCTGGGCGGTGCTGGGCACGGTGTGGGCCATCGCGATCGGCGGCATCGTGGCGCGGTCGGTCCGTCGCGACCTGCCCAAGGAGATCACCAACACCCTCTACATCGTGCTGGGGTGGATGCCGGTGGCGCTGCTGGCCGGTGGGGTCACTTTCAGCCCCGGCATGATCGCGCTGCTGGCCGCGGGTGGGCTGGTGTACTCGGCCGGGTTCGTGATCTTCATCCTCGAGCGCCCCAACCCGTGGCCCGGCGTGCTGGGATTCCATGAGATCTGGCACCTGCTGGTGGCCCTCGCCGCGGCCCTGCACTGGGTGATGGTGGCCGCGTACGTCATCCCCGCCTGAGGCCGCTCAGCGCCCGTAGCGCTCCGCCCAGGTGAGCACCTTCTCCACGTACGCGTCGGAGTTGTTGTACCGCTTGATGGCGCGCTTCAGGGTGTCCTCGTCGGAGAGGTCGATCTCCTGGTTGGCGCACAGCAGGCTGGCCGCGGAGAGGGCCGCATCGTGGATGTTCTGCGGGTCCGCCTCGCCGTCGCCGTCGCCGTCCTTGCCGTGGATCTCCCAGGTGGCGGGGATGAACTGCATGGGCCCCACCGCCCGGTCGTACTCGGCGTCGCCGTCCAACCGGCCGCCGTCGGTGTCGCCGTGGCCGGTGGTGTTCCCGCCGGCGCCGGTGCCGTCCAGGCGCGGGCCGTAGATGGGCGGGTCGGCCACGCCGGCGTCGGTGACCTCGCCCCCGTCAGCGTGCTTGGACTCCACCCGCCCGATGGCGGCGATCACCCGCCAGTCCAGGTGGTGGCAGGAGTGCTCGAAGTCCTCGGCGCCCTGGGCGGCGTCCTGGTAGGCCTGCAGCATCGGCTCGGGGATGTCGTCCACCCGCTCGTTGGCGGGGTTCAACGTGAACGCGCCGTAGGCGATCACGAGCGCCGCGACCAGCGCGATCGCGATCCACGCGCGGGGATCGAGCTTCCCTCCCCGGGTGCTCGCACGGCGGCGCGGAGCGGTGCTCCTGCGGGGGGTGCTGCGGCGCCGGGCCATGGTGCTCCTGGGGTGAGGGGTCGGCCGAGTTTATCCACCGACGGCGGCTCCACCCCTCACCTCAGACCCGGCGCGGCCCGGTGGCCACCACCTGGCCGCCCTCGGAGCCGGCGCCCGGGCCCAGCTCCACCAGGTGGTCGGCGGTCGCCATGGCCACCGCGTCGTGCTCGGCCAGCACCACGGTGTGCCCCGCATCGGCCAGCCCGTGGAGCTGCCGCAGCAGCCGGTGCACGTCGGCGGGGTGCAGGCCGGTGGTGGGCTCGTCGAACAGGTACAGCGTCGGCGTCCGGCGCTGCACGCGCAGCTCGGTGGCCAGCTTGATGCGCTGCGCCTCGCCGCCAGAGAGGTCCGTGGCCGGGTGCCCGAGGGTCAGGTAGCCCAGCCCCAGCTCCTCCAGCGCGCCGAAGGTCCGCGCCAGCTGCGGGTGCGCCGCGAACTCCTCGCGCGCCTGCGCGACGGTCCAGGCCAGCACCTCGTCGATGCGGTGCCCCTCCCAGCGCACCTGCAGCGTCTCGGCGTCGTAGCGCGCACCGTGGCACTCCGGGCAGGTGGAGTACGTGCCGGGCATGAACAGCAGCTCCACCTGGACCGACCCCTGCCCCTCGCAGGTGGGGCACCGCCCGGGCGTGGTGTTGAAGCTGAACCGCCCCGCCCCGTAGCCGCGCTCCTTCGCGTCGTCGGTGGCGGCGAACAGGCTGCGGATGCGGTCCATCGCGCCGGTGTACGTGGCCAGCGTGGAGCGCGGGGAGCGGCCGATGGGCTTCTGCGTGATCCGCACCAGCCGGGCGATGCTGCCGCCGGTCACCTCGACGCCAGTGCCGCCGTCGTCCGATGCGGTGAGCGTGCCCCCTCCGTCGTGCGCGCCACGTGCACCGGGTACCGCGTCACCCGCATCGTTCTCGTCGTCGGCGCCGCGCTCGTCGGCGGCCTCGGTGGCCACCTCCTCGGCGTGGGCGGCCACCGCATCGGCCAGGGCGTCCAGCAGGGAGGACTTGCCGGAGCCGGAGATGCCGGTCACCACCGTCACGGCGCCCAGCGGGAGGGTGAGGTCCACGCCCTTCACGGTGTGGCGCCGCAGGCCACTGACTGCGAGCGCACCGGTGCCGGGGCGCGGCGGAGTGGCGTCCCCTTCGGGCAGCACCTCCTCGGCGTGGACGGGGCGGTCCAGGTAGCGGCCGGTGACGGACTCGGCCACGCCGGGCAGTTCCTCCACGGCGCCGGAGTGCAGCACGCGGCCACCGTCCTCACCGGCGCCGGGCCCCACGTCGACCACCCAGTCGCAGGCGGCCACCACGGCCATGTCGTGCTCCACCACCAGCACGGTGTTGCCCGCATCGACCAGGCGGCGCAGCACGCGCAGCAGGGCCTCGGTGTCGCGGGGGTGCAGACCGGCGGAGGGCTCGTCGAGCACGTAGACCACGCCGAACAGGCCGGTGTGCAGCAGGGTGGCCAAGCGCAGTCGCTGCATCTCCCCGGGGGAGACGGTGGTGCTGCGGCGCGAGAGGGTGAGGTGGCCCAGGCCCAGTTCCAGCAGCACGTCCAGCCGGGCCAGCAGGTCGCCCAGCAGCAGCCGTTCGGCGGACTGGCGGGCGTCACCGCCCTCGGCGGGGAGGCCCCCCAGGCGACCCCGTGCGAGGGGTGCGAGCTCCCGCATCGGCAACGCGACCGCATCGGGCAGGGACATCCCCAGCCAGCGGACGGCCAGGGCGTCGGCGCGCAGCCCGTGGCCGGCGCAGGCGGGGCAGGGCGTGGTCTCCACGAAGCGCAGGGCGCGTGCGCGTTGGGTGGCGGACTTGGTCTCGCTCAGGGTGCGCATCAGGTAGCGGCGGGCCGAGGAGAAGGTGCCGGAGTAGGGGCGCTGGATGCGCTCGGGGTCGCGCTCGGGCACCACCTGCACCACGGGCTGCTCGTCGGTGAAGAGGATCCACTCGCGGTCGGCGGCGGGCAGGTCGCGCCAGGGGGAGGTGATGTCGTAGCCCAGGGTGGCGGTGATGTCGCGGTAGTTCTTGCCCTGCCACGCACCGGGCCAGGCGGCGATGGCGCCCTCGGCGACCGAGAGGCTGGGGTCGGGCACCATCGAGGCCTCGGTGGGCTCGTGGACCACGCCCAGGCCGGAGCACTGGGGGCAGGCGCCGACGGCGGTGTTGACGCTGAAGGCGTCGGAGTCCAGGTGGGCGGCTCCGGCGGGGTAGTCACCGCATCGGGAGAAGAGCATGCGCAGCGTGTTGCCGGTGTGGGTGACGGTGCCCACCGTGGAGCGGGAGGAGGTGCCGCTGGTGGTGGCCTGCTGGCCGAGCGCGACGGCGGGCGGCAGGCCCGTGATGCTGCGGACCTGCGGGTCGACCGCGGCGTGGATGAGGCGGCGGGCGAAGGGGGCGACGGTCTCGAAGTAGCGGCGCTGAGCCTCGGCGTGGATCGTGCCGAACGCGAGCGAGGACTTGCCCGAGCCCGAGACGCCGGTGACCGCCACCAGCCGGTTGCGGGGGATGGTGACGGTGACCTCGCGCAGGTTGTGCAGGCGGGCGCCGGTGACGGTGATGGCCTCGGAGGCGGCGAGGTGGTCGGGGGTGGCCGGTGCGGTGGGGGAGCCGGACGTCATCGGGCCAGTCTCACAGGCTGGCTCGCAGGCGTGATCAGGTGCGCGGGCCGCCAGTGGAGCGTGCCCGCAGCAGCTGGCGCAGGGACGCGGCGAACCAGAGCGCGCCGATGGTGACTTGGGCCACCGCGAGCAGGCGCCACCAGCCCTCGAAGGAGTCCGAGAACAGGTTGGTCACCCCCACCACCGCGACGATGGCCCCGCAGAGCATCTGGAAGAGGATCAGCTTGCGGGACACGGGTTGCTGCGGGGCCATGGCACGACCGTACCGGCGGCGGTTTCTCGCCGGACCGCCGGATGCGTGGCGTCATGCCGCCAGCGCTCAGTCCTGAAGGCTGAGGTTTCGAGCGGTCCACTCCACGAGGTCGTCCAGGTCGTCCTGCGGACCCAGTGCCGTGAGGATCTCCACGTCCCGCAGTGCCGCGAGGTGCCGCAGCTCCTGCTCAGTGACCGGTGCCTGGCTGTCTGAGGTCATGGTGATGACGGTACTCGGCCACCCGCCCCCGCCTGTGGCAGTCTGCGCCGGTGCCCCTCCACCGCGCCCCGCAGTCCCGCATCCCTGCGGTGCGTCCCGGCCCCCTCGGCCGGGCGGTCGAGTGGTTCCTCCCGGCCCGGATGGGGGTGAGCTTCCGCTGGCTGGTGGGCGCGGCCCACGCCTCCAACCTGGGTGACGGCATCATCCTGGCCGCCGGTCCGCTGCTGGTGGCCAGCCAGACCGACAGCGCCCTGCTGGTCTCCGCCGCGCCGATGCTGAACCGCCTACCCTGGCTGGTGCTCGGCCTGGGCGCCGGGGCGCTGGCCGACCGGGTGGACCGCCGCCGCATGACCATCATCGCCAACCTGCTGCGCGCGGTGGTGCTGGTGGTGCTCGCGGGCATGGTGGCCAGCGGCGTGGTCTCGGTCTGGCTGGTGCTGGCCGTCATGCTGGTGCTCGGCACCGCCGAGGTGCTCGCGGACTCCGCCACCTCCACGCTGCTGCCCTCGGTGGTGGACCGCAAGGACCTCACCACCGGTAACGCCCGCCTGATGTCCGGCTTCCTCACCATGAACCAGATGGTCGGCCCGGCCATCGGCGCCTCGCTCTTCGCCGTGGGCATGGCCTGGCCGTTCGGGGTGGCCGCGCTCACCGTGGTGCTGGCCGCAGGGCTGGTCTCCCGCATGGTGGTGCCGCGGCCGGTCGCCCCGGAGGGCACGGAGCGCGCCAGCATCCACCGCGATGTGGTGGAGGGCCTCCGCTGGCTGGCCGGGGCACCGGCGGTGCGCACCCTGGTCATCACCATCCTCACCTTCAACGTCACCTGGGCGGCCGGATGGGGTGTGCTCGTCGTCTGGGCGCAGCAACGGGTGGGGCTGGGCCCAGTGGGCTTCGGACTGCTCACCACCGCCACCGCCATCGGTGGGGTGATCTCGATCCTGGCCTACGACCGCATCGCGGCCCGGTGGTCGCTGGCCGCCATCATGAAGGTGTGCCTGACGCTGGAGGTGCTCATGCACCTGGTGCTGGCACTCACCACCTGGGCGCCGGTCGCCTACGCCACCATGTTCGGCTTCGGGCTGTACGCGTTCGTGTGGTCGGCCACCTCATCGGCCGTCCGCCAGCGCGCCACCCCCGACCACATGATGGGGCGCATCAGCAGCATCAACCTGGTGGGGCTCACCGGCGGCATGGTGATCGGCATGCCCATCGGCGGGCTGCTGGCCGACGCCTTCGGCATCACCGCCCCGTACTGGTTCGCGTTCGCCGGGGCGGGGCTGACGCTGCTGCTCATCTGGCGCTCGCTGGACCACATCGCCCACGTGGCCGAGGACGGGCCGGAACCGGCGCCCGCTGCGTGAGAGGGACCCTCAGCTGCACTGCCAGGTGAACTCGGCCTGGCCCGCCAGGTCGTCCCCGGTGCCGCGCGTCAGCCAGTAGAGCACGCCGCAGTCGCCCCACATCAGGTCCACGGAGTCGTCGGAGTCCACCTGCAGCAACGGCGTCCACGCCGCCATCTCGGCGTCGCTGGGGGAGTGGTCGTCCGGCTGGCCCCACTGGCTCACCTCGTACTCCACCGGTCCCTGCACCAGGTCCGGCCAGCCGCCCACCAGGTGCTTGGGCTGCTCCGGCGCCAGGTCCTCCAGCTCCTGCATCAACGGCTCGGCGAACAGCGGGTGGTCCCAGACCCCCATCGGGTCGTCCACTCCCAACGCCTGCAGGAGCTGGGGCTGCTCCGGGCTGGGCCAGCAGACGGCTGCGCGGGCGGTCAGGGCAACTCCGTCCAGCGCCGGACCGCCCGTCGGTGCGTCGGTCTCCGCGGCGGGTGGCACCAGCAGCAGCCGTGCCCCGTCGCGTGTGGCGTCGTCCCAGGAGCCGACCACCGCGTCCGGGTCGTCGTGCTCCTCAGCATCGACGTACCAGGCCTGCAGGCGACCGGAGCGGGGCAGGGGGCGCCCCGCATCGAGCCCGGTGGCCGCGATGGCTCCGAGGTCCAGCTCGAGCACCAGCGACAACGTCCCGTGCCCCTCCCACGCGGGGCGCTGCACACCTGCGGGGAGAAAGGTGGTGCCGCCCAGCTGGCCGACCACGGCATCGCCCGGACCGGCGGCGACGAGGTGGATCCCGGGCCGCAGCAGGGTGCGCGCGAGCTGGACCTGGGTGGGGTCGAGTTGCCGCGCGAGAACGGCCTCCAGGGCCGCGACATCGTGGATGATCATGCGGGAAACCTAGCGGCAGGCAGACTGATGGGGTGAGCACCCCGCGCGACCTGACCATCCGCCCCCGCCGCGACGACGATCTGCCCCACCTCGCCCGCACCCTGGTGGAGCAGCAACGGACCTCCGACTACCCGCATCGCTCGCTCGATGATGCAGCTGCGCTGGCCTTCCTCCAGCGCGATGGGGAGGAAGCCGCCTGGGTGGCCGAGTCCGGGAACGAGGTGGTCGGTCACGTGGCCGTGCGTCGAGTACCGCTGGAGACCGGCTCGGGGGACGAGCCCTTCGTGAAGGCATGGAGCGGCGCCAGCGACCGCCCCGCGGAGGACCTGCGCGTGGTGGGCGTGCTGTTCGTCGGCACCGCCGCCCGGGGGACCGGCGCCGGGGTCGCCCTCCTGCGCCACGCCACCGGGTTCGTCCTCGATGCGGGGTGCGTCCCCTGTCTGGACGTCCTGCCCACCCACGACCGGGCCCTGGCGCTCTACCGCCACCTGGGGTGGCGCGAGGTGACCCGCCAGCGGCCGCACTGGGTGGCGGAGGGGGCGCCGGACGTCATCGGGATGGTGTTCGACCCGCCGCGGGCCTGACGTGCCCTGACGGAGCCTGACGCGGCGGCACCTTTCGGCGGGGAATCGCCGCATGCTGCCGGTAACGTCGGTCCATGGACATGATCAAGCGCCGCGATCCCGGCGGAGACTCCCCGGCCGTCGATCACTCTCCCGCCCCCGGCTCCGGCGACGAGCCCCGCCCGGGCACCCTCGAGCTGTACGGCGGACGCTGGGCAGCCCTCATCCCCGCCGCCGTGCTGGTGATCGTGCTCGCGTGGCTCTCCGTGGCCGAGCGGGCCGCGGTCTCCTCGTTCTGGGTGGGCGGCTTCCTCGCCCTGGTGGTGGGCCTGCTCCTGGCGCGAGACAAGCAGCAGTACTCCGAGGCCGTCACCCGCGGACTCACCAGCGGCACCGGCGCCGTCATCATCATGGCCTTCCTGTTCGCGGGCATCTTCGGCACCCTGATGAAGAGCGGTGGCCTGGTGGCGGGTCTGTTGTGGGTCGGCGACACGGCCGGAGTCACCGGCGGGGTGTTCGTCGGGCTGGCCTTCCTGCTGAGCTGCCTCTTCGCCGCCGGGACCGGAACCTCCGTGGGCACCGTCCTGGCGCTGGCCCCTGTGCTCTACCCGACGGGCCTGTTCCTGGGCGCGGAACCGGTCTGGCTCGCGCTCGCGATCATTGCCGGCGGCGCCTTCGGCGACAACATCGCCCCGGTGTCCGACACCACCATCACCTCCGCCTTCACCCAGGATGCCCGCATGGGCACGGTGGTCCGCTCCCGGTTGCCACTGGCCGTGACGGCCGCGGCCGTCTCCTTGGTGGTGCTGGTCGTCATGGGTGGCGGGGGCGAGCGCGTTCCCACCCAGGACCTGGCCATCGATGCCGATCCCCTCGGCCTGGTGATGCTGCTGCCCTTCGCGGTGGTCATCGGCCTGGCCCTGATGCGGCACCACATCATCGTGTCGTTGACCGCCGGCATCCTCACCGCGGTGGTGCTGGGCGCCGTCACGGGACTGATGCCGCTGTCCACGCTGTTCAGCATCCCCTCCGAGCGGGGTGAGTCCACCGGTCTGCTCGAGGACGGCATCAGCGGCGTGACCGCGGTGGTCATCCTCGTGCTGCTGATCATGGCGCTGGCCCAGGTCTTCGCCGAGTCGGGCCTCATGCAGTCCGTACTCGAGAAGCTGCGCCGCTCCGCTGCCCGCGGCGTGCGCAGTGCGGAGCTGGCCATCGTGGGCATCAGCATCCTGTTCACCATCCCGCTGGGTGCCAACGCGCCGGCCATCCTGTTGGTGGGCCCCACCATCGCCAAGCCGTTGGGGGAGTCGCACGGGCTCAGCCCGCAGCGCCGCGCCAACCTGCTGGACTGCGCGGTCTGCACGGTGTTCTACATGCTGCCCTGGCACAACGCTGTCATCGTCTGGTTCGCCACCGTCACCGGTGTGGCGGCCGAGCTGGACCTACCCGCACCCGGCATCGGCGCCGCCTTCCTGAACCCCTACGCCTGGGCACTGCTGGTGGTGCTGCTGGTCTCCGTGCTCACCGGCTGGAACCGGTATGCCGGCATGAGCCGCGCCGAGCGGGCCGAGGCCGAGCAGCGCCACGCCGGCGGCACCGGCGCCGCCCGGGCGGCCTGACCCGTGCTGCGCGGATCCCCGGGAACGTCCCCGTGGCGTCCGGTGGGCGTCATCGGCGGCATGGGCCCGGCGGCGACCGTCGACTTCCTGGCCCGCCTCGTGGCCGCCACCCCCGCAACCACCGACCAGGAGCACATCCCGGTGGTCGTCTGGGGTGATCCCACCGTGCCCGACCGCGTGGCTGCCGCCCGCGGCCAGGACACCTCACCCGTCCCGTGGATGCGGGCGGGGGCCCAGGGGCTGGCGCACATGGGCGCCGAGGTGCTCGCCGTCGCGTGCAACACCGCCCACGCCTTCGCCGCCGAGGCGACAGCGGGGCTCGGGGTGGAGCTCGTCTCGATGGTGGACGCCTCCGCCGCCGCGCTCGCGGCGGACGGCAGCGCGGCCGGGGCGCGTCGGGTGGCGCTGTTCGGCACGCGTGGGTTGGTGGAGGCGGGGCTGTACCAGGGGGCTCTGGCGAGTCACCGCATCGAGACGGTCGTCCCGGACGACGCGCGACAGGAGGCGGTCAGCGCGCTGATCCTGCGGGTCAAGGCCGCCGAGCCCCTCCCCGGGCTCGTGCAGGAGCTCGCCGGGCACGTGGCGGCGCAGGCCGATGCGGGGTGCACCCACGCGCTGGTGGCGTGCACCGAGCTGTCGTTGCTGGTCACCGAGGCGCAACGCGCCGGGGTGACCTTCGCGCTGCCGGTGGTGGACGCCTCGGACGAGCTGGCCCGCGCTGTGGTCAGGGCTGCTGCACGGTGAAGCGCTCGTCCAGGTGGGCGCGGAGCACGTCGTCGGTGAGCTCGCCCCCGCGGATCATCACGCCGTAGGACGCGCCGGCCGATGCGGTGGTGTCACCCTCGGCCTCCCGCACGGCCTCGCGGACGTCGGCCAGGAACTCCTCGGCCACCGCGGCGTGGCGGGGGAAGACCACGAAGTGGATGGCGGGCGGCGCGTCAAGGGTGTCGATCCACCACCGGCGGGCCTCCAGGCGCTGGGCCACGGCGGGCACCGAGAGGTCACCGGTGACGGCGAACACGCCCATCGGCGGCTCGCCGATGACCTGCAGCCCCGCCTCGGCCAGGCCCTCCTGCAGGCGGCGGGTGGTGGCCATGACGCCGCGCACCAGCTGCCGGTAGCCGTCGGTGCCCAGGGCCGCCATCGCGGTCCAGGCCGCCGCGGCCGGCCCGACGGACCGAGTGCCCACCACCGCTGAGGCGGCGTAGGCGCCGCCGGGCCACGAGGTGTCCACGTGGTAGCCGGCGTGGCGCAGGTCGTTGTCGGCGAACAGCAGCACCGAGGCGCCCTTGGCGCCGTAGCCGTACTTGTGGAGGTCCACCGACGTGGACGTGACTCCGGGAACGTCCGGGCCGTAGCGCACCGGGGTGCCGCCCGCCGCATCGAGGAAGGGCAGGAAGAGGCCGCCCATGGCGGCGTCCACGTGGATGCCGACGCCCCTTTCCTGGGCGAGGGCGCCCACCTCCTCAATGGGGTCGACCACGCCGTAGGGGAAGCACGGCGCGGACAGGCCGATGAGGGCCGTGTCGTCGGTGACGGCATCCAGCAGGCGCTGCGGGTCGGGGCGGCCGTCGGCCTCCACGGGCACCTGGGTGACCTGCATGTCCAGGTAGGCGGCGGCCTTCACGAAGGCGGGGTGGGCGGTGGTGGGCAGCACCATGTGGCGGCGGCCGGTGTGGTCGCGGTAGGCCTTGACGGCCACCATGATCGACTCGGTGCCGCCGCTGGTGAACACGCCGTAGGTCTCGGCACCGGGGCAGACCACGGAGGCCGCCATGGAACACACCTGCGACTCGAAGCGCTGGGTGCTGGGGAAGGTGCTGTGCGAGAGGGCGTTCTCGTGGGCGAAGCGCTGGGTGGCGGCCTCCACCAGCTCTGTGTGCCAGGCGGGGGAGTCGTAGACCAGGGACCACGTGCGGCCGGCGCGCCAGTCGGCGTCGTCACGGGCGGCGTCGTCGAGGGCGGCGTGGACCTGGTCGGCGGTCAGACCCGACGTGGGGAGGTGCATGCACCCACGGTACGAGAACCGGGGCCTGGGCTCACCGGCGCCAGGGGGCCCACCAGCGGCGTCGGGTGCCGGGGGCCCGGGAGGTCTCGGCAGATCCAGGGCCTTCCGCGCCACCCGCGACCTGGGCGGAATCGGCCGCCCGCTCGGCCGCAGCCCGCAGCTCCCGCCAGGCACCCACCATCTCCTCCACGTCCACCCGGCCCACCACTGGCGGGGAGGCGTCGCCCACTGCGGGGCGCCTGCGGTCCGCCAGCACCCGGGCGTTGAAGTCCTCCAGGCGCCCGCGGACCTGTGCCTCGTCGGTCAGCGCCACCAGGGACTCCGGGAAGGTTGACCGCTCCCTCCGCAGCTGCAACGGCCCGGGCAGTGCCTCGGAGAAGTCCACCTGCTCCCGCCGCAGGAACCCCTTGACCCACCACTCGGGGTCGTCCGAGGAGGCGAGCTCCAAGGGCTTCCCCGCCCCGGGCAGGTTGTCGAAGGCGCCCTCCCGCTGGGCCTGCTCAATGGCCTTGTCCACCACCGTGGGCACGTGGTGCGCCCGCATGGGCCGGGAGCCCTCCTCCGAGGACCGCTTCTCCTCGTCACCGGGTGGCCGGTCGACGCTGCTCACGATGTGCTCCGGCCGGCCCTCACACCGCCCGGGGCGGCATGGCGCACGCCGCGGTGCCGCCGGGCAGCTCGTGCCGGTGCTCGGCCACCAGCCGGTACACGTGGGGGGCCACCCACGCCACGGGCGGGTTGCCCAGCACCGCGCCGGCCGCCCACACCAGCTGACCCAGCGGTGTGGACCGGCCCGCCGTTCGCAGCGCCGCAGCGATGGCCGCGGAGCCGTACCGCACGCCCCCCGCGTCGTCCACGAACGGGATCTCCCGGTCGGCCCGCTCGGCATCCACCCCCGCTGCAGCCAGCCGTTCGGGGTCCATCGGCGCCACCTCGCAGGAGACCGGCCACCGCATCAGCAGCTCGGCCGCGCGCGTGCAGAAACCACAGTCCGGGTCGTACAGCAGAGCGCTCATGGCCTCATCGTCCCGCATGCAGCACCAACGCGCACAGCACGAGCCCGGCCGCCACGCCCACGCCCACACCCCAGGCGCCCACCCGTTCCTGGTTGGTCTCCAGCGAGCTCAGCGGCACCACCCCGGTGAGCACGAAGGTCAGTGCGGCCGCCGCCACCATGCACACGATGTTCACGAGGAACAGCAGCCCCGCCCCGGCCGCCGCGCTCCACGCGCCCTGCTCCAGACAGGTCGCCACCACCGCCAACGGCGGCACCAGCGCGATGGCGATGGCCACCCCCGGCAGCGCCGTCCCCAGGTTGCGCCGTGAGAGCGCGAACGCCCCGGCCGCCCCTGAGGCCACCGCGATCAGCAGGTCCGGAACGGTGGGCGCGATGCGGGAGCTCACCTGCGAGTTCTCCGCCAGCACCAGCCCCGGCCCCAGGGCTCGCACCAGCACGAAGGACACTCCCACGGCCAGCGCGATGCCGAGCCCCGCCAGGGCCAGACTGCGCACCATCCGCCGCGGCCACCCCATGCCCAGGCTCAGGCCCGTCGCCAGCAGCGGCAGCATCAGCGGCGCCACCACCATCGCGCCGATCACCACGGCCGTGGAGTCGGTGAGCACCCCCAGCGTCGCGATCACGGTGGACAGCGCCATCTGCACCAGGAACTGCACGGTGCGCCCGCGCCCCTGCTCGGCCTCGAAGAACAGCGTCTCCACCACCTCCTCGCGGTCCACGCCCGAGGCGGCGTTCGAGCGCAACCACCGCGCCAACCGGCCGTCATCCGCATCGCCGGCCGAGACGTCGGTGAACCCGGCGCGGTGCGCTGCATCGATGCCCACGTGCAGCACCACCAGCGCCAGTCCGGCGAACAGGGACAGCCGCAGCCCCAGGGTGGGTGACAGCATCGTCACCGTGGCCAGGCTGGCGAAGAGCAGCTCGTTCAGGCCGGGGCCGGTGATGTTCTCCTCGTGCTGCCGCCAGCGCACCTCGGCCGCGATGAGGAGCACCAGCCCCACCGCGTAGGCCCGCACCGACCAGCCCCACCAGGCACCCTCGCCCAGTGCGGTGACCGCCAACCCGGCCGCAGCCAGGCCCAGCCCGCCCATCCACAGCGGGCTCGCGTCGCGCCGGCTGGCCCGCACCGCCAGCCACACGGCCCACACCGCGCCGACCCCGGCACCGATGCGGTGCACCATGGGCCCCCAGTGGTCGGGCACCGAGGCGAGCAAACCCAGGGCGACCCCGAGTGCTGCCAGCTCGACCACCGCCAGGGCGGCACCGGCGTTCCACTGGGGCTCGACGCGGCTGTCGCGGGTGTGCTGCATGGCCCCAGCATCACCCATGGCCGATGCGGTGTGCCCCCGCCCGCGCGGAGCGCCCGGTCCGCCTCCCTAGACTCCTGCGCCATGGGAGTTCTCCTGCCGCTGGCGGTCGTCTGGACCCTGGGCGTCATGAGCCCGGGGCCGGACTTCGTGGCCATCCTGCGCACCGCCATGCGGCACGGCCACCGCGCAGCGTCGTCCACCGCGTTGGGGGTGGTCACCGGCATCACCGTGTGGATCGTGCTGGCGCTGGTGGGGCTGACCGCGCTCGTGCAGGCGGCGCCGGTGGTGGGGGTCGCGATGCGGGTGGCCGGCGCGGTCTTCCTGGTGGGCTACGGGGCACTCATCCTGTGGAGTGTGTGGAGGGCGCGCCGGGCGAACCGGTCCCTGGGTGAGTCCGGGGCGGCCGAGGAGCCACGAGCCGACCAGCACGACGGGCCCGAGCCGAGCCGCGCGTCCGCCCCCCTCACCTCCGGCGCCGCCTTCCGGCTGGGTCTGGCCACCAACGTGGCCAACCCCAAGGCGCTGGTCTTCTTCGGCGCCCTCTTCTCCAGTCTGCTGCCGCCGGACATGTCCTGGAGCACCCGCGGCGGCATCCTGGTGATGATGCTGGTCATTGCCCTGGTGTGGTTCCTCGCCCTGGCCTGGGCCGCGAGCCGCCCACCCCTGGTGCGCCTGTACGAGCGGGCGGGTCACCTCATCGATGCGGCGGCCGGTGCGGCCTTCGTCGTGCTCGGTGTGGTGCTCCTGCTGGAGTGAGCTCAGCTGTCCTGCGGGCTGATGGTCAGCTGACCGTCGGCCTCCTCCACGGCGGCTGCCGCCAGCGGGCTGGTCGCGGGGCCGGCGGTCGGCGCCCCGTCGGCGATGGCGAAGTAGCTGCCGTGGCAGGAGCAGATGATCTGCCCGTCCTTGACCAGGCTCACCGCACAGCCCTGGTGGGTGCACTCGGCGCTGTACCCCTTGAACTCGCCCTCGGAGGGCTGTGTGACCACCCACCCGCCTTCGATCACACCGCCGCCGACGGGCACGTCCGCGGCGGCCACCGTCACGGGTTGCACCCCGGGCCGGCCGGAGGTGCCGGGGTCGTCGCTGCAGGCCGCCAGGGCCGGTGCGCCGAACGCGGCGACGGCGGTGGCACCGGTCACCACCTGGCGGCGGCTGGGGCCGGAGTGGCCGGGGCAGGTCTGGCAGGCGGTGGGGCGGCGGGTCACGGGGTCCTCCTCGTTCGGGATGGGTGGTGCAGGTCGGGTGCGTGGGGTCGGTGCAGGGTCAGTGCAGGGCCTCGACGATGCGGGCGAGCGTCACCGGCATGTCGGCATGGGCGCGGCGCTCCCGCTCGGCGGCCTGTTCGGTGGCGTGCTCACCCCATCGGTCGTCGAAGAAGCGGCGGCCGGCGCGGGTGAAGTGCCAGGTCTGGGTGAGGAGGGTGCCGTCCTCGGCCCCGGGCGCCAGGGAGAACCCCCACTCCACGTAGCCCTCGCCCACCTGCCACGCGAAGCGGCGGCCGGGCTCGGCGGCCACCACGGTGCTGGTGGTGGTCCACTGGCGGGTGGGGGTCTCGTTGTCGCCCTCGAAGGTGGCGCCCACGCCGGTCTGCGCCGGGTCGGTCCAGCGGCAGGTGCGGCAGGTGGGGCTCCACTGGCCGGTGCGGGTGACGTCGCTGACGAGGGCGTAGACCTCGTCCGGGGAGGCGGGGGCCCACACCGTGGCGCTGTGGAAGCGCTCCGGGTCGCCGTCGACACCGTGCTCCGCGGCCAGGGCGTCGATGCGGCGGGCCAGCCGGTGGTCGCGCCGGGTGACGGCCCCCACATCGTGGCTGTGGGTGGTCACGGTCACGCGCCCGAGGGCCAGGGTGACCTCGGGGTGGTGGTCCAGCTCCTGGGCCAGCTCGGCGATCCCGGCCACGAACGCGGCTCCCGTGGGGTGGTCGGCGGGGGCGAAGCTCGTCAGGAGCCGGCCATCGAGCTCCCGCCACTCGGCGGGGGCGCGGCGGGTCTGTGCGCTGTCCATCGCACCATTGTGGCGATTCTGGGGCCCGGGGTGGGGAGGCGGGCCCGGGGTCGATGGGGAGAGCGTTCCCAATTCTATACGGACTCTTTGGTTTCCGTGGCAGCGATGTTGAACGAGCGGCACGTAGAACTGGGAGCAGTCCAGCTCCGGGCCGCCGACGGCACGGACACCCGACACGAAGGATGAGTCCCATGAAGCGCTTCACCACCCTGCTGGCCGCCACCGCTGCCGCCACCTGCCTCTCCGCCGGAGCAGCTGGCGCGGTGCCGGCGCCGGTGCCCGCCGCCCAGGACGCGCCGGCCGGTGTCTCGGCGTTCGAGCCGGGCAAGCAGGGTCCCGAGGCCGCTGAGCAGAACGAGCGCCTCCTGCAGATGGCCCAGCAGGCCCGCCTGGCCGCGGCCACCCAGAGCTCCGGTGTGGAGAGCGCGACGGCGGTGACGCAGGCCGTGACCATCACCTACAACGACGACCGTGCGCCGCAGTTCGACGCGCTCATCGACCGTTCGGCGCAGATCTGGAACTCGTCCGTGAGCTCCATCAACCTGACCGATGCGGGTCAGGGCGCCCAGGCGAACATCACCTACACCGAGGGCAACGACCCCCGCGGGTCGTGGGCCATGACCTACTCGTTCGGCAACGGTGAGGTCTTCCTGGACTACGCCCAGTCCAACGAGTACGACGCCCAGCGCATCGTCACCCACGAGACCGGCCACATCCTCGGTCTCCCGGACAACTACGCCGGCCCGTGCAGCGAGCTGATGTCCGGTGGTGGCCCCGGCCCGTCGTGCACGAACACCTACCCGAACGCCCAGGAGATCGCCCAGGTGGAGGCCAACGCCTCCTACTACGGCTACACCGGGGCGCAGGACGCCGTCACCCGCTGACGCACAAGCAGTTTCGAGGCATTCACCCCGGGGGCGGCCACCGCTCCCGGGGTGAATGCTGGGCAAGAACTGACCAAACTCTGGGCATGGGCGGGTGTGCCCTTGAGGTGCGCAGCGGTACATCTTTCCTACGTCTGTTGGCCACCCAGGCCGGCAGGACTCCTCAGAAGGAAGTGTCGCCATGCGCCTCACACACACCCTGGCCGCCACGGCCGCTGCCGTCTGCTTCACCGCCACCTCCGCTGTCGCCGCACCCACGGGTGACGTCGCGGCCAAGGACGCCGTGCAGACCGGCACGCTCTCGACCTACGACCCGAGCAAGCAGACGGAACAGTCCGTGGAGCAGAACGACCGCCTGGTCTCGATGCTGCGCGAGGCGCGCCTGGAGGCGGGCACCCAGACCACCGGCAAGGCGCCGGTGAACGGCGTGCGCGCCGTCGTGACCATCACGTACAACGACGACCGGGCCCCGCAGTTCGACCGCTTGATCGACCGGTCGGCGCAGATCTGGAACAACGCCACGTACAACATCCAGCTGACGGAGGTCGGGTACGGCCAGCGTTCGAACATCCAGTACCACGAGGGCTACGACCAGCGCGGCTCGTACGCGATGACCTACTCGTTCGGCAACGGCTACGTGTTCCTGGACTACAACCAGGCCAACCAGTACGACCCGCAGCGGATCGTCACCCACGAGACCGGCCACATCCTGGGGCTGCCGGACAACTACTCGGGTCCCTGCAGCGAGCTGATGTCCGGTGGTGGCGCGGGCACGTCCTGCACCAACACCTACCCCAACGCCCGTGAGGCCGCCACGGTCGACCGCCTGGCCTCCTACTACGGCTACGCCTCCCTGGGGGCCACCCTGGAGAACTGATCCCAGGAGCAGCACCGCTGAGCGAGTGATGCGGGGCGGGGGCGTACGCAGAGGCGTGCGCCCCCGCCCCGCGTCTGTGCGCATCTGCTCGTCGTTCTTGGGGGCTGGGGGGATCTGTTCGTCGCTGTTCGGGCTGTGGAGCCAGTTTTTCCCCGTATAGCGACGACTGGATGGGGTGCCCCCTCATAGCGACGAATGGATGGGGTGAGCCGCCTCCGCCCGTCGCCCCGCCCCCGACGCACCTGCCCGGGGGCCGTTGTGCTGCATGTGTTCGTCGGTCTTGGGGTCCGCGGGGATCTGTTCGTCGCTGTTCGGGCTGTAGGGGCTGATTTTCCCCGTATAGCGACGAATGGATGGGGTGGCCCCTCAAAGCGACGAATGGATGGGGTGACGCCACCCCACACACACACACCACCGGGTGACCGCCGGGAGGGCAGCCACCCGGTGGGTGGGGGGGAGCGCTCAGCGCGCCAGGAGCGCTGCGGTCACAGGGTCGCCAGGGCCGCGTTGCGCAGCTGGCGGCCGTAGTGGCCCCGCATCGTCACCTTGTGCTCCAGGTTCTCGATGATCGCCGGGGCGAAGTCCGTCTCGTACAGGGCCTGGCAGGACCCGAGTCCGCCGGGGCTGAACACGTTCACCTCCATGAGCTTGTCGCCCACGATGTCCAGGCCCACCAGGAACATGCCGTCGGCCACGAGCTTCGGGCGCACGGCCTCGGCCAGCGCGTACATCTCGTCGGTGACCTCTACCTTCTCGGCCTTGCCACCGGCGGACATGTTGGACCGGATGTCGTCGCTCTGGCTGCGGCGCCGGAAGGCCGCCACGTTGCCGTTCACCGTCAGCGGCTGGCCGTTCATGAGGAACATGCGCACGTCGCCGTTCTTGGCCTCCTCCAGGAACTCCTGCACCACCACGTAGCCGTCGCGCGCGATGGCCTCGATGATCTGGTTCAGGTTGGGCGACTCGTCGTCGTTCACCACGAACACCCCGGACCCGCCGGAGCCCTGAAGCGGCTTGAGCACCGCCTTGCCACCCAGCTCCTTCACGAACTCCTCGATGCGGTCCTCGTCCCGGGAGATGAGCGTGCGGGGCCGCACCGCCTCGGGGAAGTGCTGGAAGTAGGCCTTCGAGAGCGCCTTGCTGAGGCTGCTGGGGTCGTTGACCACCAGCACACCGCTCTGGGCCATGAGCTCGCCGAAGGCGACACCGGCGTTGTTCGCCCACGCGCCGGACTCGCCCTCGTCGGCGGGGTCCGCGCGCAGCATCACCACGTCGAACTCGGACAGGGCGATCTGCTCCTCCTCCGTGGGCTTCTGCACGTCGGCGAGGTAGCGCTCCAGGGAGCGGTAGTTCTTGTCCTTGCCGCAGCGGGCGCGGGCCACCAGCGTGCCGTCCGGCTCGTAGCCGAAGTCGCCCATGCCCAGCACGTAGCTGTCGTGCCCCATCGAGGTGGAGGTCATGGCCAGGCGGGTGGTCGTGTAGACGGACTGCTCGGTCATCACGTCATTGACGACGTAGGCGATCTTCATGCGGGGTCCTTCGTGAGAGTGGTCAGATCTTCTGCTGCGGCGGCCTCGTCGAGGCGTTCGCGGGTACCGGGTGAGAGGAGCCACCGCGAGGTGATGCGGCTGGGGCGCAGGTGGCCACGGTCGTCGAGGTCCTGCACCAGGGGCAGGTCGCGCAGGGCGAACTTCCCCAGGAAGAGCAGGTCCAGCCGCCCACCCTCTCGCAGGTGCTCCAACAGGTCCACCAGGCCGCGCAGGTACATGGCGTCCTTGGTGTGTCCGCCGGAACGGTAGGCCCGCATCGTGGTGGTGAAGGCCGAGCCGGGCGGGACGCCCACGTCGAGCATCGCCTGGTAGGCCTCCCGGAAGGTGGCGCCGTTCAGCATGCGGTGCACGGTCAGCACGCGCAGGGCCAGCTGACGGAGTCGGAAGCTGGTCAGCCCGCCCACGGCGATCTCGGCCAGCACGGCGAGCCCCTCCTGGGTCTCGTCGTACCCGGCCAGGCCCGAGCCCAGGGTCTTCATCGGCTGTCCGACGCCGTTCACCTGGGTCACGAGGTGGGTCCCGACCTCGTGCATGAGCAGGGCCTGCACGCGCGGTGCGGGGATGTTGGCGTTGTTGCTGATGAGCAGGGTGTCACCCTCCACCAGCACGCCGGCCACGTCGGAGCGGACCTCGGCGTGGATGCTCACGTCGGGGTCGAGCTCGCGGTAGGCGTCGATCTCCTCCTGGGCGGCGGTGAGGAAGCCCTCGGCGTCCACCATGTCCGAGGCGCGGGAGGGCACCTCCAGGCGGTCCACCAGGTCCTCGGCGGTCTCCCGCAGGCTGGGCCCCACCGCGCCGTACAGCTCGGCGGACAGCTGCCGGAAGTCCTCGGTGCCGCGGGCCCGCAGCATGTCGATCTGCAGCGAGAGCTCCCGGCGCTTGCTCTGGAGGAGCTTGCCGACGGTGGAGTCCTCGACCTCCCCCAGGGGCACCTGGGCGATCTGCGCGGCCTGGATGGCGGGGTCGGTCTCCAGGTCGCGGTAGACGAAGGTGGGCTCCTCGTGGGTGCCCTCGATGAACCGTTCCTTCTCCTCGTCGGAGTTCACCGGCGTGATGTCGAGCAGGAAGCGCATGGAGTCCGACAGCATCGCCAGCGTGTGGTCCACTGCCAGGTCCGATGGGGTGAGCCCCTCCTGGGTGGGTGCGGTGTCCGTCACCGGGGCCCCACCTTCCGCAGGGCGTCCAGGACCGGCTCGTGCGTGGCGGCCAGGGCGTCACGCAGCTGGGCCACGTGGTCGTCCTGGGGCACGCCGGTCCACTCGTCCATGAAGGTCTTCTTGAACTCCAGGGCGAGGCAGAGTCCCGTGTCCGGGTAGCGCTCGTGCACGAACCACGCCAGGGCCCGCCCCTCGAACTTCACGTTCTCCCGGACGTCCAGCCGGTGCCCGGCGACCTCCTGGGCCTCCAGGGAACGCGTGAACGCCTCGACCACGGGGCGCCAGTGCTCGTCCACCGTGCCGGTGCCCAGGTTCACCTCCGGGTTGTCGGCCACGTCGGCGCCGGGGTCGTCCTCGCCGTCGCGGCGGTGGTTGTAGGAGTGCACGTCGTAGACCACGAACGGACCCCGCGCGGCGAGCTCGTCCAGGCGCTCGCCGAGCTCGGCGTAGAAGCGGTCGTACTGCGCGAGGCTGTTCTCCGTGGCCGTCGCGTCGAGCTCGCCGTCGGTCCAGATGTCCAGACCCCAGGCGTCCTCGGGGCGGCGGTAGACCGCCTCCTCGCGGAGGCGGTTCAGGTCCACCTCGAAGCGCGAGTGGTGCACCACCACCTGTGCAGCCGCCCCGGAGCCGATGCGGTCGGTGAAGGGGTCCTCCTCGCGGAGCCGCGTGTCCTCGTCCAGGCGCATGGCGGCCGCGGTGTCCTCGCGCAGCCCGTGGCCGCCATGGATGGAGGTGGCGACGAGTTGGCCGGACCAGTCACCCGAGAACCCGTGCGTGAGCGGTCGTGTCATGCCCTCGTGTCTACCCGAGCGGCCCACACCCGGGCCAGCCGAGTGCCACCGGACGTGGGGTGCATCACGTTCGGATGATGCGGGGGACGTGTCACCCGAGCGGCTTCGATGGAGGGCCGGCCCGTATACTTCGCTCAGCGCCCCTGCTGTGGCGCACACAACCTCCCGTGTTGCAGTGGCTCCCGTGGTGGCACCGATGGCGGGGGAGGCCGCCGCCCGACGTCCTGGAGGAGCGCACATGCTGATCGCCGTCGCCCTCCACTTCCTTGCCGCGCTGGCTGCCCCGCTGCTGGCGCCGCGCCTCGGACGGTGGATCTTCCCCCTCCTCGCCGTGGTGCCGGCCGGGACAGCCGTGTGGGCCTTGGCGCAGTCGACCGCAGCGCGCAGCGGCGCCCCGCCGTCCGAACGCCTCGAGTGGGTCCCCAGCCTCAACCTCGCCCTGGCCTTCCGGTTCGATCCCCTCGCGTGGTTGATGACGCTCGTGATCGGCGTGGTGGGGGCGCTGGTGCTCCTCTACTGCACCGGCTACTTCTCCGACGACGACGAGGGGCTGGGCCGGTTCGCCGCCTGCCTCACCGCGTTCGCCGGCGCCATGGTGGGTCTGGTCACCGCCGACGACGTGCTGCTGCTCTACATCTTCTGGGAGATCACCACCGTCCTGTCGTACCTGCTGATCGGGCACACCTCGCGCCTCAAGGCCAGCCGCGTGGCCGCCAGCCAGGCGCTGGTCGTCACCACCTTCGGCGGGTTGGCCATGCTGGTGGGCCTGGTGATGCTGGCCGAGCACGTCGGCAGCTACCGCCTCTCGGTGATCGTGGCCGAGCCGCCGGCCGCCACCACCACGGTCGCGGTGGCGGTGGGTCTGGTGCTGGTGGGTGCCATGAGCAAGTCGGCCCTGGTGCCCTTCCAGTTCTGGCTTCCCGGTGCCATGGCCGCGCCCACTCCCGTGAGCGCCTTCCTCCACGCGGCGGCCATGGTCAAGGCCGGTATCTACCTCATGGCGCGCATGGCGCCGGGCTTCGCCGATCTGCCCGTCTGGCAGTGGATGCTGGTCGTCGGTGGTGGGCTCACGATGCTGCTGGGGGCCTGGCGTGCCCTGCGCCAGACGGACCTCAAGCTGCTGCTGGCCCACGGCACCGTCAGCCAGCTCGGCTTCCTGGCCCTGCTGCTGGGCATCGGCAACGGGGACGCCGCCCTGGCGGGTGTGGCGCTGCTGCTGGCCCACGCCCTGTTCAAGTCCTCCCTGTTCCTGTCCGTCGGCGTCATCGACCACGCGACGGGCACCCGGGACGTGCGCCTGCTGTCGGGGCTCCGCCGCTCGATGCCGTGGACCTACTGGTCGTGCGTGCTGGCACTGGCCTCCATGGCCGGGCTGCCCCCGCTCTACGGCTTCGTGGCCAAGGAGGCCGCGATCGGCGCCCTGCAGCACGGCGGACCCGTTCCGGGCGGTGCGCTGTCCACCGCCGCCCTGGTGGTGGTCGTGATCGGCTCGGCGCTGACCTTCGCCTACAGCGCCCGCTTCCTGCTGGTGGGGCTCGGGGACCACGCACCGGGCATCCCGGACAAGCAGGCCCCCACCGTCCCCACCCCGGTGACCCGCCAGCCGGTGTGGGCCGTGGCCGTGCCCGTGGTGCTGGCGGTGGCCGGCCTGGTGATCGCCCCGTTCGCGGCGAGGCTGGAGCCCTGGCTCGCCGCGGCTGCCGGCCCGTGGCCGAAGACGCCGGAGCCTGCCCACCTGCTGTTCATCCCGTCCGTGGGGATCCCGCTGCTGCTCACCGCCGTGGTCATCGTCCTGGGCGTCCTGCTGGTGGTGGCCCGCGGCTCGGTCTCCGCCGTGCACCGTTCGCTGCCGCAGATGGTCTCCTCCGAGCGGGGCTATCGCTGGGCCATGCGGATGCTGGAGCGCGGCGCCAACGAGACCACCGGTTTCATCCAGCGGGGCTCGCTGGAGCTGAACCTGGCGCTGATCTTCAGCATGGTGGTGCTCCTGCCCGGCGCGGCGCTGGTCACGGGGGTCACCTGGCCGGGTGACGTCCGCCTCTTCGACAGCGCCGCCCAGCTGGCGGTCGCCCTCATCGTGGGTGGTGCGGCCATCGCCGCGGCCCGCTCCCGCCGGCGCCTGCGCGGAGTGTTCCTGGTGGGTGTCACCGGGTACGGCGTGGCCATGCTCTTCCTGCTGCACGGGGCGCCGGACCTGGCCCTCACACAGGTGCTCGTGGAGACGGTGTCCATCGCCGTCTTCGTGCTGGTGCTGCGCCGTCTGCCGGTGAAGTTCCGCGACTTCTCCACCCGTCTGGACCGCCGCCTGCGGTGGGCCCTGGGCATCGCCGTGGGGTCGGTCATGTGCCTGCTGGCCATGACGGCTGCCGCCGTCCGGGAGGCCCCTCCGGCCTCGCTCGTGCTGGCCGAGCGGGCCAAGACGTACGGCGGCGGCGAGAACATCGTCAACGTGATCCTGGTGGACATCCGCGCCTGGGACACGATGGGGGAGCTCTCCGTGGTGCTCGTGGCCGCCACCGGTGTGGCCAGCCTGGTCTTCCTGCGTTCCGAGCGCGCCAGCACCAGCTGGGAGCGCATCCGCAGTGCCCGCGGTCGCCGCCGCAGCCACGCCACGGCCTCCCCGGACGGCCGCCGCTGGATCCCCGATGCGGGGTCGCTGCCCTGGGGTGGGCGCTCGTTGATGCTGGAGGTCGCCACCCGCCTGATCTTCCACGTCATCATCGTCTGGTCGCTCTACCTGCTGCTCGCGGGGCACAACCACCCCGGTGGCGGATTCGCGGCCGGACTCGTGGCGGGGCTGGCGCTGCTGCTGCGCTACCTGGCCGGCGGACGGGCCGAGCTGGGTGCCGCGCTGCCGGTCGTCCCGGGCTGGCTGCTCGGAACGGGTCTGTTCCTCTCTGCCGGCACCGGGCTGCTCTCGATGCTGGTGGGTGGCCACGTCCTGCAGACCTGGATCTTCGACCTGCACCTGGGCCCCGTCGGTGACCTCCACGTGGTCACCTCCACGGCCTTCGACGTGGGTGTCTACCTGGTGGTCGTGGGTCTGCTGCTGGACATCTTCAGCTCGCTGGGTTCTGCCCTGGACCGCGACATCCACCACGACGACCAGCCCGCCGACCGCTCCGCCCGTCTGCTGGACGCCGAGTACGCGGACCACGAGGAGGCCTCCCGATGATCCCCAGCCTCACCCTCTGCCTGCTCGTGGGCGTGCTGTCGGCCTGCGGCGTGTACCTGTTCCTCTCACGCAGCCTGGTGCGGATCCTGTTCGGCATGCTGCTCATGGGCAACGCCATCAACCTGTTGTTCATGGTGGCCAGTGGCGAGCCGGGGCGTGCCCCCATCACCCGGCTCTACTCCGCGACCGAGATGAGCGACCCGCTGCCGCAGGCGATGGTGCTCACCGCCATCGTCATCAGCCTGGCCATGTCCGCCTTCGTGATGGCACTGGCCCACCGGTCGTGGCAGCTGAGCCACACCGACCTCGTCCAGGCCGACACCGAGAGTGCCCGCATCTCGCGGCGTGCGGAGGCCAACACCTACACCGACGAGGTGTTCAGCGAGGCCTCCACGGACGGCGAGGGCGACGACGAGGACGCAGAGGACGAGACGCGCCCGCAGGAGACCCGTGCCCGGCGCGAGGCCGAGGCCCAGCGGGCCGCGCGCGGTGAGGAGGGCACGGCATGACCCTGGGACTGACCCCCGACATGCTGGTGCCGCTGCCGGTGGTGGTGCCCCTCATCGCCGCCGGCATGACCCTGGTGGCCACGCGGCGCACCCGCACGCAGCGCCTCATCACCGTCAGCGCCCTGACGCTCACGGTGGCGGTGAGCGCCGCGCTGGTCTATCTCAGCGACACACGCGGCCCGCAGGTCGTGAACGTCGGTGGCTGGTCGCCCACGGAGGGCATCGTCCTCATCGCTGACCGGCTGGCCTCGCTGATGCTTCTGGTCAGTGTGGTGGTCACCCTGGCGGTGGTGCTGTTCTCCATCGGTGAGGGACGGTCGTCCTTCGACGAGGAGAGCGACGGCCAGGCCCCGTTGGCGATCTTCCACCCCACCCTGCTGGTGCTCTCGGCGGGAGTGTCCACGACCTTCCTCTCCGGCGACCTGTTCCACATGTACGTGGGCTTCGAGATGCTGCTGGCGGCCAGCTTCGTGCTGCTCACCCTGGGTGGCACGCGGGAGCGGGTGCGTGCCGGGGTGAACTACGTGGCGGTCAGCCTGGTCTCCTCGCTGGTCTTCCTCTCGGCCATCGCGCTGGTCTACGCCGCGGCAGGCACCGTGAACCTGGCGCACCTGGCCTACCGCCTGTCGTCGGTGGACGAGGACACCAAGCTGGCGCTGGAGCTGATGCTGCTGCTCGGCTTCGGCATCAAGGCCGCCGTCTTCCCGATGTCGGGTTGGCTCCCGGACTCCTACCCGACGGCCCCCGCATCGGTCACGGCCGTGTTCGCCGGCCTGCTCACCAAGGTGGGTGTGTACGCCATCATCCGCACCGAGGTGCTGCTCTTCCCGGACGACCGGGTGAGCCCCATGCTGCTGATCGCCGCCGCCCTGACGATGGTGGTGGGCATCCTGGGTGCGGTGGTGCAGGACGACATCAAACGAATGCTCAGCTTCACGCTGGTGAGCCACATCGGGTTCATGATCTTCGGCATCGCGCTGGGCGGGGAGCTGGGTCTCTCGGCGGCCATCTTCTACGTGGTCCACCACATCCTCATCCAGTCGTCGCTGTTCCTGGTGGCGGGCCTCATCGAGCGCCGTGGGGGGACCACCTCCACGATGCGGCTCGACCGGCTGGCGACCACCTCCCCCCTGGTGGCCATCCTGTTCTTCGTGCCGGCCATGAACCTGGGTGGCATCCCGCCGTTCTCCGGCTTCGTCGCCAAGGTGGGCCTCATCGAGGCCGGTGTGGCCGATGGGGGGTGGCTCGCCTACACGCTGGTGGCCGCCTCGGTGGTCACCTCGCTGCTGACCCTCTACGCGCTCTCGCGGACCTGGGCCCGTGCCTTCTGGCGTCCGCCGTTCAGTGAGGACGGGCGCCCGCTGCGCGACCTCCCGGACCCGGAGCGCGACGTCTCGCAGGCCCTGGTGCCGGGTGTGGTGACCCCGACGATCCTGCTGATCGGTGTGGGGCTGGGGCTCTCGGTCGCGGCCGGTCCGCTGTTCGCCTTCACCGACCGGGCGGCCTTCGACCTGTTGGAGACCGTGGTCTACACGCAGGCGATCTTCCCCGAGGGGGTGCCCGAGTGAAGTCCGCGAGCCTGAGCCGCACCATGCGGGACCGGGTCGACCTGCGCGCCATCGTGCTCCTGACGCTGGTGTGGGTGATGCTGTGGGGCTCCCTCGGCTGGCTCGACGTCATCGGCGGGGTGATCGTGGCGGTGCTCGTGTGCCTGTTCTTCCCGCTGCCGCGCCTGGAGGTGCCCATGGCGGTGCGCCCCGTGGCCCTTCTGCGTCTGGGCGCCCATTTCCTCTGGGACCTGTCGGTGGCCAGTGCCTCGGTGGCGTGGACGGTGTTCACGGCCCGTCGGCCCCCCAGCGGCACCATGTTCGAGGTGCCCCTGCGGTCCACCGACGAGCTGTTCGTGGCCACCACGGCGGGCATGACCACCCTGGTCCCGGGCAGTGTGGTGCTGGACATCGACCGGAGCGTGGGGACCCTCCTGGTGCACGGGTTTGCCGTCTACACCCCCGAGGAGCAGGAGGCCTTCCGTCACCGCGTGTGGCGCCAGGAGGAGCTGCTGCTGAAGGCCCTGGACCCCCACGCCGAGCAGGTGCTGTCCTGCGCGCCGGGTGAGCCCATCGAGGGGCAGTCGGCGCTCACCGGGCGGATTCGCAAGGGCGCGTCCGAGGAGGGGGAGGAGTGATGGTCGAGACGGTGATGATCTGGGTCGTGGGCATCGTGCTGGCGGTCTCCGGTGTGCTCACGGTGGCCCGCGTGGTCACCGGCCCCACCATGCTCGACCGCGTGGTGGCCCTGGAGGTGCTCATGGGCGTGCTCATCTGCTCGTTGGGCGTGGAGGCCGCCGTCCACCGGCACACCACCACCCTGCCCGTGCTCATCTCCCTGTCGCTCATCGGCTTCCTGGGGTCGGTGAGCGTGGCGCGCTTCGTGCGCAAGCAGGACGCCCCCGCCACGCAGGAGGTGGACCGGTGAACACCTTGCTGGACGTTCTGGACGTGGTGGGTCTGCTGTGCCTGCTGGGTGGTGCGGTGCTGTGCCTCTCGGCGGCCCTGGGGCTGTGGCGCTTCAACGACCTGTTCAGCCGGATGCACGCCGGCAGCAAGCCGCAGGTCCTGGGGGTGCTGCTGGTGGCCCTCGGCATCGGGCTGCGCACGCGCGATGCGGGGGACGTGGGAATGCTGCTGGTGCTGGCGGCCTGCCACCTGATCACGGTGCCCGTGGCGGCGCAGATGACCGGGCGGGCGGCGCTCCGCATCGGCCAGGCCGACTCGGAGGGGCCGGTGGTGCTGGCCTGGGAGGAGCGCATGGCCATGCTCGAGTCCCTTGAGGAGCAGGAGGACCGGCTCCAGGACGAGGACGCCGAGCAGGACCCCTGGCACGCCTGGCGTGAGCCCGAGCGGGACGACCAGGACGACGAGTGGGACGACGACGAGGAGCCTCGGTCCACCGACGACCAGGGAGCCGAGGGGTCACGCGGCGAGCAGCGCCACCCCGTCACCGGTGAGTGAGCCCTCGCGCCACGGACGCCCGGTGGCGGCCATGAGCAGCTCGAGGAGCCGACCCTGCACCTCGGGGCCCTCGCCGATGGTCACTGCCGCGTCCGTGGCCACCAGCCGCACCTGACGCAGCGCGGCGGGGGCTCCCCCCATCGCGACCGGGGTGGCCAGCTGGTACGCGAGCGCCTGCTGGACGGCCGGGATCGGGTAGAAGTGGCGGATGCCCAGCGGGCGGCGGATGTCCTCCCCGTGGGCGATCTCCTCCACCAGTCGGCTGGCCACGGGCGCCATCCACGTGGGCGGGCCGGAGGTGCGCCCGGCCCACGAGCGCAGGGCGTCGAGTGTGGCGGCCGGGGTGGGGCGTCGCTCGGCCTCGACGCCGGCCTGGTTCTGCCGGTCGAGGTCGCCGCGGGCGCGGACCATGCCCACCGTGATGCGCCAGGGCGTGGTGCGGGCGTTGTCGATGAGGTGGGAGGCCACGTCGTGCACCGTCCACCCGGGTGCCAGCGAGGGCGTGGCCCACTGCTCGGGGGTGAGGGTGGCGAGGTCGTCGATGAGGGCGCGCCGCTCGGCGTGCACCAGGCGCCACACGCCGTGGTCGGCCGGGCGGGTGGGCGCGCCACCCCTCATCGGCGGGGAGGGGCGGCGGCGGAGACGGGGCAGCTGCATGGGGCCAGTGTCGCGCAGGGGGCCGACAACCACGCCGGGGCCAGGGCCGGTCCCAGGCGACGTGCGCGGTCCCTCAGCGCAGGTGGCTGGCTCCGTTGAAGTCGACCACTGCGCCGGAGGCCCATTCGGCGCCCGGGTCGGCGAGGGCCACCACGGCGGCGGCGACCTCCTCGGGCCGTGCCACCCGGCCGAAGGGGCTCTGGGCGCGTAGGCCCTCGCCGGCCTCGGAGGCGAGCAGGTCGGCGGTCATGTCGGTCTCGATGAAGCCCGGGGCCAGCGTGGTGACGGCGATGCCGTGGCGGCCGAGCCGCACCGCCATCGACTGGCCGAAGGCGTGGAGCCCGGCCTTGCTGGCGCCGTAGGCGGGAATGTCCGGCTCGCCGCGGACGGCGCCGCGGCTGCCGATGTTGACGATGCGGCCGACCGGCACCCCATCGGCCGGTGGGGTGTCGATCATGTGGCGGGCGACCTGGTGGGTGAGGGCGGCGGGGCCGATGAGGTTGGTGGCCAGCGTCTGCTGCCAGATGGCCACCCAGTCGGTGTAGTCGGTGTCCTCCAGGGGGTGGTCGCCGCGGCGGCCGCGGCCCTCGTCGGGTGGGGTGGCCAGGGCGGCGTTGTTGACCAACACGTCGACGCGGCCGAGGTGGGCGATGGCGTCGGCGGCGAGGCGCGCCACCGCATCGGGGTCGGCGAGGTCTGTGGCCAGCACGGTGTGGCCCTCACCGGGCAGGGCCTCGCACACGGCGCGGGCGGCGGTCTCGTTGCGGTGGCAGTGGACGACCACGCGGTCGCCGCGCTCGGCGAAGGCGCGGGCAGTGGCGGCCCCGACACCGCGGGAGGAGCCGGTGACCAGGACGCCGCGGGAGGGTATGGGGGAGGAGGGGGCGCTCATCCCCTCATCCTCGGGGGAGGCGCGTCTCCGCGCGTGCACGGGCCGGCGACACGCCGGGTTGCGGTGGTCAGTCGCACGCCTGCAACGGCCCGCTGGCCCCCTCGCGCAGGGTGAAGGTCTCCCGATGGCCCGCGTCGTCGGTGAACGTCGCCGTGTCGCCCTCGATGTGCAGCTCACCCTGCTGGGAAGGGTTGTCCCACCCCTCGGGAGGGTTGCCCTGACCGTCGTCCAGCGCCCCGCCGTCACGGACGTACCAGCTGCCGTCGTGCTCCAGCTCGTGGATGCCGCAGTGGGTGGTCAGCGTGTACTCGTGCTCCGAGGGGGAGGCAAGCGACTGACACCCCGCCAGGCCGGCCGCCGCGATCACCAGGAGTCCCGCCATGCGTCTCATGGGTCCACTGTCGGCGTGGAGGGTCCTCGGTGCAATGGCCAGGTGCCTTCTGTGCGGAAACTGTGCAGGCGGCCCCGAGCCGGCGCGTGCTCAGCCGTCCGCTCCGGCCAGGTGCTCGGCCGCCGACTCCTCCAGGGCCGCGAGGGCCACCTGGGCGGCCCGGGTGTGCGCGCTGGAGTCCCGCTGCCAGACCACCACGCGCCGATGCGGGGTGGGGTCCACGAGCCGTCGCGCCACCACCCCCTCGGGCAGGCTGCGGGCCGCCAGGGCGGGGAAGGCGGTGACTCCCATGCCGGCGGCGACCAACCGGGTGGCTGCCACGTGGTCGTCGCAGCGGGCAGCCCAGGCGGGGGTGAATCCGGCCGCGCGGCACGCGTCCAGGAGGATCCCCAGGGTGGGACTGGCGGGGTAGACGACGTTGTCGATCCACGCCGCATCGGACAGCTGGCCAAGGCGCACCTCGGGCTGCGCCGCCAGGGGCGAGGACGCCGGGAGCACCACCACGAAGTCCTCACCGCCCAGGTCGTGGGCCGTGTGTCCCGCGGGCGGGTTGTCGGTGGCGGTCTGCGACTGGCTGCGGACGACCAGGTCCGGTGACCGTCGTCCCGGTCCCTCGTGGGGTTCGTTGATGCTGACCTCGAGCACCACGCCCGGCAGCTCCTCCTGCAACCGGCGGCCCAGCGGCGGGATCCACTCCTGGGCCACCGAGGCGAAGCAGCTGATCGCCAGCTCGTGGGTGCGGCCCTCCCGCAGGTCGGCCACCTTCGCCTCCAGGTGCTGCAGGGCCAGCAGGACGGCCTCACCCTCTTCGGCCAGCGCGATGCCGGCGGCGGTCGGGCGAATGCCGCGCCCCACCTTCTCGGTCAGGACGAGCTGGGTCTCCCGCTGGAGCAGCCGGACGTGCTGGCTCACGGCGGAGGGCGAATAGCCCAGGTGGCGGGCGGCGGCATGGAGGGAGCCGCTGGCCACGACGGCGCGCCAGATGCGCAGGCGGTGGGCGTCGAGCATGAGACGACTGTACGGCAGAAGTGCACGGTCCTGCATGAATCAACGCTTGTGCTGGACGGTTGCTGCCCGCAGTCTGGGAGCTCACGACCACCCCAGGAGGCACCCATGCACGGCATCGAACTCGCACCTCTCCTCGCTGCCTCCCTGGTGCTGGCCGCGGCGCCGGGGCCGGACACCCTGCTGACCCTGCGCACCAGCGCCCACGGCCTGAGGCAGGGCCTGCGCTACGCCGCGGGTGCGGCGGGCGGCATCGTGGTGTGGGCGCTCGCCTCGCTGGTGGTGCTGCAGGCCGTCGTGCAGAGCGCGCCGGAGGTCCTGCGGGTCGTGGGGATCGCTGGCGGGATGTTCCTGCTGTGGATGGGGTACCGCCTCGTGCGCAGCGGGCGGGCGGCCCACCGTGATGCGGTGCCGGTGGAGATCCCGCGGCGCCCCGGGCTCACCGGCCTGGTCAGCAGCCTCACCAACCCCAAGACCGGGGTGATCTTCCTGGCCGTGTTCCCGCAGGCCCTGCCGGATGCGCCCGGCCCGGCCGTGCTGGTGCTGGTGCCGGCGCTGGTCGCCGCCATCGTGGGCGGGTGGCTGGCCGCGCTGGGATGGGGCGTGCACGTCGTGGGCGCCAGGGCCCAGCGGGTGATGACGGGGCCCGCCTTCGAGGTGGGGGCCGGCCTGGTGATGGCCACGATGGGGGTGGTCGTCCTCCTCGATGCCGGCGCCCACTGAGCCACGGGCCGCCATGATGGGGGCATGACCACCTTCGACGTCAGCACCCTGCCCCCGCGCACCACGTGGGTGTTCACCGGCGACAGCATCACCCACGGTGTCCACCACACCCACGGCGCCAGGTCCTGGGTGGAGCACCTGCACGAGCGCATTCGGTGCGAGCTGGGCCGCCTGGAGGACATCGTGGTCAACTCCGGGGTGTCGGGCTGGACCACCGGCGACGTCCTGCCCGCCTTCGACCACCTCATCGGCCGGTTCTCCCCGGCGGTGGTCAGCATCTCGCTGGGGACGAACGACGCCCTGGCGGGGGAGCAGGGCCTGACCGGCTTCACCGGCCGCCTCGCCGGGCTGGTGCAGCGCGCCCAGGGGCTGGGGGCCACCACGGTGCTGCACACCCCCGTGCTGGTGCTGCCCGACGCGCCCGCGGCGCGGCACGACTGGCTGCCCACCTACGGCGAGGAGGTCCGCCGCATCGCCACTGCGAGCGGGGCGCTCCTGGTGGACCACGAGCAGGTGTGGCGCGCGCACTTCGGCGGTGAGGCCGCCACGCCGTGGATGGACGACCACACCCACCCCAACGCGGAGGGGCACCTGCAGATGGCGCAGACCACCCTGAGTGCGCTGGGCATGGGGTCGATGGGGGAGCGCGCCCCGGTGCCCGGCTCCTGACAGGCGCGTCACTACGCTGGTGGGCCGTCCCTCACCCCTGCTCTTCCCCGGAGGTCCACCGTGCCCGAACGCCGCCCAACGCCCCGCTCACGCGTGGCGGGGGCCCGGGCGATCGGGCGCGACCTGGCACGGGTGAACCCCCACCGGTACGACCACCTGGTGGCCATCCGGGCGGGGCTGAGCGTCCTCATCGCGCTCGGTGCCGTGGTGCTGACGGGCCACACCGAGTGGGCGGCGTACGCGGCCTTCGGGGTGATGACCTCCCTGTACGGGCGGCACCACCACTGGGCGCAGCGGGCCGGCCTGCAGGCCTCTGCGGCGCTCGCGCTGTGCACTGCGGTGTGCTTGGGCGTGTTGGTGAGCGGTCAGGAGCTCACGCCGTGGTGGGTGGTGCTCGGGGGAGGGCTGGTGGCCGCCGGCGGCACGGTCGTCTCCACGGCGTTCGGGTGGCACCCGCCGGGGCCGCTGTTCCTGGTCTTCGGGTTCTCGGTGTGTGCGCTCGCGGCACCCGGGCCGCAGGACCTGCCCGTCGCGGCGGCCGTGAGTGTGGGTGCGGCCCTGGTGGCGCTGGTCATCGGGCACGTGGGCTGGTTGCGGGAGCCGGCCACGTGGCGGGTGCCGGACCTGCCGCTGCCCCGGCTGCGGCAGGTGCTGGGGCGCGCCGACGTGCGCGTGGATGTCGCGACCTTCCTGCTGGCCACCTGGGTGGCCGGCGGGTTGGGCATGCTGGTCGCCGGTGACCACGCCTACTGGGCGATGGTGGCCGCATCGGCCGGGTTGGTCGCCGCGAGCCGGAGGGGGCGGGTGGTGCGCGCGCTGCACCGGATCATCGGCACGCTGGCGGGGGTGCTCGTGGCCGGGGTGGTGCTGGCCGGTCACCCGCAGGGGATGGTGCTGGTGCTGGTCATCGCCGCCCTCCAGGTGGGGGCCGAGCTGCTGGTGGGCCGCAACTACTCGCTGGCCCTGCTGGCCATCACCCCCATGGCCCTCGCGATGGGGCAGCTCATCTCCCCGGCGCCGCTGACCCCGCTGCTGGCCGACCGGGCGTTGGAGACCGTGGTCGGTGCCGGCGTGGCACTGGCGGTGGTGTGGATCGGGTCGGCGCTGCGGCCCACGGCGGTGCGGCCTGCCCCTGGTTGACCCGCGCCCGTTTGGTGATGCAGGACACATCCGGCTGCGGGGAATGATCAGGCCGCGTCGTGAGTTGAGTCTGGCAGACGCAACTTTGGTGAGTCCCGTTTTGACCACCCGGTCCTACGAGTTCCAGAGTTGCTCCGCATCAACTCAACCGCGACTACTCGCAGGAGGTTCCGCATGGGACGCGCAATCGGTATCGACCTGGGTACCACCAACTCCGCGATGGCCATCCTCGATGGTGGGGAGCCGGAGATCATCGCCAACGCCGAGGGCGGCCGCACCACGCCGTCCGTCGTGTCGTTCTCCAAGAACGGGGAGGTCCTCGTCGGTGAGGTGGCCAAGCGCCAGGCCGTCACCAACGTCGACCGCACCATCCGCTCCGTGAAGCGCCACATGGGCACGGACTGGAACACCGAGATCGACGACAAGAAGTACACCGCGCAGGAGATCTCCGCGCGCACCCTGCAGAAGCTGAAGCGCGATGCCGAGGCCTACCTGGGTGAGGACGTCACCGACGCGGTCATCACCGTGCCGGCCTACTTCGACGACGCCGAGCGCCAGGCCACCAAGGAGGCCGGTGAGATCGCGGGCCTCAACGTGCTCCGCATCATCAACGAGCCCACCGCCGCCGCGCTGGCCTACGGCCTGGACAAGGGCAAGGAGGACGAGCTCATCCTCGTCTTCGACCTGGGTGGCGGCACCTTCGACGTGTCCCTGCTCGAGGTGGGCAAGGACCCCGAGGACGGCTTCTCCACCATCCAGGTGCGCGCCACCTCCGGTGACAACAAGCTGGGTGGCGACGACTGGGACGACGCCGTGGTGCAGCACCTGCTCACCAGCGTCAAGAACAACACCGGCGTGGACCTGTCGAACGACAAGATCGCGATGCAGCGTCTGCGCGACGCCGCCGAGCAGGCCAAGAAGGAGCTCTCCAGCTCCACCTCCACGTCGATCAACCTGCAGTACCTGTCGATGGGGGAGAACGGCCCGATCCACCTGGACGAGTCGCTGTCCCGCACGCAGTTCGAGCAGATGACCGACTCCCTGCTCGAGCGCACCAAGGCCCCCTTCGAGGCCGTCATGAAGGACGCCGGCGTGACGATCGACGAGATCGCGCACGTGGTGCTCGTGGGTGGTTCCACCCGCATGCCGGCCGTGACCGAGCTGGTCAAGAAGCTCACCGGCAAGGAGCCCAACAAGAGCGTCAACCCCGATGAGGTCGTGGCCGCAGGTGCCGCCATCCAGGCCGGTGTGCTGAAGGGCGACCGCAAGGACGTCCTGCTGATCGACGTCACCCCGCTGTCCCTCGGCATCGAGACCAAGGGCGGCCTGATGACGAAGCTCATCGAGCGCAACACGGCCATCCCGACCAAGCGCTCCGAGGTGTTCACCACCGCGGACGACAACCAGCCGGCCGTGGGCATCCAGGTGTTCCAGGGCGAGCGCGAGCTGGCCCGGGACAACAAGCCGCTGGGCAACTTCGAGCTCACCGGTATCGCCCCCGCCCCCCGGGGCGTGCCGCAGATCGAGGTCACCTTCGACATCGACGCCAACGGCATCGTGCACGTGTCCGCCAAGGACCGCGGCACCGGCCAGGAGCAGTCGATGACGATCTCCGGCGGATCGGCCCTGGACAAGGACGAGATCGACCGCATGGTGAAGGACGCCGAGACGCACGCGGCCGAGGACGCCAAGCGCCGTGAGGCCGCCGAGGCCCGCAACCAGGCCGAGCAGGTCGTGTACTCGACGGAGAAGTTCATCGCCGACAACGGCGACAAGCTGCCCGAGGCCGAGAAGGCCGAGGTCGACGCCGCCCTGGCCGACCTGAAGTCGGTCGTGGCCCAGGAGGACGCCGACCCGGCGGACCTCAAGGCCAAGACCACCGCGGTCTCCGAGGCCAGCCAGAAGATGGGTGCCGCGATGTACGCGGCCGAGTCCGAGGCCGGTGACGCGGGCGCCCAGGGCGCCCCCGGCGCCGAGGGTACTGGCGACGAGCAGGCCGCCGACGAGGATGTGGTGGACGCCGAGGTCGTCGAGGACGACGACCAGGGCACGACCGACCAGTCCAAGTGATGCCGTCCGGGCGCAGCTGAGCGCTGCGCCCGGCGCGGTGGACGTTGATGCAGGATCGGGGGCGGGGCCGACCGCCCCGCCCCCGACGCCCAGACCCGGAGGTGCCCCATGACCGAGCAGAACCACCCTCACGACGAGCCGCAGGACGATCTCGACGCCGAGGCCCAGCGCCTGGTGGAGCAGTCCCGCAACCAGCAGGACGAGCAGGCCGCGATGCCCGACATGACCGCCGAGGGCGTTCCCGCCTTCGCCGAGGAGGGCGAGGCCGCCGGTGACTCCGCATCGCAGACCGATGAGGGCGACGTCGCCAGCGAAACCCACCCGGACACGCTGCTGGCCGCCGAGCGCCTGGAGGACCTGCGCCGCGCGCAGGCCGACCACGTGAACTACCGCAACCGCATGGAGCGGGAGCGCGCCAAGGACAAGGACGCCACCATCGGCACCGTCGTGGAGGCGCTCCTCCCGGTGCTGGACGACGTGCACATGGCCCGCGAGCACGGTGAGCTGACCGACGGCCCGTTTGCCGCCATCGCCACCAAGCTCGAGACCACTCTGGAGCGCTTCGGAGTGCGCCGGGTCGGCGCGGTGGGCGAGGTCTTCGACCCGACCCTTCACGAGGCCCTGATGCACACCCAGGCCGAGCTGCCCGAGGGCACCACCGAGACCACGATCGTCCAGGTGCTCCAGCCCGGTTTCGTGGTGGGCGACCGCGTGGTCCGCGCCGCCCGCGTGGCCGTGGCCGACCCGGCCTGAGCCCGGCCGCCCACCCCGTGATGGGGACCGGGCGGCGGGTCAGGCACCCACTTCATCGATCTCGCGAGGAGGCGTGATGGCGAGCCAGGACTGGTTCGAGAAGGATTTCTACAAGACCCTGGGCGTCTCGCCCGATGCTGACGACGCCGAGATCAAGAAGGCCTACCGCAAGCTGGCACGGAAGAACCACCCCGACCAGCACCCCGGTGATGAGGCCGCCGAGCAGCGCTTCAAGGAGATCGGCGAGGCCTACCAGGTGCTCTCCGATGCGGAGGACCGCGAGCAGTACGACGCCATTCGCCAGATGGCCGCCGGCGGGGCGCGCTTCAGCGCCGGCGGCGGCCCAGGCGGCGGTGGGGCAGACGGCTTCGAGGACGTGTTCTCGTCGATGTTCGGCGGCGGTGGCGGCGGCCAGCGGGTGCGCTTCAGCACCGGCGGCCCCGGCATGGGCGGCGCAGGCGGCCAGGGGGTCGACCCCGAGGACCTCGAGGACATCCTGCGCATGTTCGGCGGGGGCGGTGCCGGAGCCGGCTTCGGCGGGCCCGGCATGGGCGGCGCGGGCTTCGGCCCCGGCGGCCCGGGTGGCCCCGGTGCCGGTCCCCGCAGCGCCCCCACCAAGGGTGAGGACGTGGCCAGCCAGGTGACGGTCGACCTGCGCCAGGCGATGGCCGGCGACAAGGCCACCGTGCGCCAGGCCGACGGCAGCAGCACCACCATCCGCATACCCGCCGGCGTGAAGGACGGGCAGAAGATCCGCCTCAAGGGCAAGGGGCACCCCAGCCGGACCGGTGGCCCGGCCGGTGACCTGATGATCACCGTGCACGTCCGCCCCCACCCGGTGTTCCGCCGCGAGGGCGACAACCTGGTGCTGGACCTGCCGGTCACCTTCGCCGAGGCCGCCCTGGGCGCCACGGTGGCGGTGCCGACCCTGGACGGCCAGAGCGTGAAGGTGAAGGTCGCCCCCGGCACCCCGGCCGGGCGACGCCTCCGCCTCCGCGGCCGCGGCGTGCCCACCAAGAACGGCCACGGTGACCTCATCGCCGAGGTGCAGGTGGCGGTGCCCGCCGAGCTGTCCGATGCCGAGCGCGAGGCCGTCGAGGCGCTGCGCGAGGCCACCACCCACGACCCGCGGGAAGACCTCGCCACCCGCGCCGCATCATGACGTCGCGGGCCGGCGGGACTCACGGGGCGCGGGAGGGTGACCGCGGCCCCGACACCCGCCCGGTCTACGTCATCTCGGTGGCGGCCGAGCTGACGGGCATGCACGCCCAGACCCTGCGGCAGTACGACCGGATGGGGCTCGTCTCGCCCTCGCGTGCGCGCGGCGGGGGCCGGCGCTACTCCGAGGCCGACGTGGCCCGCCTCCGCGAGGTGCAGCGCCTCTCCAGCGCCGAAGGGGTCTCGCTGGAGGGCATCCGCCGCATCCTGGAGCTCACCCGCGCCAACGAGGAGATGGAGGCGCGCATGGCCGAGCTCGATGCGGAGGTGCAGCGCCTGCGCGCCGTCCTCGAGGCCGGGCAGCGCGTCTTCGCCGCCGGTCGCCGCGGCGGTGCGGAGGCGGTGCGTCAGGGACGGCGCCCCACGCGCCCCGCATCGGCGGGCGAGCTGGTGCTCTGGCGCCCACCCCGCAACCGGTGAGCGTCCCACCCGCCCGGCGGCCATGCAACGAGGGAGGTCCCCCACCCGAACAGGTGGGGGACCTCCCTCGTGTGTTCCCGGGATGGCCCCGGGGGCGATGGGGTGAGCCGACCGCGTGGGCGGGCTCACCCCATCGACATCACAGGCCCAGCAGGCCGCGCAGCGCGTCCTCGACCTTCTGCGAGACGGCTGCCTCGCTGCCGTAGATGACGTTCTGCGTGGTCGGGTTGGCCGCCACGTAGTCCGACACCACCGGGGGCAGGCGGTCCGGGCGGGTCAGCAGCAGCGGGCCGCCCTCCTTGGCCGCGTGGGCGCCACCGGTCAGGCTGTCCGGCCAGTTCATACCGGTCGCGTAGGCGGTGAAGTCGCTCTTGGAGGGGAACTGCTTGGCGATCTCCACGGCCGTGCCGTAGCGGTCCGAGCCGGCCAGGCGCTCGGTGGCGCCCAGGGTCTCGTACACCTCCGGCGAGACGGCGGTCTCACCACCGAGGACGACGATGTTCTTCGGCTTGAGCGTGCTCACCGCGTGGGCGGTCACCGGCATCACGCGGTCCGGACGGGTCAGCAGGACGGGGGCGTCCTCCGATCCGGCCAGGGCGCTGCCGGCCAGCGCGTCGGCGTAGTTCTTGTCGTCACCGGAGGCGATGTAGAGGGTCTCCACCTCACCGCGGAACGACTTGGCCACGTTGGCGCTGGTCTCGTAGCGGTTGGCGCCGGAGATGCGCTCCACGAGCATCCCCTTGGCCTCGAGCTCGTCGGACACCTTCTCGGAGACCGCGGTCTCGCCGCCGATGATGACGACCTTCTTGGCGCCCAGGTTCTCCAGGGCCTCGGTGGTCTGCGACGGGATGCGGTCCGGGCGGGTGAGCAGCACCGGGATCTCGTTGCCGTCCTCATCGGGGAAGGACTGCAGGCCCTCGATGCCGGCGCCCGCAGCAGCGGTACCGGACATGGCGTCCGAGAAGCCCATGCCGGAGGCCAGGTAGACCGTGTCCGCGGTGCCGAACTCCTTGCTGATCTCCGCGGCCGTGGCGTAACGGTCCTTGCCCTCGATGCGGGTCAGGCCCGGCTCGCCCTTCTGACCCGGCTCCAGGAGGACGTAGGTCTCCGCGAGCGGGGTGTACGGGTTGTTGGGGGCGTGGGTGCTGGCCTTGCCGAACCACGGCACGTCGGTGTTGTCCACCGAGATGGTGCCCGGCACGTTGACCTCCACACCGGCACCCAGCGACACGGGGTTGTTGAAGGTCAGGTTGCCCGCGTCACCCTTCTCCGGCAGCACGAAGGTACGCAGCGTGAAGCCGGTGGAGTCCGCACCGTTCAGGTCGTAGGCCTGCACGTGGACCGTGTAGTCGTCCTGCAGCCAGAGGGTCGGGATGAGGATGCGCTCGGCAGCGCTGGCCGTGGCAGCCTGGCCGACCTTCAGGTTCAGACCCTTGTAGGTGATGAACAGGTCCAGGTCGACCGACGGGTCGTCCGGGATGATCTCGGTCCACACGCTCGAGTAGCGCGAGCCCTCGAAGTCGAAGCGGAAGTTGTTCGGCTCGTCGATCACCAGGTTGTTGCGGTCGGCCGGCATGCGGACCTCGCCGCGGACGTCCTCGCCCTGCACCAGGCCGCGGACGTGGATGTTCACGTCGCGGTCCTCGCCGGAGATCATCGGGATGTCGATGGTGGCGTCGGTGGCCAGGCCCTGCACCAGCTCGGGGGCCTTGAGGTCACCGGCACGCACCGCGATGGGGGAGCGCACGTCGTTCTGGCCCGCAGCGGTCCAGGTCAGCGTGCCCTTGGTCCACTGGTCGGTGGCCAGGGTCTTGTCGACGAACGTGATCTCCACGTCCGCGGACTCGCCCGGTGCCAGGGTCACGGTGGACTGGCTGAGCGTCGCCTCCACACCCTCCAGGCCGTCGATGGTGCCGGTCCAGGTGGTGGTGGTGTCCGTGGTGTTGGTGATGGTGCGCGTGATGGTCTGCTGACCCAGCAGCTGGCCGAGCGCGATCGAGGCCTGGTTCAGGTCCGAGGCGTCGATGGGGTTGTCCGAGACGGGCTTGCCGCCGCGGGTCACACCCTGGCCGGCCAGGAAGTCCCACCAGTCCTGCTCACCGGCGTCGTAGACCAGACCCGGGGAGAGCATGCGGCGCGGCTCCACGAACCCGGCGCCGGTGGCGAACGGGTCGTTGCTGGCGGCGCTCATGTGGTCGCGCGTGGTGGTCATGAGGGCGGACTTGACCGCCATCGGGGACCACTCGGGGTTCGCCTGCTTGACCAGGGCGGCCAGGCCGGCGATGTGCGGGGAGCTCATGGACGTGCCGGAGCTGTAGCCCCAGGTGTCCGCACCGCGCTCGGGGGTGGCGTAGGCCGCAAGCACGCCCACACCGGGGGCGGACACGTCGGGCTTGAGGATGTCGCCCTCACCACCCAGCGAGGGGCCGCGCGAGGAGAAGCCCGCGATCTCGGGGACCTCGGTGGTGGAGCCCTCGTTGGTCTCCAGGATCTCGCCGGTCGCCTCGGCGCCCGCGCCCTGCACGTACGCGCGGATGGCGTCGCGGTGGGTGTGGGAGAGGTGCACGGTCGGGATCACGTGGGCGTCGGTGTCCAGCGAGCTCTCGGAGGTGTTCACCAGCACCATGCCCACGCCGCCGGCGTCGGCCACGACCTGGGACTTCTCGGTGCGGGCGGTGACACCGCGGTCGCAGACCACGATCTTGCCGGCCACCAGGGCCGGGTCCAGGGCGCCGATCTTGCAGAGGTTGGCGTCCTCGTCCGTCACACCGGCTGCCTTGGCGTCGGTCGCCAGGACCATCGGGGCCTCGGGCAGACCGCCGGTCACGGAGGAGCCGATGTAGCGCTCGCCGTCACCGGTCACCAGGGTGTTCTCGGCGATGCGGTGGGTGGACGCGGCCACGGTGGTCAGCCACGGGGAGGGGTGGTTGGTGGTGCTGGCCGTCGGGCCGGAGTTGCCGGAGGAGGCGGCCACGAAGATGCCGTTGGCCGCGGCGTTCATGAAGGCGATCTCGACCGGGTCGATGTAGTTGCTCGAGGTGCCGGAGATCGAGTAGTTCAGGACGTCCACGCCGTCGGCGACGGCGTCGTCGATGGCCTTCACGGAGTCGAGGCTGCTGCAGCCGCCGTCGCCACCCTTCTCGTCCCAGCAGACCTTGTAGGCGGCCACGTGGGCGTTGGGGGCCATGCCGGCGATGACGCCGTGCACCTCGCCGTTCACGGTGGCGGTGACGCCCTCGTTGCCGGCGGCGGTGCTGGCGGTGTGGGAGCCGTGGCCACCCACGTCCAGCGGGGAGAGCGACTCGTGGTCGGCGATGCGGCTCTTGCCGAAGCCGTCCACGTAGAAGCGTGCGCCGATGAGCTTGTTGTTGCAGGCGTCGGAGGGGAAGTCCTGCGGGGCGTCGGTGGCGCAGACACCGGCCCAGTCAGCCGGGGCGGCGGGCATGTCGCCCTCGGCGAAGCTCGGGTTGTGGTGCGAGATGCCGGAGTCGATGACGCCGACGACCATGCCCTCACCCTTGAGGCTGCCGCCGGTGTTCCAGACGCCGCCGTCACCGGTGAGGCCAAGGAACTCCGGGGAGGTGTCGGTGTGCAGCTCGAGCATCTCCTCGGGGGCCACGCTGATGACGTCGCCGCTGCGGGCCAGCTGGGCGGCCTGGTCGGCGGTCAGGTGCACGCCCACGCCGGACAGGGCAGTGGTGTACCGCACGACCGGGTCCTTGGCGCCGACGGTGGCCAGCACCGCGTCCTGGCGCTTCATCAGGTGGTTCTCGTACCGCTTCACTGCAGCGCTCTGCACATCGAGCTTCTCGCCCTTGGCGGGGGTGGTGGCGGCCAGTCCGTTGACGTGGCCGTCGTAGGCGACCGTGGGCTGGTCGCGGAAGGTGACGATGTACTGACCGTCGGTGAACTTCTGGTCGGCGGCGGCCTCGCGGGCCTCACCGTGGGTGACGGCGAAGGCCTCGGCCTTCGACACGTCGTGGGTGGCCGGCGCAGCCGTGGTGGCGGGGGCGATGACCCCGGCCATGGCGATGGCGATCGCCGATGCGGTGGCATGGCGCGGCAGAGAGCGGTGTGTGACCACTGGTACTCCTCGTTGGGGGGATGGTGCTGCCAACTTTCCAGCCCCGCGCGCGCGATGCACCCGAGATCAGCGATCTGGAGCCAAAGGTTATCCAAACGTGACCTTGGTCACCCTGGAGGGGGTTGCCGCTCACGGCACGGTGGTCGCCCGCAGCCCCACCCGCTGGTTCTCGGAGAGTGAGGAGACCCGGGGGTCCTTCTCGAGGTCGCGCTTCTGGCCTTCGGTGAGTGCCGCCGCGAACCCGCCCAGCGTGCCGTAGGTGTTGATCACTTCGATGCCCTCGGCCTCCAGCTCTGCCACGACCCTCCTCGTGTGCTCCTGGACGGCAGCCTTGCCCTCCGGGGTGGCGCGCCCTCCTGCCTCCTCGAGCGACGGCGGGTCCGTGAGCATCACGCTGTACCGGGTTCTCTCCCGCTGAACGGGAGGCCGGGCGTGCTCCTGCGTGCGTGAGGACGCCCGCAGCAGGAGGGCGACACCCCCCAGGGGCAGCAGCCACCACCACTTGGCCATGGATCCATCCCTCCGTGCCACGGGCTTCGATGCGGCCGGGATGGGCGGCATCCTGAGGGCCTTGCCCCGAGCCCTGGTTCCTCGACGCTAGTCCGTCCTGCCCGGAGCGGCAAGGGGTGGCGCGCGCTCGCGGATCTGACCGCACACAGGACGAGGGCCCCTCTCCCGGGTGGGAGAGAGGCCCTCGTCATGAGCTGTGAGGTGGAGGCTTCACGGCCTCCGCCTCACGGTGTCTCAGGCGATGCCCAGGAGGCCCTTGAGGGTGTCCTCGACGCCCTGCGAGACCGCAGCGGTGCCACCGATGATGACGTTCTTCTCGGTCGTGTTGGCGGAGACGTACTCGTTCACCACGGACGGGAGACGGTTGTCGCGGGTCAGCAGCAGCGGGCTGTCGACGCGGGCGGCAGCGGCACCACCGACGAGGGCGTCGGGGAAGTCCATGCCGGTGGCGAAGAAGGACCACTCGTTGCCCTCGAACTCCTTGGCGATCTCCACCGAGGTGGCGTAGCGGTCAGCACCGGCCAGGCGCTCGGTGGCACCCAGCTCGTTGTAGACCGCGTCGGTCACGGCCGCGGTGCCACCGAGGACGACGATGTTCGTCGGCGCCAGGGTGTTGATCGCGTCCTTGGTCACGGCGTCGACCTCACCGGGCTTGGTGAGCAGCACCGGGACGTTCTCGGCACCGGCCAGAGCCGAACCGGACAGGGCGTCGGCGTAGGCCGACTCCTCACCGGAGGCGACGTAGAGGGTGTCGACCTGGCCGAACTGCTTGGCGACGTTGGCCGAGGTCTCGTAGCGGTCGGCGCCGTCGATGCGCTCGACGGTCAGGCCCGCAGCGGCCAGCTCGGCCTCGACGTCGGCGGAGATGGCCGACGTGCCACCGATGAGGACGACCTTCTTCGCGCCGAGCTCCTGCAGGGCGGTGGAGGTCTCGGTGGGGAGGCTGTCGCGACGGGTCAGCAGGATCGGGCTGTCGTCGCCACCATCGGGCATGGAGCGGACCTGGGAAGCGGCGGCGGCACCACCGGTGACGGCGTCCGCGAAGCCCTGGCCGGAGGCGATGTAGACCGTGTCGGCCTCGCCGAACTTGGAGGCGACGTCAGCGGCGGTGCCGTAACGGTCGTCACCCCACCAGCGCTGCAGCTCGTTCGCCGGCGGCTCCTCCTCGCCACCCACCAGGTTCTGGATGTTCAGCAGCAGGTTGGGCGAGCCCTTGAGGCCCGAGAGCTTGTCGACCGCAGCAGCGTCCAGGATGGCCTGCTTCACCTCGGCCGGCTGGGCCTCCGGGTTGGCCTCGAGGTACAGGGCGGCGGCGCCGGCCACGTGCGGGGAGGCCATCGAGGTGCCGCCCATGGAGGCGTAGGCGTCGTCGGCCTGCGGGAACGCGGAGATGATGTCGTTGCCCGGGGCGACGATGTCGATGCAGGTGCCGTAGTTCGAACCCCACTCGGGCAGGTCCACCAGCGAGTCGTCCGCGGTGGAGGCAGCGACGTTGATGCCCGACGGGCCGTTGCCCGGGCCGTACTCGCAGGCGTCGGCACGGTCGTTGCCGGCGGCCATGGCGGTCAGGACGCCGGCGTCCTGGAGGCGCGTGATGGCGGCGTCGAGCTCCGGGTACTCACCCGGCGCGGTCGGGCCCATGCTCATGTTGAGGACGGAGGGACCCTCGGCGTTCGTGGCAACCCAGTCGATGCCCCTGAGCGAGTCGTCCATCCAGCTCTCACCCTCACAGGTGAAGGCGCGGACCGGGACGACGGCGGCGCCCTTGGCGACACCGACCATGGAGCCGGCGGCGGTGCCCGCGACGTGGGTGCCGTGGCCGTGGCAGTCCTTCAGACCGTCCTGGGTCTCACCGGTGGAGTCGAAGCCCGGCTGGATGCGGCCGGAGAACTCCTGGTGGGTGGGGTGGATACCGGTGTCGATGACGTACGCGGTGACGCCGGCGCCGGTGGTCGGGTAGGTGAACGCGTCGTCCAGCGGCAGGTCCTGCTGGTCGATGCGGTCCAGACCCCACGACGGCGGCTGCTCCTGCGTGTCGCGCACCTCCATGCGGGCGTTCTTGGTCACCGAGGCCACGGTCGGGTCGGCCTTGAGCTGCTTGACCTGGGCCGGGGTGAGCTCGGCGGCGAAACCGCTGAGGGTGGTGTAGGTGGAGGTGACCTTCAGGCCCTGGGCCTCGTAGGCCTCGACGGCCTGGGTGGTGAAGGCCTGGGCGCGAGCCTTGCCCGTGGTGGTGTCCAGGCCCCCGGCCGCGCGGACCGAGGAGGGCTGCTCCAGCATCACGATGTACTCGGCGCTGGCGGACTGGGTGGCGGCAGCGCTGTCGGTGGCGGCGACGGTCGCCGGGACCATGCCCAACGACAGACCCACGACACTGGCGGCGGTGAGCGCCCGGGTGGCGGTGTTCTTCACGGTCTTCCCCTTCGTGTGTAAACGGGCGTTCCCGGAGGCCCATGTGTGACCCAGGTTCCGGGGCGGAGGCTCGTCCCCCGTGCCCGCCTTTGGAACTTAGCGGGGCTGGGGGCATGTGGCAAATCACACTGTGAGCTAATTCCGTGGTCAGTGAGATAGCCCCCGATCCAGCGCGCAAGAGTTGAGTGGAATGCACTCAAGTCTGGGGGTGTTGACACCAGCAGACGACAGGCGCCCGGTCACGCACCACCACGGACCGCCCGGCGCACCACGCGGCACCCGCCGCCGACCCGAGGAGTTCCATGGACCTTCAGCCGACCACCCTGGTGGCCGAGGCCCTGGCCATCGCCCAGCGCGACGCCCAGACCGCCGGCCACGCCGAGATCACCCCCGCCCACATCGCCTCGGCCACCGTTGCCCTGGGCGATGCCGCCGTGGGCGCGCTGCTCACCGCCGGTGGCACCTCATCGGAGGCGGCCGGGGCAGCCGCGCGCTCCACGCTGTCCGGCCTGCCCACTGCCACCGGGCAGACCCCCCAGCTGGGGCAGCAGGCACTGCGACTGCTGCAGCAGGCGCACACCATCATGACGGCGCGCGGGGACACCCACCTCGCGGTGGACGTGCTCACGCTGGCCCTGGTGGAGACCGGTGCGATCGCCGCCGACGCGGCCGCCGTGGCCACCGAGCTCGACAGCCTGCGCGGGGGACAGAAGGTCACCAGTGAGAACCCGCAGAACGGCTCCGATGCCCTGGAGCAGTACGGCACCGACCTCACCGCGCTGGCCCGCGAGGGCGCGCTCGACCCGGTGATCGGGCGCGACGCCGAGATCCGCCGCGTGGTGCAGGTGCTCAGCCGCCGCACCAAGAACAACCCCGTCCTCATCGGTGAGCCCGGTGTGGGAAAGACCGCGGTGGTCGAGGGGCTGGCGCAGCGCATCGTCGACGCGGACGTGCCGGAGTCGCTGCGGGGCAAGCGCCTCATCAGTCTCGACCTGGGCGCGATGGTCGCCGGCGCCAAGTACCGCGGCGAGTTCGAGGAGCGCCTGAAGGCCGTGCTGGAGGAGATCAAGGCCTCCCAGGGGGAGATCGTCACCTTCATCGACGAGCTCCACACCGTCGTGGGCGCCGGTGGCACCGGCGACGGCTCGATGGACGCCGGCAACATGCTCAAGCCGATGCTGGCGCGCGGCGAGCTGCGCCTCGTGGGCGCCACCACGCTGGACGAGTTCCGCGAGAACATCGAGAAGGACGCCGCCCTGGAGCGGCGCTTCCAGCAGGTGTTCGTGGGCGAGCCCCCGGTGGTGGACACCATCGCCATCCTGCGCGGGCTCAAGGAGCGCTACGAGGCGCACCACAAGGTGACCATCGAGGACTCCGCCCTGGTGGCCGCCGCCACGCTGTCCGACCGGTACATCACCCACCGGCAGCTGCCCGACAAGGCGATCGACCTCATCGACGAGGCGGCCAGTCGCCTGCGCATGGAGATCGACTCCTCCCCGATGGAGATCGACACCCTGCGTCGCGCCGTGGACCGGCTGTCGATGGAGGAGATGCACCTCGCGGCCGAGACCGACGACGCCTCCGCCGAGCGGCTCGCCGCGCTGCGGGAGGACCTCGCGGCCAAGCGCGAGGAGCTCTCCACCCTCACGGCCCGCTGGGAGGCGGAGAAGACCGGCCTCAACCGGCTCGGTGAGCTCAAGGCCCAGCTGGACGAGGCGCGTACGCAGGCCGAGCGACTGCAGCGCGAGGGCGACTACGCCGGCGCGTCCAAGCTGCTCTACGGCGACGTGCCCGCACTGGAGGCACAGCTTGCAGAGGCCGAGGGGCGAGAGGCGCAGGACGACGGTGGGGGCGAGCCCGCATCGGAGGCGCCGATGGTGTCTGACGCGGTGACGGCCGACGACATCGCCGAGGTGATCGCCGCCTGGACCGGCATCCCCGCCGGGCGACTCCTGGAGGGCGAGACCGAGAAGCTGCTGCGCATGGAGGACTTCCTGGGTGAGCGACTGATCGGGCAGCTCACCGCCGTGCGCACGGTGTCCGATGCGGTGCGTCGCTCCCGCGCGGGGCTTGCCGATCCCGACCGGCCCACCGGCTCGTTCCTGTTCCTGGGGCCGACCGGTGTGGGCAAGACCGAGCTGGCCAAGGCGCTCGCGGACTTCCTGTTCGACGACGAGCGGGCGATGGTCCGCATCGACATGTCCGAGTACTCCGAGCGCCACGCCGTGGCGCGCCTGGTGGGTGCGCCCCCCGGCTACGTCGGGCACGACGAGGGCGGTCAGCTGACCGAGGCCGTGCGGCGCCGCCCGTACTCGGTGGTGCTGCTGGACGAGGTGGAGAAGGCCCACCCGGAGACCTTCGACATCCTGTTGCAGGTGCTCGACGACGGTCGGCTCACGGACGGTCAGGGGCGGACGGTGGACTTCCGCAACACCATCCTCATCATGACCTCGAACCTGGGCTCGCAGTTCCTGGTGGACCCCACTTTGGAGCCGGCGGCCCGCACCGAGGCCGTGATGGCCGCCGTGCGGTCCCACTTCAAGCCGGAGTTCCTGAACCGCCTGGACGACACGGTGGTCTTCGAGCCGCTCTCGCGGGACGAGCTGGCCCGCATCGTGGACCTGCAGGTGGACGCCCTGGCACGCCGTCTGGACGCGCGCCGCATCACCCTGGAGGTCACCGACGAGGCCCGGGCGTGGCTGGCTGAGCAGGGGTACGACCCGGCGTTCGGTGCCCGTCCGCTGCGCCGTCTGGTGCAGACCCAGGTGGGCGACACCCTGGCGCGGGCGTTGCTGGCCGGTGAGGTCCGCGACGGCCAGGAGGTCACCGTGGACGTGGCCGACGGCGAGACGGGTGGCCTGCGTCTGGCCTGAGGCCCCCGGCGGTGGAGGTGTTGTGGCCCAGGCGCGCAGGCGCCCAAGCACCCCCCACCCCGGGCTCACGGCGAGTCGGCGCCGCCGTTCACGTTGAGGGTCTCGCCCACCACGTAGCTGGCCTCGGGGCTGGCCAGGAAGACGTAGGCCGAGGCCAGTTCCGCCGGCTGCCCGGCACGGCCCAACGGCTGGTCCTTGCCGAACTTCGGCAGCTTCTCCTTGGGCTGACCCTCCACGGCCTGCAGCACGGTCCAGATGGGCCCGGGGGCCACGAGGTTGACCCGGACGCCCTTCGGCGCCAGCTGCTTGGACAACGCCTTGCCGAAGGCGTTCTCCGCCGCCTTGGTGGTGGCGTAGTCGAGCAGGTGCTCGCTGGGGGAGTAGGCCTGCACCGAGGTGGTGATGATGATGGAGGCGCCCTTGCCCAGGTGCTTCACCGCCGCCCGGCAGAGCCAGAACATGGCGTACACGTTGGTCTTCATCGTCAGGTCGAACTGCTCGTCGGTGATCTCGGTGATCTCCGGGACGGAGACCTGCTTGCCGGCGTTGCTCACCAGGATGTCCAGCCCGCCGAGCCCCTCGGCGGCGCGCTCGATGACGTCGTCGCACGCCTCCCGGGTGGTCAGGTCGGACGGGATGGAGACGGCAGTCCGACCCTCGGCCTCGATGAGGGCGATGATGCGGTCGGCGTCCGACTGCTCGGCCGCCAGGTGGTTGATCGCCACGTCCGCGCCCTCGCGGGCGTAGGCGATGGCGACGGCGGCACCGATGCCGGAGTCGCCACCGGTGACCAGGGCCTTCATGCCCTCAAGACGCCCGGTGCCCCGGTAGCTGTCCTCCCCGAGGTCCGGGGTCGGCTGGAGCTCGGTGTCGAGGCCGGGGAAGTCCTGGTCCTGCTCCGGTGGGGTGATGCTCTCGAAGCGGGTGACGGGGTCGACGGCGGGGGTGGTCGAGTTCTTCGGCTGCTCGTTCATGCCCCCAGTCTTCGCCCTTCGGGTGGGGTCTCGCATCCCGAGGCCGCCATGAGTCACCTCACGCAGGGCCGGTCCGTGGCTCCGGCAGAGTGCCCAGGGGGGCGGCGTCTCAGCCCAGGACGAAGTCGTCGGGGTCGCCCCGGAGCAGGCGCACGAGGTCGCGGCGCACACCGGGCCACATGATCGCCCCGGGATCCCGCTCCAGCCCCGCCTCGCCCTGCAACCCGGTGACGCGGCGCTCCCAGCGCCCCACGGCGTCGGGGGTGGCACGCACGGTGCGGGCGCCCCGGTGCACGGTGGCCGCCACGAGGCGGGCCACCAGGTCCGCCCGCGCCCCGAAGACCTCGGCGTCGCCCCCGACGGGGAGGTCCGACGCGGGGCCGCCGGTCACCATCAGGTTGGCCACCCGGCCGATCGTCCCCAGGTGCGGGGACCACTCGGCCAGCAGCCCGCCGGTGGTGGGGTCGAGCCCGTCGATGCCGGATCCCGGCCCCGCCGGCTCGGTGCCGGTGGCCAGCACGATGGCGTCCACCCGGTGCCGGGTGCCGTTGACGTCCACCACCGCATCGGGGGTGATGCGGTGGATCCCGATGCGGAGCAGGTGCAGTCGGTCCCGGGCCACCCCGTGGAACCAGGTCTCGCAGCGCACCGTCCCGCGGGACACCGGTGTGGAGGCGTGGTGGTGCTCCAGGGTGACGGGGTCGAGGTGCTGGCGGGCCAGGTGGGTGGCGTCGTGCATGGCGCGCTGCCACGGCATGGGAGAGGGGCGCAGGACGGTCTCGGCGACCTCCCAAGGGGCTTGCGCCGGGGCCGGCAGGGCGGCGCGCACCACCTGGTTCATCCTGCGTGCACGGCTCCCGGCGGCACGGACCCGCGCGTTGCTCAGGAACAGGTCCACCGGGTCGGTGGAGGGGCGCTCGGGGAGGATCCAGGGCTGGTCGGGGGAGAAGACGGTCACGCGGGACGCGGTCTCGGCCAGGGCCGCGGCGGCGTGCACGTGATCCAGCGGTGCCAGGTGCCCGGTGGTGGGGTGGGTCAGGACGGCCACGTGTCTGCCGGCGAGGTCCTCGGTGGGGTCCCACACGTGCGTGTGCAGCAGCGGACCCTCGAAGGCGTCCATCCCCCGGATCTCGGGGATGACGGGGTCGCCCTCCAGGCCGGTGGCCAGCACCAGGAACTGGGCGGCGACCGTGTCACCGGACTCCAGGGCCAGGGTCCAGGCACCGTCCTCGCCCTGGGTGGCGGTGGTGACCCGGTCGGCCAGGAGACGTTCCCCCATCGAGGCCCAGGCCGCGATGCGCTGGAGGTAGGCCCTCATCGCCTCCGCGGAGGGGGACGACTCCGCCCGCGTGCGCGGGTGGTCCGGCAGGGTGGACTCGCTGAGGGAGCTGCGGCTGCGTGCCCCCGGGTCGAGACGGTCGAGCCATCGCCCGCCGATGCCGGCGCGCTCGTCCACCACCACGACGTCGTGGATGCCGTGGCGGGCCAGGGCGTCCACCACCGAGACGCCGCCGAAACCGGCGCCGATGACGGCGACGGTGTGGCGGGTCATGGCGCCCCCTCGGTCGTCGGGTCCAGGTCCACGATGACCGGGGCGTGGTCGCTGGCGCCCTTGCCCTTGCGCTCCTCACGGTCCACGAACGCGCCGGTCACCTGCTCGGCGAAGGCTGCGGAGCCCAGCACGAAGTCGATGCGCATGCCCTGGCGCTTGGGGAAGCGCAGCTGCTGGTAGTCCCAGTAGGTGAAGGTGTCGGTCTCGGTGTGGGGGCGCACCACGTCCACCAGGCCGCGGTCCAGGAAGCCCTGGAAGGCCGCGCGCTCCGGCTCTGTCACGTGGGTGAGGCCCTCGAAGGCCGCGATGTCCCAGACGTCGGTGTCCAGCGGCGCCACGTTGAAGTCACCCACCAGGGCCAGCGGCAGGTCCTCGCCGGCCCAACCCTCGGCGTGGGCGGCCAGGGTGTCCAGCCAGCGCAGCTTGTACTCCATGTGCGGGTGGTCGATCTCGCGACCGTTGGGCACGTACAGGCTCCACAGGCGGATGCGGGGTGTCTCCGTGCCGTCCGGGCGCGGCTGCCCACCGACCGTGGCGCCCAGGGCGCGGGCCTCCACGACGGGCTCGTCACCCCATCCGGGCTGGTCGGGGAAGGCCACGGTGACGTCCTCGAGCCCCACCCGGGAGGCGATGGCCACGCCGTTCCACTGGTTCAGGCCGTGGAAGGTGATCTCGTAGCCCAGCTCCGCGAAGCGCTCGCGGGGGAACTTGTCGTCCTTGACCTTGGTCTCCTGGATGGCCAGGACGTCCACCTCGTGGCGTTGCAGGAACTCCGCCACCCGGTCGAGGCGGGCACGGAGGGAGTTGACGTTCCAGGTCGCGATGCGCACGGGGCCACTGTAGGAGGTCAGCCCCCCGGTCGGGCGGGCCCCACTGCCTGCCCGTGCGGCGCGTCCCAGCGTGCCCAGCGCGCGGGGGGCACATCGGGCTGCCACAGTGTCGTCATGACCCAGGTCGAGAACTCCTCCCACCCGATGGCGCTGGTCACCGGTGCCTCCTCCGGCATCGGCAAGCAGTTCGCCGAGCAGTTGGCGGCCAAGGGCCACGGTCTGGTGCTCGTGGCCCGCAGCACCGAGCGCCTGGAGGCCCTGGCCATCCACCTCGGCACCCACTACGGCGTGCCGGTGGAGGTGCTCACGGCTGACCTCTCGCAGCGCGCGCAGGTGGAGCTGGTGGCCCGCCGCATCCGGCAGGACGAGAACCCGGTGACGGTGCTGGTGAACAATGCCGGTTACGGCCTGGGCACCGGTTTCCTGCGCAGCGAGATCGACGACGAGGAGGACGCGCTGGCCGTGATGGTGCGCGCCGTCATGGTGCTCAGCCAGGCCGCCGCGGTGCGCATGAAGGAGCGGGGTGCGGGCGTCATCATCAACGTCTCCTCCATGGCGGGCTTCCTTCCCTATGGCAGCTACGGCGCCGCCAAGGCGTGGGTCACCCGCTTCACCGAGGGCCTCGCCTTCGACCTGCACGGCACGGGTGTGCACTGCCAGGCCCTGCTGCCCGGCCTCACGCACACCGAGTTCCACGCGCGCAGCGGCGACAAGTTCGGTTCCGCGCCGGAGTGGATGTGGCTGCCCGCCGAGCAGGTGGTGCGCGAGTCCCTGGCGGCCGTGGGCTCCGGTGAGGTCACCTGTGTGCCCGGCGCGCAGTACAAGGTGGCCGCCCTGGTGCTGCCGCGTCTTCCCCGCCGGCTGGTGATGGCGGGCCTGGCTCGCGCCAACGAGCGGGAGCGTGCGCGCCGCGCCGGCCGCCGCTCGGTCTCCTCCTCCCCGGCCGATGGGGTGAGCCGAGCCGCTGAGGGGCAGCCCGCCCCGGCCTTCCGTTCCCTGGACTCCGCCGAGGGCGACCCCGCGGGCCTGGTGGCGGCGCCGGTGGGTCGGCGGGAGCAGGCCCGGGCGTCGGACGAGGACTCGGTACCCTCCGGGGCATGACCAGCGCCTCCGCCCAGGAACTCGCCCAGCAGGTTGCCGCCGACGCCGTCGTGCACGGCCGCGTGACCCTCTCCTCGGGAGCGGAGGCCGACTACTACGTCGATCTGCGCCGCGTCACCCTCTCGGGGCGCAGCGCGCCCTTGGTGGGCCGCGTGATGCTGGAGCTCACCGCCGACCTGGAGTTCGATGCGGTGGGCGGCCTCACGATGGGGGCAGACCCCGTGGCCACCGCCATGCTGCACGCGGCCGCGGCCCAGGGGAGGCAGCTGGACGCCTTCGTTGTGCGCAAGGCGGGCAAGGCCCACGGCCTGCAGCAGCGCATCGAGGGCCCCTCCATCGAGGGGCGTCGGGTGCTCGTGGTGGAGGACACCTCCACCACCGGCAACTCGCCGCTGACCGCCGTGGAGGCCGTCCGCGAGGCCGGTGCCGAGGTAGTGGCGGTGGCGGTGATCGTGGACCGCTCGTCCGGGGCGCGCGAGGTGATCGAGGCCCAGGGTGTGGAGTACCGCGCGGCGCTCGGCCTGGATGACATCGGCCTGGGCTGACCCCGGCTGCCCGAGCCGACCGGGCACCGGCGCGAAGATCACTGCGCCGCAGATCCATACCAAGTCTTTACCCGCCGCGGGTTCCAGACGCCCTGTCCCGAAATAGGGTCGGGGGAAATGCCTGCCACCCTGACCGCTTCCGCGCCCAGCACCCCGGCGCCCTCTCTCTGGAGGACGCCGGACGTGCCGTGGGTCATCAGCGGCCGGGGACTGGTGACTGCGGCCTCGCGCATGCTGATGGTGGCGCTCATGCTGTGGGTGCAGGCCTCGGGTCTGGGGGCGTTCGCCATGGCGGCCGTCATGCTGGCCGTGGCCCTGCCCGCCCTGTTCTTCATGGGCACCGCCGGTGAGGTGGCCGACCAGTACGACTCGCGCCGCATCCTGGTGCTGGGCGTCCTGGTGCAGGTCCTCGGTGCCGTCGGTGTGGCCCTGGCGGTGGCCCTCGCCCCGGCGCGGGTGGCAGTCCCGCTGGTGGTGGTGCTGGCCTTCGTGTTCCAGACGGGGTCCACCTTCAACGCCCCGGTCTGGGAGTCGCTGGTTCCCCGCATCGTGGGGGAGGAGCGGGTGGGGGCGGTTGCCTCGTGGCAGCAGGGGATCACCAGCGTGGCCGGCCCGCTGGGTGCTGCCGTGGGCGGGGTGCTCGTGGGGTGGACCTCGGGCACGGTCGCCCTGGGGGTCACCGCGGCCCTGGCGGCCTTGGTGATGGTGCCGGCGCTGGCCGTGCGCACCCGCCGTGGCGGCCCGGCTGACGAGCTCCTGCGCGAGGCCCGCGACGCTGCTCGCCGCAAGGCCGCCGAGGCCACGGCCTGGGCCCGTTTCTGGCGGCGCACCCCCTTCGGTCAGGTCTCCCGCAGCGTGGCGGCCGTGCGCTCCGTGCCCACGGCCGCGGTCATCGTCACCGTGATGGTCTGCTTCATGGTGGCCCAGGGCGCCTCCAACGTCATCGAGGTGTTCCTGGTGCGTGGCCCGCTGGGGGCCAGCGAGGCGCAGTACGGGGCCAGCGAGGCCTTCGCCGCGGTCGGTGGCGTGATCGGTGCATGGATGACCGCCCGCATCGTGGCCCCCTCCAAGCGGGTCTGGGCCTTCGTGGCGGGCCTGGCCACCGGCGGCGTCGCGCTGCTGTGGATCGGCCTGGCGCCGAACTTCTGGTTCTACGTGGTGGGTCAGGTGGCCCTGGGTGTCATGCAGGCGCTCGTGGTGGCCAGTGCCATCACCGTGACCGTCACCAGCACCCCGGACGAGCGCCGCGGTGCCGTGATGGCGGGCCTGGGTGGCCTCACGCGCTTGGGCACCGTCGGCGCGCTCGGGGTGGGCGCCGTCATCGGCTCGGTCATGGACCCCCGCCCGGCCTTCCTGACGCTCGGTGCAGCCGCGCTGGTGCTGCTGGTGGTCTCGGGGTGGCGCCTGCCGGGCATTGCCCGGCGGCTGGCGCAGGAGGAGCAGGAGCAGCGGGACCGTGAGCAGGCCGTGCAGCGGAGGGAGCGGGTCGTTCTGGCAGGGTGACGCCGTGAGCAGCGAGCACCCCGCAGACCGCCCTGACGACGCCGGCCGAGAGGTCGGCGTCGGGCCGTGGAAGGGGCCGTGGCCCGTGGACGATGCGGGGGAGCTGCCCGCGCACCTGGACCCCGCGCTGCTGGAGCAGGGCGACCGTCGCAACGTGACCGACGAGTTCCGCTACTGGCGGCAGGAGGCGGTGATCGCGGAGCTGGACACGCGCCGGCACCCCCTGCACGTGGCGGTGGAGAACTGGGGGCACGACTTCAACATCGGCTCGGTCATCCGCACGGCGAACGCGTTCAACGTGGCGGCCTTCCATATCGTCGGACGGCGGCGGTGGAACCGGCGGGGCGCGATGGTCACCGACCGCTACCAGCACGAGTTCCACCATGCCGATGCGGAGGAGCTGGCCGCGTGGGCGGCCGCCGCGCCGCGCCGGGACGGGGGCACGGGGCTGCCGCTGATCGGCATCGACAACCTGCCGGGCTCGGTGGCGCTGGAGGGCTTCGCGATGCCGGGCGAGTGCGTGATGGTGTTCGGGCAGGAGGGGCCCGGACTCACGCCCGAGGTGCAGGCGCGGTGCCAGGCGGTGCTCCACATCGAGCAGTTCGGGTCCACGCGGTCCATCAACGCCGGGGCCGCGGCCGCCATCGCCATGCACGCGTGGGTGCGCCAGCACGTGCACGGTCTGCCCAGCTGACGCGGGCGGGTGCCGACGCCCCTTCGGCTCTGACAAGATGGCGAGCGCACGGCACCGGCGCCGGGCCGCGCTCGGCGTGGGCCCGCACCGGTGTCCCGGCCCTGGACGGACCAACCGAGGAGAACCACATGCCCATCGCAACCCCTGAGGTCTACCGCGACATGCTGGACCGCGCGAAGGCGGAGAAGTTCGCCTACCCGGCCATCAACGTGAGCTCCTCGCAGACGCTGAACGCCGCCATCCGCGGCTTCGCCGAGGCCGGGTCGGACGGCATCATCCAGGTCTCCACCGGTGGCTCGGAGTACTTCTCCGGCCCCACAGTCAAGGACATGGTCACCGGTGCTCGCGCGTTCGCGGCCTTCGCCCGCGAGGTGGCGAAGAACTACGACGTGAACATCGCGCTGCACACCGACCACTGCCCCAAGGACAAGCTGGACGGCTTCGTGCGCCCGCTGCTGGACGCCTCCGAGCAGGAGTACAAGACGCACGGCACGCCGCTGTTCCAGTCGCACATGTGGGACGGCTCGGCGGTGCCGCTGGAGGAGAACCTGCAGATCGCGCAGGAGCTGCTGGAGCGCTGCAGGGCGCTGGACATCATCCTCGAGGTCGAGATCGGTGTTGTCGGCGGTGAGGAGGACGGCGTGGCCAACGAGATCAACGACCAGCTGTACACCTCCGCCGAGGACGCCATCGCCACCGTCGAGGCACTGGGCATGGGCGAGAAGGGCCGCTACATGGCCGCGCTGACCTTCGGCAACGTGCACGGCGTGTACAAGCCCGGCAACGTGAAGCTCCGCCCGGAGATCCTGAAGCAGGCCCAGGCCGCCGTGGTGGAGAAGTTCGGCGCCAGCCAGCACAGCTCGGTGGCCGAGAAGCCCTTCGACCTGGTCTTCCACGGTGGCTCCGGCTCCACCGAGCAGGAGATCTCCGATGCGGTGGACTACGGCGTGGTGAAGATGAACGTGGACACCGACACCCAGTACGCGTTCACCCGCCCGGTGGCCGGCTACATGCTGGAGAACTACTCCGGCGTGCTGAAGATCGACGGCGAGGTGGGCAACAAGAAGCAGTACGACCCGCGTGCCTGGGGCAAGGTGGCCGAGGAGGCCATGGCCGCCCGCGTGGTGACGGCCTGCGAGAACCTGCGCTCCGCGGGGACGCACCGCTGATGGCCGGCGAGAACCTGCTGGGCATCCCCGAGACCCACCTGCCCGAGGACCCGGCCACGGCTGCCCTGGAGCAGGGCCAGGACGCCCGCATGGTGGCTGCCGCGCGGCCGACCTCCTCGGCCGCATGGGCCGAGCTGGCCGAGGCGGCGCTGGAGGACGGCATGACCGTGGAGGCGTACGCGTTCGCGCGGACCGGCTACCACCGCGGGCTGGACTCGCTGCGCCGCGCCGGCTGGAAGGGCCAGGGGCCGGTGCCGTGGGAGCACGCGCCGAACCGTGGCTTCCTGCGGTGCCTGGCGGTGCTCTCGCGGGCCGCGGGGCTCATCGGGGAGACCGACGAGGAGCAGCGCTGCGCGAGCTTCCTGGCCGACTCCTCGGCGACGGCGGCACGCGAGCTGGGCATCGAGCGCCCCGGCGCCTGACCCCGCCCCCCTACCGGGGGAGGGCCGCGGAGACGCGGCCCTTCAGCCGTTCCCGGGCCGCGGGCCACTCGGAGGCCAGCAGCGAGAAGCAGGCCGTGTCGCGCACGCTGCCGTCCGGGCGCCGCTTGTGGTGCCGCAGCACCCCGTCGTGCCGGGCGCCGAGCTTCTCGATGGCGGCTCGGCTCTGCGCGTTCAGCGCGTCGGTGTGCCACACCACCACCTCGGCGCCCAGGCCCTCGAAGGCGTGCGTCAGCATCTGCAGCTTGCTGTCCGCGTTGTGCCCCCGCCCGTGCGTGCGCGCGGCGAGCCACGTGTACCCGATGGCGACCGACCGCACCTGCTCGTCCGGGGCGTAGTACGAGGTGGTCCCCACGAACTGGCCGCTCACCGCATCGATCTGGGCCAGGGGGAGACGCACCCCCGATGCGGCAGCCGCCAGCGCGTCCTCGACGTCACCCCGCGCGTCGGCGAGGGTGTGCGGGAACGGTCGGCTGAGCCACCGCCACGCCTCGGGGCCGGTCTCCCGGGCGGCGGCGAACCAGCCCTGCGCGTGCTCGATGGTGAGGGGTTCGAGGCGGACCAGCCGCCCCGCATCGGACGGGGGAGGGGACAGCCAGGCGCCGGTCATGCGGTGTCACCCGGCCAGGTGCCCCGCCGGTGGGCCAGGTGCTCCTGGTGGGCCGCCCTGGCCGCGCGCGCCGGCGGGGACCCCCACTCCCAGGCCCGGTTGACCTCAGCGAGGGTCTCGCCCCGCATCAGGGCCATCCGCGGCCACGTCATTCTGGGGCGGTGGGTGCGTCCGCGGGTGGTCACCACCACCACGCCGCCGCGGGCGAAGAAGCGCCGGTCCACCTCGATGCGGGCGACCTCCTCCCAGGGAACCGTCACCGTACGCAGGATGCCCCGCATCTCGATTCCTTCGGTGGTCACGTCGAAGCGCTGCCGGAAGCTCTGCACGACCCACACCATGATGCCCACGAGGACCAGGCAGATGGCTCCCATGCCGGCGGTGACGGCGGGATGTTCGGCGCGGAGGGCCAGGACTCCCAGGAAGATGGTGAGGAGCAGCAGAATCCCCAGGGGCAGTGCCATCAGCGCCCAGAAGACGCCCACGATCTGGGACCGGTGGAGGAGCCGCCTCCCCGAGTTCGGCGTCATGGCGGCATGATCGCACGGTCGGGGTGGAGAGGGGCGGCTGCAGCCCCTCGGTAGACTCCCCCGGTACCGGCTCCCGTGCGGCGTCCCCTAGGGCGAGGCCGGCCGGTGCACCGGCGGGAAGCACCGTCCGGGGACGCGAACCAGCGCGGGGCGAAGGGAGCCGGCATGCCGGCGATCGTGATCGTGGGCGCCCAGTGGGGCGACGAGGGCAAGGGCAAGGCCACCGACCAGCTCGGCGAGCGGGTGGACCTGGTGGTGAAGTTCAACGGGGGCAACAACGCCGGCCACACGGTGGTCATCGGCAGTGAGAAGTACGCCCTGCACCTGCTGCCCAGCGGCATCCTCACGCCCGGGGTGACTCCCATCATCGCCAACGGTGTGGTGGTGGACCTCGCGGTGCTCTTCGAGGAGATCGAGGCGCTGGAGGCCCGCGGCGTGGACACCAGCAAGCTCAAGGTCAGCGCCAACGCGCACGTCATCGCGCCGTACAACACCACGCTGGACAAGGTGTCTGAGCGCTTCCTGGGCAAGCGGAAGATCGGCACCACGGGGCGCGGTATCGGCCCGGCGTACGCGGACAAGATGAACCGCATCGGCATCCGCATCCAGGACCTGTTCGACGAGTCGATCCTGCGCCAGAAGGTGGAGGCGGCGCTGGACATCAAGAACGAGCTGTTGGTGAAGACGTACAACCGCCGCGCCGTGGAGGTCGATGAGGTGGTGGACGAGCTGCGCTCGTACGTCGACCGGCTGCGCCCGATGGTGGTGGACTCCGGCCTGGAGATCACGCGCGCGCTCGATGCGGGGCAGACCGTCCTCTTCGAGGCGGGCCAGGCCACCATGCTCGATGTGGACCACGGCACCTACCCGTTCGTGACCTCGTCGTCCTGTGTGGCCGCGGGCGCGTCCACCGGGTCGGGCATGGCGCCGGGGCGGATGGACCGCGTGGTGGGCATCTTCAAGGCGTACACCTCCCGCGTGGGTGAGGGTCCGTTCCCCACCGAGCTGAAGGACGAGACCGGTGACGCGCTGCGCGAGGCCGGCCACGAGTTCGGCACCACCACGGGCCGTCCGCGTCGATGCGGGTGGGCCGACGCGCTCGTGGGCCGCTACGCCACGCGCGTCAACGGGCTGACGGACATGGTGCTCACCAAGCTGGACACGCTCACCGGGTTCGAGACCCTGCGCGTGGCCACCGGCTACCGCGTGCCGGCTGCCGACGCCTCCGGGCTGGGCGACGGCCGCACCGAGGGCGACTGGGTGTACTTCGACGAGATGCCCATGTCGCAGAGCGACTTCCACCACGCGGAGCCGGTCTACGAGGACCACCCGGGTTGGACCGAGGACATCAGCGACTGCCGCGAGTTCTCCGACCTGCCGCAGGCCGCGCAGGACTACGTGCTGCGCCTGGAGGAGCTCATGGGCACCCGCATCAGCGTGATCGGTGTGGGCCCGGGCCGCGAGCAGTCCATCGTGCGGCACGAGCTGGCCCCCCAGCGCTGAGCATCGGCGCATGAGTTCCCGCGCTGCTGTCTGCGGTGGATGGTGAGGGGCTCAAGGGATTGGCGCGCGAGCTGTGGCACGAGGTCACGGACGAGAACGGACACGTGCTCGTGGCGGTCCAGCTGACGACCACTGCGGGAGGCCGCCCCGGGTGGCGCCGCATCGAGAGCCCCGGTCGGCTTCCCGAGTACCGGGGTGAGCCGACGATGGGGTGGCACGCCTTTCCTCCCAGGGCGGAGTGACCCATCGGCAGGACGCTGCGCAGGACGTCCTCCGGTGCTCGGTGGCGCGCCATAGCCTCACTTGGTCGATCAAGTGAGGCTATGGCCACCGGCCACCCTCACTTCTCGGTCAGCACCACCATGCGGTGGGCGGCGCGGGTGAAGACCACGTAGAGCACGCGCGCCCCGCCGGGGGACTCGGCCACGATCTCCTCGGGGTCCACCACCACGGTCGCGTCGTACTCCAGGCCCTTGGTGCTCATGGGGTCGATCGCCACCACCCGCGGGTGCTCGCCCCGCAGCGGCTCCAGCGCGGCCTCGACGTCCACCCGGTGGGCCGCCGGGGTGATCACCGCGATGGCGCCGTCCACCTCATCGAGCAGGCCGGTGGCCGCCTCGACGGCCGCGGTCGCCCAGGCGCCCGAGTCCTGCCCCGATGCGGCCACGGCCACCTCGGTGGGCTCGATGCCGGTGTCGCGCACCGCGTTCGGGATGTCCGCAGCCGCCTCGTGCCGGCGGATGTACTCCGCCGCGTACTCGAAGATATCCCGCGCGTTGCGGTAGTTCGTGTCCATGTGGAACGAGCGGCGCTCCTTGGCGCCGAAGGCCTCGTCGCGCGCCTCGGCCGCCTCCGCCGCATCGGGCCAGGAGGCCTGCGCGGCGTCGCCGACCACGGTCCACGACGCCGTCCGCCCGCGCCGCCCCAGCATGCGCCACTGCATCGGCGAGAGATCCTGCGCCTCGTCCACCAACAGGTGCGCGTAGGTCTCCGGCGGTTCCACGGTGCCGTACAGCAGCTTCTCCCACGCGGTGGTGGGCGTGATCTGGTGGTACTCGGTCTCGGCGCGGCCCTCGCCGCCCTTCAGCGCCGCGACGCCGTACTGGCTGGCGTCGTCGAGTTCCTCGATCTCGTAGAAGCCGCGCTCGGTGTCGACCTCCAGCTGGGGCTGTCCGATGCGGGCGGCCACCTCGTCCACGAGCGCCGCGTCCGCCACCGACCAGGTGCCCGTGTCCAGGGCCACCTGCATCGATGCGGTGAGCGCGGCCTGCTCGTCGGCGTCCAGCACGTCGCGGGCCCAGTCGGCCACGCGGTCGGCATCGGCCAGCCAGAGCACCACCTCGCGCGGGTCGACCGGGCGCCACCAGGACTCCATGAAGGCATCCACCTCGCGGGAGTCCTCGAAGCGGCTGAAGAAGCGCTCCCGGTCCTCGCGCAGGACCTCGCCGGCGGTCTGGGAACGAGCCTGCGTCCAGGCGGACTGCGAGAGCATCTCGCGGGCCGCGGCGGTGGCATCGTTGCGCTTGGCGCCGCGCAGCACGGTGTTGCGGATGCGGCGCAGCTCGCGCTCGTCGATGCGCAGGGCGTGGCCGCTGACGAAGGTGCGCAGCTCGGACGGGGCGTCCGGGGCGGGGGCCTTGGCAGCGCGGGCGAGCACCTTGCGGATGCGGAGCATGCCCTTCACATGGGCGGCGACGGGGGAGTCGAGACGCTCTCCGGTGAGGCCGTCCACCACGTCGCCGGCGGCGCGCAGCGCGACGGAGTCCTCACCCAGGGTGGGCAGGACGCGCTCGATGTAGGCCGTGTACGCGGCGCTGGGGCCGATGACGAGCACGCCGCCGTGCTCGTAGCGGCGCCGGTCGGTGTAGAGCAGGTAGGCGGCGCGGTGCAGCGCCACCACGGTCTTGCCCGTGCCCGGGCCGCCGGTGATGGTGGTGACGCCCCGCGCCTCGGCGCGGATGGCCTCGTCCTGGTGCTGCTGGATGGTGGCCACGATGTCGCGCATGCGCCCGCTGCGGGAGCGGGTGAGTGCCGCCATGAGGGCTCCATCACCGACCACGACCATGTCCTCCGGCGGCTCGGCCACCATCAGGTCGTCCTCGATGCCGATGACCCGCTCGGCCCTCGAGCGCAACACCCGGCGACGCACCACCTTGTGGGGCTGCACGGGGGTGGCGCGGTAGAACGCGCTGGCCGCGGGGGCGCGCCAGTCGACCACCAGCGGCTCGTAGTCGTCGTCACGCACGCCGAGGCGGCCGATGTAGCGGACCTCCTCGATGGTGGGCGTCTCACCCTCGGCGGGGCCGGCGTCCGGCATCGAGTGGTCGAGGTCGAGGCGGCCGAAGACGAGGCCCTCGTGCTCCATCTCCAGGGAGGTGCGGCGCTTGTGGGAGGAGAAGACCAGGGCGTCGCGTTCGAACAGGCCGGACATCTCCTCGTCCCGGACGTCGCCGGTGCGCATGGTGCGCCCGCGGGCCAGGCCCTCGGCCTCGATCAGCCCGGCGCGCTCGGCGGCCTTGGCCAGTTCGGCGTGCACGCGGTCCACGTGCGCCTGCTCGAGGGCGAGCTGCTCCGCAGCGGGGTCCTGCTCGGGGGCCGGGCCGCCCTCGGGGGAGGGGTCGGACGTGGGCGAGGGGCTCGACGCGGGGGAGGTCACCGCATCGGGCCGGGTGGGTTCCGCCGGGGACTCGGTCGGGGTGTTCTGGGGGTCCGGCTCGGGGGTGGTGCCGGACGCGGCCGCTGCGCTCACGCGGTGACTCCTGCTTGCCTGCGGGAAAACGGAACGGCCAAGTCTACGCGGGTGCGGATACGGTCGCGGCATGCAGACTTTTGAGACCGACCGGCTGGTGCTGCGGCCCTTCACGCTCGACGACCAGCAGTTCGTGCACGAGGTGCACACGCACCCCGGCATTGCGCGCTTCATCCCCGGGCAGGTGTCCCGCTCGTCAGAGGCCACCCGCGCCCAGACCGAACGCTTCATGTCCCTGGCCGACCATCCCGTGCACGGGTTCTGGTGCGTCACCCTGGCCGATGGCACCCCGGTGGCGCTCGTGATGTTCAAGCCCGTCCCGTTCTCCCAGGACTCTCCCCGTGCGCAGGAGGAGCAGGACGTGGAGATCGGCTGGCGCCAGCACCCGGACCACGGCGGGCACGGGTACGTGACCGAGGCCGCGGCCCGTGTGCTCGAGCACGCGTGGGCGAGTGGCCTGCAGCGGGTGGTCGCGGTGACGGACCCGGAGAACCACGCCTCGATGGGGGTGTGCCGGCGGCTGGGGATGGTCGACGCGGGCCCGAGCGACGACTACTACGACAAGACCACGCGGTTGTTCGTCGCAACGCCGGAAGGGAGACGATGATGGGGCGTGACCCGGCCGCCGGGCGGGGCGGGGGGACGACGGCGGTGCCGCACCCCATCGGCGAGCTCGCTCGGTCGGCCCGGCGGGTGCTGGTGCTGACCGGTGCCGGGGCCTCGGCGGAGTCGGGAGTGCCCACCTTCCGCGACGCCCAGACGGGGCTGTGGGAACGTTTCGACCCCCTGCAGCTGGCGACCCCGGAGGCGTGGGCGGCCGACCCCGCGCAGTGCTTTGCCTGGTACGCCTGGAGGGCGGCCCTCGTGCGGCGTGCCGAGCCGCACGCGGGGCACCGCGCGATCACCCGGTGGCAGCAGCTCGATGGGGTGGACCTGCGGGTGAGTACGCAGAACGTGGACGACCTGCACGAGCGGGCCGGCACCGAGGTGATGGCGCACCTGCACGGCGACCTGTTCGCCCTGCGGTGCGCGGAGTGCGGGATGCCGTCGGCAGCCGGCTACCCGGAGGTGCCCGAGCCCGTGGAGCGCCTGGACCCGCCCCGGTGTGAGCGGTGCGGGGGTCTGGTGCGGCCGGGGGTGGTGTGGTTCGGCGAGATGCTGCCCGAGGGCGCCCTGGAGATCTCGGTGGAGGCTGCCCGGTGGGCGGAGCTGGTCGTCGTGGTGGGCACCTCCGGGCTGGTGTATCCGGCGGCGGCGATCCCCGGCGTGGCGCGGGACACGGGGGTGCCGGTGGTGGAGGTCAACCCCGAGGGCTCCACGCTGCCGGACGGCGCGGACCACGTGTGGCCGACGACCGCAGCACGAGCGCTGCCGGCGCTGGTGGACGCCCTGGACGGCTGACGAGGCGCCGTCTCAGCGGGCTTGCGTCAGCGCTGTCGCGCCGCCTCGAACGCCGCCAGCAACTCCTCGCTGAACAACACGAAGCGCACCAGCCGCACCGATGCCGGCCCGCTTGCCGCAAACTCGCGCGCCGCCCCCATCGCCGCCGCTGCCGCATCGGCCGCCGACCACCCGTACACGCCCGCACCCACGGCGGGCAGGGCCACGGACGCCGCCCCCACCTCATCGGCCACGCGCAGCGAGTTCGCGAAGGCGGCCCGCAGCAGGGCGGGGTCGGTCTGCCCCGCGCGACGGTTGGGCCCCACGGTGTTCACCACCCACCGGGCCGGCAGGTTCCCGGCGCCGGTGGCCACGGCCTCGCCCACCGGCAGCCCGTCGGGCAGCGGCCCGGCCCGCAGCTCCTCGCACTCGGCCAGCAGGCCCGGCCCGGCGGCGCGATGGATCGCGCCGTCCACCCCGCCGCCCCCGAGCAGGGAGGAGTTGGCCGCGTTGACGATCGCGTCGACCGCCTGCGTGGTGATGTCGCCCAGCACGCACTCGATGCGGGTGTCCGTGTCGTCCATGACGCCAGCGTGGGCCCTCGAGCCCGGCCCCGCAACGGTGGGCCCGCGTATCGTCGGCGGCATGACCGACCTGCGCGCCCTGCTCCGTGCCCTGCCCGGCTTCGTCCCGGACCTGCCCGTTCTGGATCCCGACGCCGCCCCGCACGACCCGAACGCGCTCTTCTCGCAGTGGTTCGAGGACGCCCTCGAGCAGGAGGACCGCCAGCCGCACGCGATGTCGTTCAGCACCGTCCGCCCCGACGGCACCCCGGTGGCCCGCACGTTGATCCTCAAGGACGTCGACGCCTCGGGCTACCAGTTCTCCACGCACTCCACCTCCCGCAAGGGGATGGAGCTCGCGGACGACCCGCGCTGCACGATGCTGTTCTGGTGGCGGTCGGCGGGCCGCCAGGTGCGCATCACCGGCACCGCCCACGCCCTGGACGAAGCCGCGAGCCAGGCCGACTGGGAGGCGCGCCCCAGCTACACCGGCCGCCCGAACCCGGACTGGCAGCTCTACGCCCTGCAGCCGGAGGAGTTCGAGTTCATGCAGGCCCGTGAGGACCGCAACCACACCCGGCTGGAGTACCGCCTCGAGGGCGGGGAGTGGACCCACGGCCTCGTCCCCACCCCGGCGGGCTGAGCTGACCCAGGCCACGAGTCGGGTGTAGCGCTGGCGCGCGGCCTGCTGTCCGCGCCGGCCGCTAGGCTCGGTGGCATGCCCGCCGCACCCACCCTGGAGGCCGTCGCGCGGATGCGGCTGGTCTCGCAGGGGCTCGTCGAGCCGCTGCCCACGCCCACCGACGCGGCCCGCCTCCTCGTCGCCGCGCAGGGGCAGGACCTCCCCGGCGTCCTGATCTCGCTCGCGCTGCGCACCACCGGCCGCTCGCTCGACCAGGTCCGCGCCGCCCTCGACGCCGGCGAGATCGTCCGCACCTGGCCGATGCGGGGCACGCTCTTCGTGGTGCCCGCCGAGGACGCCGGCTGGGTGCGGGAGCTGACCGCGGCCAAGGTGCTGCAGTCCACGGAGCGCCGGCGCGCCGGACTGGGCCTCGATGCGGCCACCATCGACCGGGCGGAGGCCGTCGCGCGGGAGCGGCTGGCGGGGGCGGTGGTGGGCGACCCCGCATCGGGCTTGGTGCGCGCCGAGCTGTTGGCCGCGTGGCAGGAGGCGGGACTGGCGACCGACGCGGGGCGCGGCTACCACCTGCTGTTCCACCTGGCGCTGCGCGGGGTCCTGGTGCAGGGGCCGATGGCGGGCAAGGAGCAGCGCTTCGTCCTCGCCGAGGAGTGGGTCACCGCCCCACGCACGCTGGAGCGCGAGGAGGCGGTGCGTGAGCTGCTGCGCCGGTACGTGGCGGCCCGCGGTCCGGTGCCGGTGGAGGACTTCTGCTGGTGGAGCAAGCTCACCAAGGCCGAGGCCCGGGCGGCGCTCGCGGAGCTCTGCGGCGAGCTGACCAGCACCGAGGTCGACGGCCGCACCCACTGGATGGCGCCGGGCCTGCCCGACCGGTACGCCGAGTGCCAGCGGTCCACCGCGACGCCGTTGTTGCTGCCGGGTTTCGACGAGGTCGTCCTCGGGTACGGCCACCGGGCGGCGGTGCTGACGTCCCAGGAGGAGCAACTCGTGGTGCCGGGGAAGAACGGCATGTTCAAGGGCACGGTCCTGCACAAGGGGCACGCCGTGGGCACGTGGAGGCGACGGACGCGCACGGGCGCACCGGTGGCAGTGGAGCCGTTCGCGCCCCGCGGTCTGCCGGCGCCGGTCGAGAACGCGCTGCCGCGGCTCACTGCATCGCTGCCGGCCTGAGCTGGGCCCAAGTCCGCCGCGACGAGGTGCGCGAGGTGCGGCGCGAGGGGGCCGATAGGGTCACGCCCGTGAAGATCCTCGTCATCGGCACCGGTGGACGTGAGCACGGCATCCTCGAGGCCCTGCGCCGTACGGACCCCTCCGCCCACGACCCCGCGGCCGGCTCCACGGCCCCCGTCGACCCCCGTCCGCTGGAACTCTTCGCGGCCCCGGGCAACCCCGGCATGGCGCAGCTCGCCGAGTGCCGCGCCGTCGATGCTGCCAGCCCGGCCGCCGTCGTCGCCCTCGCCCAGGAGCTGGGTGCCGAGCTCGTCGTGGTCGGTCCCGAGGCCCCGCTGGTGGCGGGCGTCGCCGATGCCCTGCGCGATGCGGGAGTCCCCACCCTGGGCCCCGACCGCGCCGCCGCGCGCCTGGAGGGCAGCAAGGCCTTCGCCAAGGAGGTCATGGCCGCCGCGCAGGTCCCCACCGCGCAGGCCCGCACCTGCACCGACGAGACGGCGGTCACCGAGGCCCTCGACACCTTCGCCACCTCCGCTGCGGGCACGCCCGTCCCGTGGGTGGTCAAGGCCGATGGCCTCGCCGGCGGCAAGGGCGTCGTGGTGACCACCGACCGCGCCGAGGCCGAGCAGCACGCCCGGGACTGCATCGCCAAGGAGGGCCAGGTCGTCATCGAGGAGTACCTCGACGGCCCCGAGGCCAGCGTCTTCTGCCTGCTCGACGGCACCACCGCCCGCGCCCTGCCCGCCGCGCAGGACTTCAAGCGGGCCGGCGACGGCGACCTCGGCCCCAACACCGGCGGCATGGGCGCCTACAGCCCGCTGCCGTGGGCGCCGGAGGACCTCGAAGGGGAGGTGGTCCGCACCATCGCCCAGCCGGTGGCCGACGAGATGGCCCGCCGCGGCACGCCCTTCGTGGGCGTCCTGTACGTCGGGGTGGCCCTCACCGCCGCCGGCCCCCGGGTGGTCGAGTTCAACGTCCGCTTCGGCGACCCGGACTCCCAGGCCGTCCTCGCGCGCCTCACGTCGCCCCTGGCGCCGCTGCTGCTCGCCGCCGCGACCGGCAGCCTGTCCGATGCGGCCGAGCCCACCTTCGCCGACGAGTCCGCCTGCGTCGTGGTCCTCGCCGCCGACGGCTACCCGGCCAGCCCCGTGCCGGGGGGTCAGCTCACCGGCATCGCCGAGGCCGAGGCGCGCGGCGCGGTGGTGCTGCACGCCGGCACCCGCCTCGAGGGTGACCGGCTGGTGGCCAGCGGCGGCCGCGTGCTGGACGTCGTGGCCCGCGGCGCCGACCTGGCGCACGCCCGCGAGAACGCCTACGCCGCCCTGTCCCTCATCGACCTGCCCGGTGGGTGGGCCCGCACCGACATCGCCGCCGAGGCCGCGGCCGGAAGGATCACGCTGTGAGCACCCAGGACCCCGCCGCCCGCGAGCTGCCCGGCTACGAGCTGGTGCACGCCGGCAAGGTGCGCGAGCTCTACGCACCCGGCCCCGACGCCCCGCTGCCCGAGGGGTACGCCGCCGAGGACGTGCTGCTCATGGTGGCCAGCGACCGCATCAGCGCCTACGACCATGTCCTGGAGACGCCCATCGCCGACAAGGGCGAGGTGCTCACGCGCATGAGCCTGTGGTGGTTCGACCAGCTGGCCGACCTGGTGCCCCACCACGTGCTGGCCACCGAGGCGCCCTGCGTGCCCGAGGCCGTGGCCGGCCGCGCGGTGCTCGTGAAGCGGCTGCGGATGCTGCCCGTGGAGTGCGTGGCCCGCGCCCACCTCACCGGCGGCGGGCTGGCGGAGTACCAGCAGTCCGGCAGCGTCTCCGGTGTGCGCCTGCCTGAGGGCCTGGTGGACGGCTCGGAGCTGCCCGACCCGATCTTCACCCCGTCCACGAAGGCCCCGGCCGGCGAGCACGACGAGCCGATCAGCTACGAGGAGGTGCGCACCCTCATCGGTCACCCGCTGGCCCGCGCGGCCCGCAACCTGACCGTGGAGATCCTGCGGCGGGGGCACGAGATCGCGGCGCAGCGAGGCATCATCGTGGCCGACACCAAGGTGGAGTTCGGTCTGGAGGGCGTCGATGCCGAGCGCGACCTGCGCACGGTCACCGAGGAGGAGCTCGCGTCCGGCGCGGTGCGCATCGTGCTGGCCGACGAGGTGCTCACCCCGGACTCCTCGCGGTTCTGGCCCGCGGACGGCTTCGAGCCGGGGCGCCAGCAGGCGAGCTTCGACAAGCAGTACGTCCGCGACTGGCTGACCTCGGACGCCTCGGGGTGGGACAAGGACTCCGACACCCCGCCGCCGGCCCTGCCCGATGAGGTGGTGGCCGGCACGCGCGCCAAGTACGTGGAGGCCTACGAGCGGTTGACGGGGCAGTCCTTCCGCTGAGCCGCGCCGGCGGGAGTGCGGGCGTCAGCTGCTCTCCTTGATGCTCTGAGCGACGTCCTCGACCCCCTCGGCACCAGCCCAGGGTGAGCCGGGGTCCTCACCGGGGACCATGAGGTTCTCGATCTCGGATCCCTCAGGCCGGATCATCTCGAGGTGCAGCACCTCTCCGGCCTTGTTGGATCCGTGCAGGGACTCCACCACCTCTGCGGTCAAGGATGCGAACTCGTAGCGGATTTCGCCACGGATCTTCCGCTGGTGGCCGGGGTGCACGTCCGTGAGACGGACGACGGCAGCGTCTGTGGCGTGCGTGACCACAGCGGGCCCCGTGTCCACCGGTTCGTAGTCCACGTGAACGGCGCTCTCAGCGTTGAGGTCGTGGAGGGAACGGTGCTCTGTCGGGCCACTGCACCCGGTGAGCGCCAGCGCGGCAGCGAGAAGGAGGGTTCCGTGCCGCGGGATGATGTGCATGGTTCTTCTCCTAGCTGTTGTGGGTCATGATGTTGACAGCCGGGTGGGTATGGGGGAACGGGCCCCTGACGGCACACTCAAAGCTTGGGGTTTCACCGTTTCACTGAGGAGCCACCGTTGGGAAGGCCCCGCTCAGGCGAGCGGGGCCTTCGCCGTGTGCACCGCGCCGACCGCCCACCCCGTTCGCGTTCAGTCCGTGGTGCGTTCTGCACACCGTCGATCCCGCGATGGGGGCGGCTCTCGGCTGAGCCGCTCAGTCGCCAGCCGGCAGGGCGCGCGGCCGGCCGTCGCCATCGGTGGCCACTAAGGTGAACTCCCCGCGGGTGATGACGTGTGCCTCCTCGGAGTGCCGGGCACGGGACCACGCCTGCGCGGAGATCCGCATCGAGGTGCGTCCCGAGCCGGTCAGGTAGGCGTACACCGTCACCTCGTCACCGATGGTCACCGGGCGGTGGAAGCTCATGGACTCCACCGCGACGGTCGCCGCTCGGCCCTGCGACCGGCGGGAGGCCACCGAGCTGGCTGCCAGGTCCATCTGGGCCATCAGCCAGCCGCCGAAGATGTCGCTGTACATGTTGGCGTCGGTTGGCATGGCGGTGACCCGGATGGTGGGGTCGAGGTGGTTGTCGGGGGCGTCATGCATGATGTGGGACATGCCACAGAGTTCTGACGCCGTCCTGGTCCACGCCACTGACGACGGCGTGCTCGTTCTCGGGTCGGAGTCCGCGCTCGCTGCCCTCGACGCCGCATCGCCACGACCCACCCGGTCCATGACCCCCACGGTGCTCAGCACGGTCAGCACCCTCCTGGGCGGGGCGTCCGCGGTGCAGGCCACGAGTGGGCGGTACATCAGGCTCGATGCTGAGACCGCGGACTTCATCAAGCGCAACGGGGTGTCGCTGGAGAACCTCACGTCGGGGGTGATTCGGGCGAAGGACACGGCCGGGGGTTCCGGCGGGGCGATCGCCAAGCACCTGACCTTCGAGAAGGCGGCACTGGTCACCCCGGCGAGCGCCGCTGCTCTGGCGGCTGCCGGCACGAAGATGGCCATCGAGAAGATGCTCGAGGAGATCCAGGACTACCTCGAGGTCATCGACGCCAAGCTCGACATGCTCTTGGAGCAGCACCGCACTGCTGCCCTGGGACGGCTCGGGGGCGTGGCCCTGACCATCGACGAGGCGACCGCGCTGAACGAGCAGACCGGGACCGTCTCGGCGGTGACCTGGTCCAAGGTGCAGGCGAACGCCATCCACCTCTCCACGCTCCAGGTGGAGTCGGTCGAGCAGCTGCGCGCCATCGCCCGCCAGGTGGAGAAGCACAAGGGTGACCCCGACCGCACCGCCCAGCTGTTCCCGACCCTGCACCAGGACATCTCGTTCTGGCTCGGCATCATTGCGCAGGTGATCCGCTTGGAGGAGCGTCAGGCCCTGCTGGAACTGGCCCGGGTCGAGGAGGCCGAGCCCGACCAGCTGGACGACCACCGCGTCGGCATCTCACGCGCGCGTGCTGACCGAGAGGCGCGGCTCGCCGAGGCCCTCCGGCAGATCATGGCCTCCACTGCCCTGGCCGCCGAGCTGAGCAACGCCCAGCGCGTGGTGAACCCGCTCTCCGCGCCGCGGGCCGTGCGCGGCGTCAACTCCGTGCGCGACGAGGTGGTGCTGTTCGCCGAGCGCGTCGACGTTCCCCTGGGTGAGCTGGAGGGTGGCCAGGAGCGCTCGTGGACGGAGTCCGTGCGCGGTTTGGCGAAGGACTCCGCTTCGGCTGTTGACGCCGCCCGTGCGAAGGGCATCAGCCGTGCGAAGGGGCTGACCGGGCGGCTGCAGGAGCGGCGAGAGCGCAGCATCCTGTCCAAGGCCGAGAAGATCCGCTCCCGGGGTGCCGAGGAGTCGCAGGGGCAGGACGGCGACTGAACGGACTCAGCCCTTGTGGCGCGCCAGGTTGGCCTGGGCCATCATCGGCAGCTGGAACGGCAGCCGCCCGAACGCGATGGCGCTCGGCTTCAGGCTGGTCCGGCGGGCGTCGGTATCGCTGGGTCGTGGCACTCACACTGCGCATCGACGAAACTTTGGACGCTGCCCTGGCGGAGCTGGCCGAGCGTGAGGGGCGCTCGCGTCGGCCGCGGAGCGTCCCTACCTGACCGTGATGGGTGCTCCGGCGTATCCCTCGGATGCCGAGAAGGCCGCGGCGTTGCTCCACTCCGTGGCCACCCACCATCCGCTGGTGGACGACAACAAGCGATTGGCACTGCTGGCCGTGGTCGTGCGCCTGGACCACCAGGGTCTGCGGCTGAACCTCGCACCGGACGACGCCGTCGACCTCGTGATGGCCGTTGCCTTCGGTGAGCTGCGCGAGGTCGACGCCATCGCCAGACGTCTCCGGAAGGCGCCGGCTAACGTGAGCCCATGATCGCCCGCTACAAGGACCTCTGCCTCGATGCGCTGGACGTCCCCGCCGCCGCCCGCTTCTGGTCCGTGGCGCTGGGCCTGCGCAGCGAGGAGCGCTCCACCGGCGCCCTCCTGAGGGGTGGCGCCCCCGAGCGGGCCGTGTGGGTCAACCGGGTGGACGAGCCCCGGCAGGCGAAGAACCGGCTGCACGTGGACGTGAGCACCCCATCGGTGCAGCGTCTGATCGATGCGGGGGCGACCGTCGCCGACGCGGACACCTTCGCCTGGACGATCCTGCGCGACCCCGACGGCGGCGAGCTGTGCGCCTTCGTCCGCGACGACCCCGCCGCGGACCCGTTCTACGAGCTGGTCCTGGACTGCGCCGACCCGCAGGCCCAGGCGACCTGGTGGCACGGGGTCATCGGCGGCGAGCTCGGTCACGACGAGGAGCACGGGTGGTGGTGGGTCGACCCGCCGGAGGGCTGGCCGTGGGAGAGCTGGGTCTTCGTGCCGGTGCCCGAGCCGAAGGTGGAGACGAACCGCGTGCACCCGGACCTCTGGGGCGAGGAGGGCGACCTGGTCGCGGCCGGTGCCACGGTCGTCGACCGACAGCCTGGCTGGGTGGTCCTGGCCGACCCGGAGGGCAACGAGTTCTGTGCCTTCGCCCCACCGGACGCCGACGAGTGCTGACCCTCCTCATAGGAGGTGCGCGGTCCTCATCACAGGTCGAGCACAGTCCGACCAGCGCTCTGGTGGGTGGGGCGCAGGGTCTGCCACGCTGGCTTCACCACTGACGGAGGGGGGAACCATGACCACGCGTCTCCTGACCATCGGCCTCGCCGCCGCCGGAGTCATCGGCCTAGCCGGCTGCGACGGCCTCCTGGGTGCGTTGCAACCCTCGTCGGTCCAGGTGTCCGACGGGATGGTGGTCTACACCAACCCGCCGAGCCACGCCGAGGGGGAGCCCCTCATCATCGGTGAGCTGACCTGGGACGCAGACCACGCGTGCTGGTACACCGTGGGCGCCGACGGCTCCGAGGCGACCACCGTCTACCCGGAGGGCGCGACGAGCACGCCCGGCGAGCAGATCACCTTCTCAGGCGGGGAGGTGGTCCGCGCGGGGGAGGAGCTGGCGGTCGGTGGCACCGGGTGGACCCCGGGCGAGGACGAGGGGTTCACGCCCGACATGCGGTGTGGAGAGCGCGAGCTGCACTTCTCCGCGGGGACCGGCCCCCTCTGACCGCAACGGGCTCGCGACGGGCGGGTGCACTGCGCCAGTAGACTCCGGCCTGCACGCGGGTGCGCAGTCAGCGGCCCGATCGCCACGTCCCCCAGGAGCGTCCATGGGCCACGTCATCGTCGACGTCATGCCGAAGCCGGAGATCCTCGACCCGCAGGGCAAGGCCATCGCCGGCGCCCTGCCCAAGCTCGGCATCGAGGGCTTCACCGAGGTCCGCCAGGGCAAGCGCTTCGTGCTCGCCGTCGACGGGGAGGTCACCGATGCCGTGCTCTCCTCCGCCCGCGAGGCCGCGACCACGCTGCTGAGCAACCCCGTCATCGAGGACGTCGTGAGCGTCCGTGAGGCGACCGCGGCCGAGCTGGAGGCCGACACGGCGCAGGAGGCCACGGCGTGAAGGTCGGCGTCGTCACCTTCCCCGGCTCCCTGGACGACCGCGACGCGGCCCGCGCCATCGAGCTGGCCGGCGGCCAGGCCGTGGCCCTGTGGCACGGCGACGAGGACCTCACCGGCATCGATGCGGTGGTCCTCCCGGGCGGCTTCTCCTACGGCGACTACCTCCGCTGCGGCGCCATCGCCCGGTTCGCCCCGATGATGACCCGCGTCATCGCCGAGGCCCGACGCGGCATGCCCGTGCTCGGCATCTGCAACGGCTTCCAGGTGCTCTGTGAGTCGCACCTGCTGCCCGGCGCGCTCATCCGCAACGACCACCAGACCTTCGTCTGCCGCGACCAGCGCCTGCGCATCGAGAACAGCTCCACCGCCTGGACCTCCGGCTACGCCGAGGGGCAGGAAATCACCATCGTGCTCAAGAACGGCGAGGGCGGCTACGTGGCCGACGACGCCACGCTCGACGCCCTCGAGGGCGAGGGCCGCGTCGTGGCCCGCTACCTCGAGCACAACCCGAACGGCTCCCTGCGCGACATCGCCGGCATCACCAACGAGCGCGGCAACGTGGTGGGCCTCATGCCCCACCCGGAGCACTGCGTCGAGGAGGGCTACGGCCCCTCCACCGACGGCCTGCCCTTCTTCACCTCCGTCCTGCGGGAGATGGCCCGATGAGCACCACCGACCCCAACGCCCAGCTCGACACCGTCACCCACGCGGCCGAGACGCCCCAGACCGAGCAGCCCTTCGCCGAGCTGGGCCTGGCCGCCGACGAGTACGACCGCATCCGCGAGATCCTCGGCCGCCGCCCCACCAACGCCGAGCTGGCCATGTACTCGGTCATGTGGTCCGAGCACTGCTCCTACAAGTCCTCCAAGGTGCACCTGCGCCAGTTCGGCGAGAAGCAGACCGAGGAGATGCGTGAGCACCTGCTGGTCGGCATCGGGGAGAACGCCGGCGTGGTGGACATCGGCGACGACTGGGCGGTCACCTTCAAGGTCGAGTCCCACAACCACCCGAGCTTCGTGGAGCCCTACCAAGGCGCCGCCACCGGCGTGGGCGGCATCGTCCGCGACATCATCTCGATGGGGGCCCGCCCCATCGCCGTCATGGACGCCCTGCGCTTCGGTGACCCCGCGCACCCGGACACCTTGCGGGTGCTCCCGGGCGTGGTGGCCGGCATCAGCGGCTACGGCAACTCCCTGGGCCTGCCCAACATCGGCGGGGAGACGCGTTTCGATGCGGTGTACCAGGGCAACCCGTTGGTCAACGCCCTGTGCGTGGGCGCCATGAAGAAGCAGGACATCCACCTGGCCAACGCCTCGGGCGTGGGCAACCGGGTGGTGCTCTTCGGTGCCCGCACCGGTGGCGACGGCATCGGTGGCGCCTCGGTGCTGGCCTCCGGCTCGTTCGATGAGGACGGCCCCTCCAAGCGACCGAGCGTGCAGGTGGGTGACCCGTTCAGCGAGAAGGTGCTCATCGAGTGCTGCCTCGAGCTCTACCGCGAGGGCCTCGTGGAGGGCATCCAGGACCTGGGCGCCGCCGGCATCTCGTGCGCCACCAGCGAGCTGGCCTCGAACGGCGAGGGCGGCATGCACATCGAGCTCACCAGCGTGCTGCTGCGCGACCCCACCCTGAACGCCGGCGAGATCCTCATGTCCGAGTCGCAGGAGCGCATGATGGCGGTGGTGACGCCGCAGAACGCCGAGGCGTTCGAGGCCGTCATGGCCCACTGGGAGGTCGAGTACTCCTGGCTGGGTGAGGTCACCGACACCGGTCGCCTCGTCATCGACTGGCAGGGCGAGACCATCGTGGACGTGGACCCGCGCACCGTGGCGCACGACGGCCCGGTCTACGAGCGCCCCTTCGAGCGCCCGGAGTGGCTCGATGCGGTGAACGCCGACACCGTGTCCGCCGCCGGCCTGGAGCGACCCGCCGCCGCTGTGGATCTGCGCGCGGCCCTGCTGGACCTGCTGGGCAGCCCCAACCTGGCGGACGCCAGCTGGATCACCGACCAGTACGACCGCTACGTGCAGGGCAACACCGCCGCCGCCATGCCGGACGACGCGGGCGTGGTCCGCGTGGACGAGCGCACCGGCCGGGGCGTGGCACTGAGCACGGACTGCAACAACCGGTTCAGCTACCTGGACCCGTACGCGGGTGCGCAGCTGAGCCTGGCCGAGGCGTACCGCAACGTGGCCGCCAGCGGTGCCGCGCCGCGCGCCGTCTCGGACTGCCTGAACTTCGGTTCCCCGGAGGAGCCGGGCACCATGTGGCAGTTCGCCGAGGCCATCCGCGGCCTGGCGGACGGCTGCCTGGAGCTGGGTGTCCCGGTGACCGGTGGCAACGTGTCGCTGTACAACTCCACGGGTGACACCGCCATCCACCCCACCCCGCTGGTGGCGGTGCTGGGTGTGCTGGACGACGTGGACCGTCGCATCCCCACCGCCTGGCGTGCGGCCGGTCTGGACCTGCTGCTCCTGGGGGAGACCCGCGACGAGCTGGACGGCTCCGCGTGGGCCGGTCTCCACGGGCACCTGGGTGGCACCCCGCCGCAGGTGGACCTCGCGGCCGAACGCCGGCTGGGCGAGCTCCTGGGCCGGGCCGCTGCTGAGGGTCTGGTGGCCGGTTCGCACGACCTCTCCGAGGGTGGCCTCGCTGTCGCGCTCGCGGAGGGTGTGGCCCGCCACGGTGTGGGCGCCCGCGTGCACCTCGACCCCGTGCTCGACGCGACCGACGGTGCGCTCGACGCGGCGGCGGTCCTGTTCTCCGAGTCCGGTGGGCGCGTGCTCGTGGCCGTGGATCCCGCGCACCGCGAGGCCTTCGACGCGCTGGCCGAGGAGCACGGCGTGCCGGCCGTGGCGCTGGGTGCCACCACCGGTGGCGACGCGCTGCGGGTGGGGACGGGAGCCGGGGAGGTGACGCTCACCGCATCGGAGATCACCGAGGCGCGCCAGCGGACCTTCCGCGAGCTGCTGTCCGGGGACGAGGCTGTGGTGGAGGCGGCCATCGCCGAGGCGCACGGGCACTGACGTGTACGTCGTCGTGCTGCCCCTGGCGGCCCTCATCGCCCTGGCGGTCGTGATGATCGGCCGCGCCGCCGGGGGCGGTGGCCGCCCCGCGCCGGTGTGGATGGTGGGCGTCGCGGCGGCGGTGATGGCGCTGGTGGCCGTCAGCTACGCGATGCTGGGGACCGTCTTCGCACGCACCTACGACGCGGATGGCCTCGAGGCGCTGAACGCGCCCTTCGCGGCCTCGTTGATGGTGCTGCTGGTCCCCGCGGTGGTGCTGACGGTGATGTTCTTCCGGCAGCGGACCACGCACCGCTTCACCGCCGCCATGGTGGCCGCGGCGCTGGGTCTGTTGCTGGTGCTGGGAACCCAGCTCTGAGGAGGCGTTGTGAATCCTGCTGACCTGGTGGTCCCCACCGTGGCGGTGGTCCTGGTGACCGCGCTGGCCGTCTTCGCTGCCACTCGCCGCAGCGAGCCGGCCGGTGTGGTGAAGCGCGGGGTGGCCGCGGTGGTGACCGCTCTGGTGGTCGGGTTCCTGGGCTGGGTGGGTTTCGCCTCGCTCGCCGAGGGGCCGCTGCCGGGCGGGGGTGGCTCGGGCTACCTGACCGTGCTGGCCCTTCGTGCCCTGGCGGTGGGTGCCGTGCTGCTCACCTTCTGGCGGGCCCGCACCGACCGCGCCTTCACCGTGGCGATGATGGTGACGCTCGCCATGGCCCTGCCCGAGCTCGGCTGGTTCGTCAACGGCTGATCGCGCTGGCGCGTGCGCCGCGCGCAGAATCCACCCACGGGCTGACCGCGTCGCGCACCGTGGGCCGCTGCTGCGGCGCACACTCGTCCCATGAGCACTCCGCTTCCCCTGGACCTCCCGCTGCCCGCCGGTGTGGAGTGGTCGCAGGTCACCGTGGCCCTGGTGGTCTGGGTCGCCTGCCTGCTGGTGGCGCTGCTGCCCGGTCCCCGTGGAGGCGGCCTGTTCCGGCTGGTGGGTGGAGCCGTGATGCTGGTGCTCCTCATCGGCTTCGTCGCCCACCTGTTGTGGGGTGGGTGGGCCGTCGTCTCCAGCGTCCAGGAGGGGTTCGGCGGGGAGATGAGCATGGAGTCCGAGGGCCCCTTCGACACGGTCGCGGCGGCACTCGGTGGCGCCTTCCTGCTCTTCCCGCCCTTCCTCATCGGCGCTGTCTGGCGGGCCAAGGAACGGTGGCTGGCGCTGGTGGCGCTGCTGGTGGCCACCGGTGTCTCCGCGTGGCTGCTGGTTCCGGGGTGGCTGTGAACACCCCGCGGAGGGTGCTGGGTGGGCGGTGGTCGGCGCGCTCCGGGGCCCTGGCGGTCGCGGCGCTGACGCTGCCGGCACTGGGCGGGTGTTCCCTTGTGGGCAGTGATGAGCACACCGAGAAGCTGGAGCGGTGCGAGCAGGCACCCGACAACACCGAGCTGGGGGACATGGTCACCAGCCGCGACGCGATGGACGGCCCCGTTGCCACGTTGGACGAGCTGGTGGCGCAGTCCGAGGGCATTGCGGTGGTCCACACCGGGCGCGTGCTGCCCGCGGACCAGACCGCGTCCGGGCTCGGCGGGGGTGAGCCGCCACTGGCCGTGATCGCCCGGGTGCTCGAGCCGGTGAAGGGAGACCACCCGCGCCACACGGAGGTGCAGCTGCACTACGACTTCCTCGGCCTGGGCGCCCAGGAGGTGGAGGACGCCATGCCGAGCAGGGTGATGGTCTTCTGGAACGAGGTGCCGGGCTCGCCGGCGGGGGATCCGCTGGAGGTGGAGGTGCCGAAGGAGGGCTTCGCGTACGTGCTCAAGGACGTCACCCACGAGAAGGACGCCCCGTGCACCTTCCGGGTGGTGACGCCGCGGGCCACCTCCCCGGGCGAGTACGCCTCGCTGGACGAGCTGGAGGAGGCGGTCCGCGAACGGCTGGGGGACCAGTGACACCCGCGGCTGGCATCGGTCCCCGACCAGCGTGCAGAGTGCTCCCATGGAAGACACAGCGACGCCCGTGAACCCCGCACTCGGCAAGGGGCTGGCGGTGCTGGCAGCACTGGGCACCGTCATCGCGGTGGCGGGACTGGTTCTGCACGGTGCCCTGGTGGAGACGAGCATGGCGCTCCTGTGGGTGCCGCTGGTCCTCATCGCCGCGGGTGCTGCGCTGGCGTGTGGCCTGTGGTTCCGCCGCGCCGGCAGCACGGGTGCGTTCATGGCGTTCGCCCTGACGGCGATGCCGCTGGCCCTGGTGGGCACCGTGGTGGGGGCGCTGCTGGGCATCCAGGCGCTCCTCGACTGACGAGGCGCTGGACCCCCACGCCCCGCGTGCGGTGCTGCGGTCGTTCCCGGGGGCTCCCCTCAGGCCTGGCGGTAGGAGCCCAGGAAGTTGCCCATCCGCTCCACGGCCACCGCGAGGTCGTCCGGATGCGGCAGCGTCACCACGCGGAAGTGGTCCGTGGTGGGGATGTTGAAGCCCGAACCGTGCGTGATGAGGATCTTCTCGCTGCGCAGCAGGTCCAGCGCGAACTGCTGGTCGTCGTGGATCGCGTGGACCTCCGGGTCCAACCGCGGGAACGCGTACAGGGCGCCGGTCGGCTTGACGCAGCTCACCCCATCGATGGCGTTGAGCCCCTCCCAGGCCACGTCACGGCTGCGGGTGAGCCGCCCCGTGGGCAGCAGCAGGTCCTCGATGGACTGCTTGCCTCCCAGTGCGGCTTGGATGGCCTGCTGCCCGGGCACGTTGGCGCACAGCCGGGTGGAGGTCAGCAGCTCCACGCCCTCCAGGAAACCGGCGGCGTGGTCGCGCGGTCCGGTGATCACCATCCACCCGGATCGGTAACCGGCCACCCGATAGGTCTTGCTCAGGCCGGACAGGGTGACGCACAGCAGGTCCGGGGCGAAGGTGGCCAGGTTGGTCACCGGCAGGTCGTCGTAGGTGATGCGGTCGTAGATCTCGTCGGCGAACAGCAGGAGCCCGTGGCGGCGGGCCACGTCTGTGATGGCGCGCAGCGTCTCGTCGCCGTACACCGCGCCGGTGGGGTTGTTGGGGTTGATGACGACGATCGCCTTGGTGCGCTCGCTGACCTTGGCCTCCAGGTCGGCCACGTCCGGGTTCCAGCCGTCCTGCTCGTCGCACCGGTAGTGCACGGGGCGCCCGCCGGACAGCGAGGTGGCCGCGGTCCACAGCGGGTAGTCCGGCGAGGGCACCAGCACCTCGTCGCCGTCGTCCAGGAGGGCGTTGAGCAGCAGCATGATGAGCTCGGAGACGCCGTTGCCCAGGTAGACGTCGTCCACGTCCACCTCGGGGAACCCGGGCGTCTCGTTGTAGCGGTCCACGACCGCGCGGCGGGCCGAGAGGATGCCCTTGGACTCGGAGTACCCGTGGGAGACCGGCAGGGTGGCGATCATGTCGCGCACGATGTCGCTGGGCGGGGGGAAGTCGAACGGGGCGGGGTTGCCGATGTTCAGCTTCAGGATGTGCTCGCCGGCGGCCTCCATGCGCTGGGCCTCGGCGTTGACCGGCCCCCGGATCTCGTACAGCACGTCCGCGAGCTTGGCGCTCTGCGGCAGGGAGCGGGGCGTGGTCCGGTCACCGGGCGTCGTCATGTCCGGCATCGTCCCACGCAGGGGTCGCCGGCAGCACCGGGTCCACTCAGGTCAGGTCCGGCCGGTCCACTCGGGTCAGGTCACGAGCCACACCGTCGTCGCCTTGTCCCCGCACTCCGACGGAACGGAGAGCTCGGTGACCTCCCGTGCCTCGTCAAGCGCGAAGGCGGCCCCGCCGACCGTGACCTGCTCGCCGACCGGGTACTCGTCGCCAGGTGCGGTGATGGTGCTGTCGCCGACCTCGCTGCCTCCCGGCAGCACGGCGAGGTACTGCGTCCCCTCGACCTCCACCACCAGGCAGTCGTCGACGACATCGAAGCGGGCCTCGAAGCCCTTGTCGGTGTGACCCCACGGCGTCTCCCAGACAGCCACCCGGGGTCCTTCCGAGGAGCTCGAGCAACCGGCCAGACCGGTCGCCGCGAGGGTGAGCGCTGACAGGCCGGCGAGGGTGCGGGTGGGTCTGGTCATGGCCATCTCGTTTCGTGGGGGCGCCTGCGCGCCGGGGCTGTTCCTCGAAACCTAGGCCGCGTGCCCCACAGGGGAAGCACAGCTTCCTCACACTGTCGCTGTGCTTCCTCACACCCAGCGGGCCAGCTCGGCGCCGGCGCGCACCTCCGTGGGCAGTGCCGAGCGCCCCACCCGCTGCCGCAGCGCCCCGGCCCATCCCGGCGCAGCGTCACTCGCCACGACCACGACGTTGCCGCCCCGCCGGCTGTTCAACACCTCCCGAGCGCCGATGAGGGCGAGCTGCTCACGCTGCCAGCCCACGTCGGCCCAGGCCGCCAGCACCTCGCCCGTGCGGGCCAGTCCGGGCTCGTCGGCCACGTTCATGGCCAGCACGCCCCCGGGTGCGAGAACCCGACGGCAGTCGGCCGCGAACGCAGGCGTCAGCAGGTCGGCGGGCACGAGCCCCTCGTCGAAGGCGTCCACCACCACCGCATCGGCGCTGGCGTCCTTGAGTCCCGCCACCCCGGTGCGGCCGTCCTGTGGTCGCACCCGGATGCGGTGACCCGCCGGCAGCGGCAGGCGGGCGCGCACCGCATCGGTCAGGGCGGTGTCGGGCTCCAGCACGATCTGCGGGGATCCCGGCCGCGTCGCCTGCACGTAGCGCGGCAGCGTCAGCCCGGCCCCGCCCACGTGCGTCACGCCGACCCGTTCCGGCGCGGCGGGCGTGGCCACGAGGTCGAGCACCGCGGCCAGGTGGGCGATGTACGGGAACTCCAGTCGCAGCGGGTCCTCGAGGTCCACGTGGGACTGCGGTCGGCCGTCGCGGACCACCACCACGCCGCCGCTCTCGGCCCCCTCGAAGCCGATGCGGGCGGGCAGCTCGTCGGCATCGGCCAGTGGATCGGGCTCTGCCGCCCGCCCCGGGCCCCGTCGACGCTCGCGCCTCCGCCCCATCAGCGCACCTCCAGGCCGTGGCGCACCGCGGCGACGATGCGGTCGTTCTCCTGTCGGCTGCGCACCGCGGTGCGGATCCACGCGTCGCCGTCCAGGGCGGGCCCCATGCCCGTGGTCGCCCGCAGGAAGACGCCCTGCTTCCGGGCGGCGGCGACCACTCGGTCGGCGCTCGCGCCGGTCGGCAGGCGGGCCAGCAGGTAGTTCGCCACCGCCCGGGGCACCACCCGCAGGCCGAGCGCCTCCAGGGCGGCAGCCAGTTCCGCGCGCAGCTCGTGGGTGAGGGCCCAGCGCCCGGTGTAGTACTCCGGGTCGCCAAGGGCCTCGATGACGGCCAATTGCGTGGGCAGCGAGAGCACCCACGGCGGCGTCAGCCCCCGCACCTGCGCCGCGACCTCCGGGTGCGCGATGAGGTGCGCGGCCCGCATGCCGGACAGCGCCCACGCCTTGGAGAGCGAGGTCACCACCACCAGGTTCTCGCGCCCGACGGCCTCCGCGGCCAGGGACGCGTGCCCCTGCGCCAGCGACTGGGCGTAGGGCAGGTAGGTCTCGTCCACCCACACGCGGGTGTCGGCGGGCACCTCATCCAGCCAGGCGATGAGTTCCGCGTGCGACACCACCTGACCGGTGGGGGAGTTCGGGTTCACCAGCACCACGAGGTCCACGTCCGTCAGCTCCGCGGGCGACAGGTCGCGGGTGAGGTCCACGGCGAAGGCGTCCTGCTCCCGCAACGGCACACCCTGGACGGTGCACCCGATGACCTGCTCCAGCACGTGCCGGTACTCCCCGTAGGTCGGGTCGAGCAGCACCACCCTGCCGCCGGGCCGCACCCACTGCGGCAGGCACCGGAAGATCAGGTCGCTCGAGCCCGCCCCGGGCACCACGCAGTCGGTGGGCACACCCCATCGGTCGGCGATGAGGCGCACCACCCCCTCGCAGTGCGTGGGCGGGGAGGTGCGGGCCAGCCACGGCAGGTGCTCGGTCACCGCATCGACCACGCGCGGGGAAGGAGGGAACCAGGCATCGAGCACGTCAGCCGGCACCACGTCGTCCCGCCGGTCCAGGGTGCGCAGGTCCGTCCCGATCGCCGTGAAGAAGGCACCCCCGTGGTAGGCGGGCGCGGCTGGCGGGCACGTCGGCGGGGGTGGCTCCACGGGCGTGCCGCCATCCACCGCGCGCACGGCATCGAGGCACAGGTCCACCCCGGCCACGGCGGCGTCGATCCATCCCTGCTGCGCCCGGTACTGCGCCCGGGAGTCCTCGATGCTGCACGCCATCACCTCGAACTCCACCGCCCCGGCGCGCACCAGCTGTCCCGTCCCACGCAGGCCGCAGCGCGCGTACATGGCCATCAGCGGCCCGCGCCCCATGCCGATCACCTGCCGCCCGCCGCGCGCCTCGATCCACCGCAGGGCTGCCAGCGCCAGCGCCACGGTCACCCGGCCCCCACGCTCGGCGGCGATGGTGGTGAGCAGCCGGATCTCCCAGGTCCCCGGTCCCGGCGGTCCGGGCAGCTCCGTGCGGGGCAGGTACTTCTCCAGCGAGTACCGCCCGGCCTCCGGCGGGGTGAGGGCCACGAAGCCCACCACCCGATCGTCCCGCTGCGCCACGAGGTACTCCACGAGCGGGTCGAGGGCGTCGGTGAGCACCCCGCTGTCGTTCTCTGCGTGCTGACCCAGCTCCCGGGCGTAGACGTCGTGGCGGATGCGCCCGATGGCCTCGCGGTCACCCGGCCGCTCCGGGCGTACGACCAGCCGGTGGCCGATCACGGCCGCAGCATCACCTTGATGGCGGTGCGCTCGTCCATGGCCGTGTAGGCCTGCGCGACGTCCGCCAGCGGCATCACCGCATCGAAGACCTTGCCGGGCTCGATCTCCCCGGCCAGCACCCGGTCGCGCAGCATGGGCGCGTACTCCCGCGCCGGGGCCACGCCGCCGCCGAGGTTCACATTGCGCCGGAACATCAGCTCGATCGGCAGCTCGATGCCGTGTGGCACACCCACGTAGCCCACCGAGCCACTGGGACGCGTGGAGCGGATCGCCTGCAGCATGGCGTCGTGGGTGCCCACGCACTCCAGCACCCGGTCGGCGCCCCACCCGTCGGTGAGCTCGCGCAGCGCCTCCACGCCCTCGTCCCCGCGGGCCTCCACCACGTCCGTGGCACCGAACTCGCGTGCCACGGCCTGCCGGGAGGGATAGCGCGACATGGCGATGACGCGCTCGGCACCCTGCAGCCGCGCGGCCAGCACGGCGCACAGGCCCACGGCGCCGTCACCCACGACGGCGACGGTCTCACCGGGCTGCACCCCGGCGCCCAGGGCCGCGTGCCACCCGGTGCCCATCACGTCCGAGCAGGTCAGCAGGGAGGCCAGCAGGCGCTCGTCCACGGAGTCGTCGATGCCGTCGACCGGCACCAGGGTGCCCTCGGCGCGGGGCACGCGCACGGCCTCGCCCTGCCCGCCGTCCACGAAGTGCCCGTCACGGTCCGGGCCACCCCACCCGCCGCCGTCGGCGCACGAGGTCTGCACACCCCATCGACACGCCTGGCACTGGCCACACGACCAGACGAAGGGGGCGATGACGAACTGCCCGGCGCGCAGGCCGCCCACCTCCGTGCCCACCTCCTCGACCACGCCGACGAACTCGTGGCCGATGCGGCGGGGCTCGTCCACCGGATTCGCACCCCGGTAGGGCCACAGGTCGGAGCCGCACACGCAGCTGGCCACGACGCGCACCACCGCGTCGGTGGGCAGGACGACGCGGGGGTCGGGGACCTCGGTGAGGCGGACGTCGCCGGGGGCGTGGATCACGGTGGCCTTCATACGTGCGATCCTTGCACGCGACATGCACCCCGGGCAGCCGGGACCTGCTGGCCCGACGGGGGTCGGCGTCCCGCCGCAGGGTCGGCTGCTGCCGCCCTGTGCCCGCCCGGGAGAGGAAGGATCTCTCCATGCCGTTCCACGTTGGCTCCGAGGTGGGCAAGCTCAAGCAGGTGATCGTGCACCGTCCCGGGCTCGAGATGAGCCGGTTGACGCCCACCAACTGTGAGCGCTACCTGTTCGACGAGGTGCTGTGGCTCGAGAAGGCCCAGGCCGAGCACGACCAGTTCCGCGCCGTCATGGAGGACCGCGACGTCGTCGTGCACGAGTTCTCCGACCTCCTGCGCGAGACCCTTGCCGTGCCGGACGCCAAGAAGCACGTGCTGGACAACTCGCTGGACGAGCGCATGGTGGGTCCGCAGGCCGCCGACGAGCTGCGCGGCGTCTTCGAGGCCATGTCCGACGAGGAGCTCGCCACCTACCTGGTGGGCGGCCTCAGCAAGAGCGAGCTCCGGGAGCGCCTGCCGCGGTCCACCAGCCTGTTCCTCTCGTCCCTGGGTGAGGGCGAGATGGTGATGGCCCCGCTGCCCAACCACCTGTTCACGCGTGACACCTCCGCGTGGATGTTCGGCGGTGTCTCGGTGAACTCCATGCACAAGAAGGCCCGCCGGCGCGAGACGGTGCACTTCGAGGCCATCTACCGCTGGCACCCGCTGTTCGCCGAGGCGGACTTCGAGCACTGGAACGACGGCCTGGCCAGCGGTCCGGCCACCACCGAGGGCGGCGACATGCTGGTGCTCGGCAACGGTGCCGTGATGGTGGGCATGTCCGAGCGCACCAACCCGCAGGGTGTGGAGCGTGTGGCGCGCAACCTGCTGCGTTCGGGCCAGGCCAGCACGGTGCTGGCGTTGGACATGCCGAAGGCCCGGGCGCTCATGCACCTCGACACGGTCATGACCATGCTCAACCCCACCACCTTCACCCGGTACCAGCTGCTGCCGGAGATGCAGAGCTGGACCCTCCGCGCCGACGGCGAGGGCCCCGAGGCCGGTCTGACGGTCACCCACAACGAGCCCGAGCGCCTGGACGCGGCGATCGCCGACGCGATGGGGGTGGACTCCATCACCGTGCTGGCCGCCGACCAGGACGACCGTTCCGCCGAGCGCGAGCAGTGGGACGACGGCTGCAACGTGCTGGCGCTGGAGCCGAACGTGGTGGTGGGCTACGAGCGCAACACCGTCACCAACGACTACCTGCGCAGCCAGGGCATCGAGGTGCTCACCATCGAGGGTGGCGAGCTGGGCCGTGGCCGCGGCGGGCCCCGCTGCATGAGCTGCCCCATCGAGCGCGAGGCGCTCTGAGGTGCCGCCCCGCCGCCGCATCGACCCCTCCGCGGGGCACGCGGCGGTGGGGCAGTGGCTCGCCGCCCGGGCGGGGCACGATGAGGGGGAGCAGGCGGGGGCGGTGGACCGTCAGGTGCTCGCCACCGCGGTGCGCTTCACCCTGGAGGAGCTGGGAGCCCGGGCACCGGGGCGCTCCGTGGAGGTGAGGGTGCCGCCGCTGGGTGTGGTGCAGTGCGTCGAGGGCTCCACGCACCGTCGCGGCACGCCGCCGGCCGTGGTGGAGATGGATGCGGGCACCTGGCTCGCCCTGGCCACGGGGCGCCTGGAGTGGGCCGATGCGGTGGGCTCCGGTGCGGTGCAGGCCTCCGGCCAGCGTGCGGAGCTGGACGCGTACCTGCCGTTGGTCTGAGGGGGCCTCAGCGGGTGTTGCGCTCGCGCCGCTTGAGCGCAAGGGCGTCGACGAGGGCGAAGACCACCCCGCCCAGCAGCAGCCCCGCGATGCCGAACATCACGGCGAGGAAGGCGAAGGAACGGCCGGGGGAGTACATGGGGGAGGCCGGCCCCATCACCGTCACCAGGCCGGCCACCACGACGCCGAGCAGCGTGCCGATCAGCACGAAGGGCAGCACGCGGGGCGCCCGGTGCACCGGGGCGGGCTCGGGGGCGGTGTTCTTCGGGGGGAGGTCCTGGGTCTTGTCCTGCACGGCTCCACGGTACGTGCCCGGCCGAACGCTGCGGGCGGCGCCCTCCCCCCATCGGGCCCGTGCGTGAGGTGCGCCACCCTGTGGGACCATGTGCGGCGTGACCCGAGGTGATGGCCGTCTGTCCCATGATCTGCTCCCCGACGAGGCGCTCCCGCAGGACGAGTGCGGGGTGTTCGCGGTGTGGGCCCCCGACGAGGACGTCGCCACGCTGACCTACTACGGGCTCTACGCCCTGCAGCACCGCGGCCAGGAGTCGGCCGGCATCGCGGTGTCGAACGGGTCCTCACTGCGGGTCTACAAGGACATGGGGCTGGTGTCCCAGGTGTTCGACGACCAGGTGCTGCGCCCCCTCAAGGGGTACATGGCCATCGGGCACACCCGGTACTCCACCACCGGGGCCTCGGTCTGGGAGAACGCCCAGCCCACCCTGGCCGGCTCGGACGACCGCACCCTCGCGCTGGCGCACAACGGCAACATCATCAACTCCGCCGAGCTGCTCGACCGGCTCAAGGAGATCCTGGACGGCGACGTCAGCAAGGCCGCCGGCGAGCTCGGGCGGGGCAGCACCACCGACACGGCCATCCTCTCCTCGCTGTTGAGCACCGGCGAGGGCAGCGTGGTGGAGCGGGCCCTGCGCGTCCTGCCCTCGGTCCGCGGTGCGTTCTCGCTGGTCTTCCTCGACGAGAACCGGTTGTACGCCGCCCGCGACCCGCAGGGCGTCCGTCCGCTGGTGATCGGGCGCCTGAGCCGCGGGTGGGTGGTGGCCTCGGAGACGGCGGCCCTGGACATCGTGGGCGCCAGCTTCGTGCGGGAGGTCGCCCCGGGCGAGCTCATCGCCATCGACTCCGACGGGCTGGAGTCGCGGACCTTCGCGCCGGCCGAGCCCAAGGGCTGCATCTTCGAGTACGTCTACCTGGCCCGTCCCGACACCAAGATCGCCGGGCGCGAGGTCTACGACGCCCGCGTGGACATGGGCCGTGCCCTGGCCCGCCGCCACCCGGTGGAGGCAGACATGGTCATGCCCGTGCCCGAGTCCGGCACCCCCTCGGCCATCGGGTACGCGGAGGAGTCCGGCATCCCCTACGGGCTGGGTCTGGTGAAGAACTCCTACGTGGGGCGCACCTTCATCTCGCCCACGCAGACCATCCGGCAGCTGGGCATCCGGTTGAAGCTCAACCCGCTCAAGCACGTCATCGCCGGCAAGCGCCTGGTGGTGGTCGACGACTCCATCGTCCGCGGAAACACCCAGCGCGCCCTGGTGAAGATGCTGCGCGAGGCCGGGGCGGCCGAGGTGCACGTGCGCATCAGTTCCCCGCCGGTGGAGTGGCCCTGCTTCTACGGCATCGACTTCGCCACCCGCGCGGAGCTCGCCGCCGCCAACATGTCGGTGGAGGAGATCTGCACCTCCATCGGGGCGGACTCGCTGGGCTACGTGGAGGTCGAGGACATCGTCGTGGCCTCCGAGCAGCCCGCCGACCGGCTCTGCACCGCCTGCTTCACCGGTGAGTACCCCATCGCGCTGCCCACCGACGGTCGTACCGGCAAGGAGTGGCTGGAGCTCGAGCGTGCCGCCCGGGCCACCGACCCCACCGACGTCGGCACCCAACAGGTGCGCGACTTCTCCCAGAACCCCGGACGTCCCTGACCCGCGCCGCAGCCCGGGTCACCGGGCCACGCTCCCGCCCACCGAGTCCCCTCTGCAGAAGGTCACCATGAGCAACCCCGAGAGCACCCCCGGCATCACCTACGCGCAGGCCGGTGTCGACACCGAGGCCGGTGACCGCGCCGTCGAGCTGATGAAGGCCTCCGTGGCGCGCGCCACCCGCCCCGAGGTGGTCGGCGGCATCGGCGGCTTCGCGGGGCTGTTCGACGCCAGCGCCCTGCAGGGCATGACCCGGCCGCTGCTCACCACCTCCACGGATGGGGTGGGCACCAAGATCGCCATCGCCCGCGCCCTGGACCAGCACGACACCATCGGGCAGGACCTGGTGGCCATGGTGGTGGACGACATCGTGGTCTGCGGCGCCGAGCCGCTGTTCATGACCGACTACATCGCCACCGGGTCGGTGGAGCCCGAGCGCATCGCCGCCATCGTGTCCGGCATCGCCCGCGGGTGCGAGCTGGCGGGGGTGGCGCTGGTGGGTGGCGAGACGGCGGAGCACCCGGGGCTGATGGCGCCGGACGAGTACGACCTGGCAGGCGCCGCCACGGGTGTCGTGGACGCCCCGGACGTGCTGGGCCCCGAGCGCGTGACCGAGGGGGACGCGGTGCTGTGCATCGCCTCCTCGGGGTTGCACTCCAACGGCTACTCGCTGGTGCGCCGCGTGGTCGAGCACGCCGGCCTGGGGCTGGAGGAGCACGTGCCCGAGTTCGGGCGCACCCTGGGGGAGGAGCTGCTGGAGCCCACGCGCATCTACACCCTGCCGCTGCTGGAGGTCGTGCGCGCCACCCGGGTGCACGCCCTGAGCCACGTGACCGGCGGGGGACTGGCCGCCAACCTGGCGCGGGTGATGCCGCAGGGCCTCTTCGCGGCGCTCGACCGGTCCACCTGGGCGCCGGCGCCGGTGTTCGACGCGGTGCAGCGCTGGGGAGGGGTGCAGCGCGCCGACATGGAGAAGACCCTCAACCAGGGGGTCGGGTTCGTGGCGCTCCTGCCGACCGACGCGGTGGACACGGCCGTGGAGCTGTTGGCGCGCCACGGCATCGACGCCTGGGTGGCCGGTGAGGTGCACGCGTCCGCCGAGGCGGGTCTGGGCGGCCGGGTCGCAACGGGTGACTGGGTCACCGGCGCCAAGGGCGTCGAGGGCGGGGCCGCGGCGCTGGTGGGCGACCACGCCTGAGCCGGAACGCGCGAACGCCCCCGGTGGTCGGGGGCGTTCGCGGTGTGGTGCCTGCTGGTCAGCGGTCGTTGCCCGTCCAGCGGTCCTCGTCGTCCTCCTCGTCAGAGGACCCGGAGTACCCGTTGCGGGAGGACTCGCGGTCCGACGAGGCGCGCAGTTCCCTCTCCAGCGCGCTCAGGTCGGTGTCGGGGGAGTAGTACTTCAACTCCCGAGCAACCTTGGTCTGCTTTGCCTTGGCTCGGCCGCGCCCCATGGCGTGACCCCCTAACCGGTCTGGCGGAGCGGCATCGCGCTACACATGTCAATCGCGTGGCGTCTACAGTCCTGAAAGGTGCGGCGTCACGCGAATGTCCTGCGAGGCGTAGCGGCCCCGGGGTTCGTATATGTCGTGCCGCAGAGTTTACAACACCGACCCCCGACCCGGTGGCTGGGCTCGCCCGTCGGCGAACCGTTCGTGCAGGTCAGGGCTTGGAGGTGTCCACGTCGTTGCCGAGCACCTCCATCAGCGGCCAGATGCCGATGATGAACAGGGTCAGCAGGATGCCCAGCACGATGAACAGGGCGGCGTGCGCCGCGGGGCTCATCCGGTGCTTCTTGATGCCGTCGTCATCGGCCCCGTGGGTTGCGGACTCGGGCGCGGCCGCGTGCGTGGTCGTCGCCACAACGTTGTCAGACATGCCGGCCAGTGTTCCATGCGTCCCTGCCCGAGGACAGGGTCAGAAGGTCACAGGTCGAGAACAATTGGCCGGGCGGTGGTCCGTCAGCGACGGCGCAGCATCAGGCCGCCCCCCACCAGGAGGCCCAGCGCCACCGCGCCCAACAGCACCCACGTGGTGGCATTCATACCGCCGGAGGCCTCGTCGTCCTGCTGCGGAGCGTCGGCGGCGTCGTCGGACGGCGAGGCGGTGGCCTCGGTGGTGGCGCTCTCCGTCGGCTCCGCGGAGGCGTCGGCCTCGTCCGAGCCCGAGGCGCTCTCGGTGGCCGCCACCGAGTCGGACTCCGTGGCGGCGGGGGACTCCTCGGTCGAGCTGGCGTCCGCCGAGCCGTCCTCGCCGCCGGAGTCCGCGGCCACGGTGAAGTCCGTGGTGCCGGAGATGGGGTGTCCGTCGGAGGAGACCACGCGCCAGGTGGAGGTGTACGTGCCGTCCTCGAGGTGCTCGGGCAGGTCGAAGGTGACGACCGGGCCGTCCGCCGTGGGCTCGCCCTCGGCCACGACCTCTCCGGAGGCGTCGGCCACGGAGACGCGGTTGCCCACCTTCTGCACCTCGTCGCTGTAGGTGAGCACCAGCTCCTCGGGCGCCTCGGAGAGGGTCTCCCCGGCCGCGGGCTCGGAGCCCTCCAGCACGTCGTGAGCCAGGGCGGGGGTCGCGCCGTGCTGGAGGGCCAACGCCGTGACCCCCACGGCGGCGAGGGTGCGGGTGCGAGCAGCCAGATGCATGGTCATGCGGCCATCCTAGAACTGCGATCCCGTGTAGTAGAGGGGGGTTGGTGGGGGTGCGGAAGTGCGCGGGGCGACGCGCCTACGCTGACCCCATGCCCGTCACCTCCTACCGCACCCTCGCCCGCGACGCCCACGGCGAGATCGAGGAGAAGAACTCGCGCTTCGTGTGCCGCATCGCCCCCAGCGACTCCGAGGAGGCGGCCCGCGCCGTCATCGAGGCCGAGCGGCGCACCCACCACGACGCGCGCCACCACTGCAGCGCGTTCATCCTGGGCCCGGACGGGCGCATCGAGCGCTCGAACGACGACGGGGAGCCCGCCGGGACGGCCGGCACCCCCATGCTCGACGTGCTGCGCGGCTCCGGCTACCGCGACGTCACGGCCGTGGTGACCCGCTGGTTCGGGGGAACCAAGCTGGGGGCCGGCGGTCTGGTGCGCGCCTACGGCGATGCGGTGCGCGCCGCGTTGGAGGACGCCCGACCCCGCGAACGCCACCTGGTGCGACTGCACGCCCTGGCCGTCGCGCACGCCGATGCGGGCCGCATCGAGAACGACCTGCGGGCCGCCGGGTTCGTGGTCACCGGCACCGACTACGCCGAGCGCGCCACCCTCCACGTCGCCACGCCGCCGGACCAGCAGGACGCCCTCGCGGCGCTGGTGGCGGCGACCACCAGCGGCGGGGGCGTCCTGGAGCCCGGACCGGAGCAGTGGGTGGACACCCCCTGACCGGCTCGATGGGGTGAGCCCGCCACGGCGGGCGGCTCACCCCATCGGAACAGGGATCAGAAGCCGTGCGAGCTGGGCTTCGGGTAGTACTTCAGGAACTTGCGGATGTGGTTGAGCATGGCCACGACCGTGTAGCCCTGGCGCCACAGCGAGTCCCGGCGCGGGTTCCACAGCGGGTGGTGGATGCCGTTCGACGCGGCCTTGTTCACGCGGCGGCGCAGCTCGGGGTCCAGCACGTAGCGCATGAGGAAGGGCTTGAACAGCACCGTGTAGAGGATCTCGTTCTCCACGCGCACCGGGGCGTGGCGCCTGTTCTCGACCACGTCGGTCACCACGAACTCGGCGACGTTCGCGCCGGCGGCCGTCACGTAGTAGTTGTTGCGGCCGATGCGGGAGTTCATCTCCAGGAAGTACCCGGTGCCGTCGTTCGGGTCGACCTTCACGTCGAAGTTGGCGAAGCCCTGGTAGTCCATGTGGTCCAGGAACTTGACGGCGGAGTCCCACAGCTCCGGCAGGGCGGTGGTGAACATGGCCGCCGGGTTGCCCAGGGCCGTGGGGGAGTGCTCCTCCAGCAGCACGTGGGCGCTGCACAGCAGGGTGGTCTCGCCGTTGCGGTCACGGTAGGCGGTCACCGAGCGCATGTAGGTGTCGTCACCGCCGATGAGCTGCTGCACCAGGAACTGGCCGGTGAACCCGGCCGCGCGCAGCACGCGGACCATGTCGTCGTACTCGGCCTGGGTGTCCAGGAAGTAGACCTTCTTCTTGCCGGCGAACTTCAGCGTCTCGTACTGGCTGGTGGTGGCGGGCTTGGCCACCACGGGGAAGGGGCTCTCCACCGCGGGCGCGGTCCAGGAGTCGTCTGCGGAGCCGGCGAAGTCGAGCACCTGGGTGGCGGGGTGGGGGATGCCCAGCTCCGCGCAGGCCTCGGCGAACTGGACCTTGTCGCTGATGCGGTCCAGCAGATCCACCCCGGGCATGGGGATGGTGTAGTACGGCGAGAGCTCGTCGACCCGCTCCATCACCATGCGGACGATGGTGTCCTGGTTGGTCAGCAGCACCAGCGGGTGGCGGCCGTGGTGCTCCTTGCCGATGCGCACCAGCTCGTCGATGGTCTCGTCGGAGGTCTTGTCCTCGCCGATGAGGTGGTGGTTGATGATCTCCGAGCGCATCACCGGCCCGGTCTCGACGCGGGAGACGACCGTGGGGATGGTGCCGTAGCGCTCGTTGAAGGCGCGGGCGAGGGCGTAGACGCCGATGTCGCCACCGACCATCACCAGGTCGAACGCTGGGGCGTCGGGGCTTGCTGCGGGGCTCTGGGGCACGTCGTCTCCTGACATCTGGGGTGCTCCGGCGATCCTATGCGCTGGGCGGCCCGGGGCTGGGGGATTCCGTCAGGGGGCCTCGCGCTCAGGGGGAGCGTCACGTCGTTCGCCCCCGGTGTGACGGACCAGACATGTCAGGGGCGCAACCGGCCATCGGGTCACAAATCCGTTGCCCGGCTGCCCCTCACGCACACCGAAATCACCGCACCGGGTTGAGGGTGTCATGAAGGGTCACGAACGGACTTGCGCAAAGGTTGAGGAAAACGCTTGGTTCTCCCCGTGGGGTTCATTCGGCCCCGCCCAGCCGTTCTTCGACCCCGCCCGTGGAGGTGTCTCATGCTTGCCCACCCCGCCCACCAGCCGAGCCGTCGCGCGATCGCGAAGGGCGCTGCTTGGACAGTCCCGGCCATCGCGATGGCCACCGCTGCCCCGGCTGTCGCAGCGTCGACCTGCGCCGGTTGCCACACGATGGAGTGGAGCCAGTTCGCACTGGGTGAGACGCCCACCACGGGAACGACGACACCGTCCGACGTGGAGTGCGCCACCCCGTTCCCTGTGACTATCAAGACCTCGGCCACGGGCAATCCTGGCACCGTGAACCCGAGGACGAACACCGCGTCGACCGGCTTCTACAGCGAAGCGTTCAACATGAAGGTCGGGTACCAGGGGGAACAGGCGGGCAGGGACCTGAGCCGCCCCTTCTCCATCGCGGGTGTGTCGGCGGAGGCTCCGGGGCTGATCCTCAACATCGGGCACAACACCACCACCAAGGTCGAGTTCACCTTCCCGGCACCGGTGAGTTCCGTGTCCTTGGACGTGTACGACTTCACCCGATCCACGGCCGACCCGCACTACCGATAGGGACTGCTGCAGGTTTGGTTGACACTTCAGGTTTGGTGTTTCAGGCCGCTTGTGCGGGCCAGTAGATGGTCTCAAACTCGGTCGGGGTGGTCTTGCCCAGGGCTCGCTGGCGCCGCCGGCGGTGGTAGGCCCGCTCGATCCACGTGAAGATGGCTAGCCGCAGTTGCTCCCGGGTGTCCCAGCGACGGCTGTTCAAGACGTTCTTCTGCAACAGCGCGAAGAAGGATTCCATCGCAGCGTTGTCCGCCGAGGAGGCCACACGCCCCATGGACCCGATCAGGCCGTGCCGGTGCAGTGCCGCGACGAAGCGGCGGGAGCGGAACTGGCTGCCCCTGTCGGCGTGGACCACGCACCCGGCGGTGGTGTCGCGGCCCCGGCGGGCGATGGCCATCTCCAGGGCGTCGACGGCCAGCTGGGAGGTCATCCGGTCATTGATGGAGTACCCCACGATCCGCCTGGACCAGACGTCCTTGACAGCGCACAGGTACAACGTGCCCTCACTGGTGGGATGCTCGGTAATGTCGGTCAGCCACAACCGGTTCGGACCCTGAGCGGTGAACTCACGCCGGACCAGGTCGTCGTGGACCGGCGGGCCGGGCTTCTTCCACCGGCCCCGGGTGACCGAGTGCGCTGAGGCGATCTGCCCCTGGTGGCAGATCTTCCACACGCGTCGCTCAGACAGGGCATGGCCGGCCGCGGCGAGTTCGTCAGCGATGAACCGATACCCCAGACCGGGGTCATCGGCGTGGATCTCATAGGCGGCGTTCATCGCGTAGGCATCCACCAGATCCCGGTCGCTGACCGGGTGGGCACACCAGGCGTAGAACGCCTGGGGGGAGAACTTCAACACCCGGCAGGCCACCGTGACGGGGATTCCGTCATCGGCAAGGTCACGGACCAGCGGGAAGGTCATTTTGGGGACTGGCCCAGCTTCAGGTTCGCCTGAGACAGGTACGCCGCTGCTCGGCGTAGGACCTCGTTCTCCTGCTCCAACAGGCGGTTGCGACGCTTCAGGGCACGCACCTCCTCGGACTCGGCCACCGTCACGCCCGGACGGGCGCCGTCCTCGATGTCGGCCTGGCGGAGCCAGTTGCGCAGGGTTGATTCCGAGATCCCGAAGTCTTTCGCCGTCTGCGCGATCGACGCCTCGCCACGACGGGCGACACCGACCACGTCGTCACGGAACTCCTTGGGGTGAGGTGCAGGCATGGCGACATCCTTCCAGCAGGGACCCACGTCCCCACAGATCAGGTGTCAACCAAACCCTCAGCAGTCCCATACACCGACACCCTCGCGTTCGATCAGCCCACGACCGTCAGCGGAAACCTCACATCCCTCAACCGCACGTCTGCCGCCATCGATCAGACATACAGCCGCACGGCGAAGCTCGAGTCGAGTGAGACCTCTGCGGTGAAGAACACCTTCACCACCACCGGCGCCGGTGGGTTCACCACCTTCACCCTGTCCTACTCGGCGCCTACGGCTGACGGTTGGCAGTTCATCGCCTTGGGCGACCTGAGGGTCTGCGTCTGACCGCAGCCCTGTCGTCGCGGCGCCCCGTCCACCACCTGGTGGGCGGGGCGCTGTGCTGTGCACACCCAATCGATGGCCCGAGCGTGCGTCAGGCGAACGCCGGTCAGTCGCCCGGCTGAGCCCCCGCCATCCGCAGCGCCATCTCCTGGTGGTGCTCCGCGACCTGCTCGGCGGACCACGCCCCGTCCGGCCGGAACCACCGGGCCACGTCCACGCACATGGACACCACGGCCGTGGCCGTGAGCGACGCGTCCTGGGTCTGCAGCTCACCGGTGCGCGTGCCGGCCTCCACGATGCTGCGCACCACCTCGTGGATCTGCCGCCGCAGGGCGCGCACCTCGGCCAGGTGCTCGGGTGTGAGGTGCGCGAGCTCGTAGTTGACCACCCGCGCCCGCACGCACGAGGTGGCGTGCCACAGGGTCAGCTCGTGCGCCACCGCCCCCAGGCGCTCCGGTGCGGTGACCCGGGCCGCGGAGGCGGCGAGCACCCCATCGAGCACCCGGCGGGTGCCGAGCGCCGAGATCTGGTGCAGCACCTCCTCCTTGGACCGGAAGTGGGCGTACAGGGCCGCGGGGCTCATGCCGGCCCGCGTGGCGATGTCACGCGTGCTGGTACCGGAGAAGCCGACCTCGGCGAACGCCTCGGTGGCCGCCTGCAGGATCGCCTCGGACGCCATCTCGATCACCCCTTGTCTGCTGCTGAGCGAGCGCTTAGTGTGGCCTGAGCATACAGTCAGAGCTGACCGTCGACCGCGATGAGGAGTGGCCACGTGAGCACGACACCGACCGATGAGGGGCGCATCGCCCTGGTGACCGGAGGGGCCCGCGGCATCGGGCAGGCCGTCGCCCTGCGCCTGGCGCAGGACGGGATGGCCGTGGCCGTCCTGGACCTGGACGAGCAGGCCGGCGCCGAGACCGTCCGCCAGGTGGAGGCCGCCGGTGGCCGCGCCCTGGCCGTGGGCGCCGACGTGGCCGACGAGGCCTCCGTGCAGACCGCGGTCGAGCGCGTGGCCGCCGAGCTCGGCCCACCCACCGTGCTGGTGAACAACGCCGGCGTGCTGCGCGACAACCTCGTGCACAAGATGTCCGCCGACGACTGGGACACCGTGCTCTCGGTGCACCTGCGCGGCGCCTTCCTGGCGACCCGCGCCTGCCAGGCCCACATGGTCGAGGCCGGGGCGGGCCGCATCGTGAACCTGTCCTCCACCTCCGCCCTGGGGAACCGCGGCCAGGCCAACTACTCCGCAGCCAAGGCCGGCATGCAGGGGCTCACCAAGACCCTCGCCATCGAGCTGGGGCGCTTCGGGGTGACCTGCAACGCGGTGGCGCCGGGCTTCATCGAGAGCGACATGACCCGCGCCACCGCAGAGCGGGTGGGCGTTCCCTTCGAGGACTTCGTGGCGGGCGCCGCCGCCCAGATCCCGGTGGGCCGCACCGGCCGTCCCGAGGACGTCGCAGCCGCCGTCTCCTTCTTCTGCTCGCCGGACGCCGGCTTCGTCTCCGGCCAGATCCTCTACGTGGCAGGAGGGCCGAAGGCATGAGCGCCCGCACCATCGACGGGCTGGACGAGCTGCGCGCCCTGGAGGGGCAGCACCTCGGCACCAGCGACTGGATCGAGGTCACGCAGGAGCGCGTGGACCAGTTCGCCGAGGCGACCGGCGACCACCAGTGGATCCACACCGACCCCGAGCGCGCCGCCGCCGGCCCCTTCGGCGGCACCATCGCCCACGGCTTCCTCACCCTGTCGCTGCTGCCCGCTCTCCTCGCGACCACCTACCGGATCGATGGGGTGAGCATGGGCATCAACTACGGCTGCGACTCCGTGCGCTTCCCCACGGCCGTTCCGGTGCCCGCCCGGGTGCGCGCCCTGGTCGACCTCACCGAGGTGGCGCCGGTCGACGAGCACGGCCGCACCCGCGTGACCACCACGGTGACCGTGGAGCTCGAGAACTCCGACAAGCCGGCCTGCGTGGCCACGATGAAGGCGGTGTACGTCCCATGAGCACGACCGACACGATGACCACCACGATGTCCGTGGCCAGCATCCTCTCCCACTCCGCGCGGCGGTGGCCCGAGAAGACCGCCCTGGTGCAGGGGGAGCGGCGCGTCTCCTACGGCCAGCTGTGGGACGACGTCCGCACGGCAGCGGCTGCGCTGGCCGAGCAGGGCGTCGGGCCCGGCACCCGGGTGGGCGTGCTGGCGCCCAACACCGTGGAGTTCGTGACCGCCTACTACGCGGTGTTGACCGCCGGCGGCACCGTGGTGCCCGTGCCCACCCTGCTGGGTCCGCGAGAGGCCTCCTACCTGATGCAGGCCTCCGGCGCCGAGCTGCTGCTGCACCACGCCGCCATGACCGAGGTGGCACAGGCCACCGGCGCGGCCACCGGGGCGCGCGTGCACCCCATCGAGTCGCTGACCGGCCACGACGGCCAGGTGGACACCTACGCGGTGCGCGAGCCCGGCGACGTGGCGGTCATCTTCTTCACCAGCGGCACCACGGGCCGGCCGAAGGGCGCCCGCCTGACGCACCTGAACCTCATGTTCAACGTGCTCAACAACGCCTTCGACTCCAACCGCTTCGAGCAGGACGACGTGATCATGGGCGCGCTGCCGCTCTTCCACGTCTTCGGCCAGCAGGTGGCCATGAACACCACCCTGCGGGTGGGTGCCACCCTGCTCCTGCTGCCGCAGTTCGAACCGCGGGCCTGCCTGCGCTCATGTCCGCCGAGGGAGCCACCGGCTTCTTCGGGGTGCCCACGATGTTCGTGCACCTGCTGCAGGCCGGCAAGGCCCCCGACAGCGCGGAGATCGGCCCGCTGCGGCTGTGTGTCTCCGGCGGTGCCTCGCTGCCGGTGGCGGTGCTCGAGGGCTTCGAGCAGCGCTTCGGCGGGCACGTCCACGAGGGCTACGGCCTCAGCGAGACCTCCCCGACCGCGACGGTCAACCAGGAGGTCTACGGCACCCGCCCGGGCACCGTGGGCCACCCGGTCTGGGGCTGCGAGGCCGAGATCGCCGACGCCTCCACCCTGGACGAGATCCGGCTGCTCCCCGAGGGCGAGCGCGGCGAGGTGGTGGTGCGCGGCCCCATCGTCTTCGACGGGTACGAGGGCGACCCCGAGGCGACGGCGGCGGCGGTGGTGGACGGCTGGTTCCGCACCGGTGACATCGGCATCAAGGAGGACGGCTTCCTCCGCATCGTCGACCGCACCAAGGACATGGTCATCCGCGGCGGGTTCAACGTCTACCCCCGTGAGGTGGAGGAGGTCATGGTGCGCTTCCCCGGTGTGGCGCAGGTGGCCGTCATCGGCGTGCCGGACGACCTGCTGGGCGAGGAGATCCTCGCCGTGGCCACCACCGAGGAGGGGGCCACGGTCGACCCGGACGCCTTCCTGGCCTACGGCCGGGAGCAGCTCGGCAAGCACAAGTACCCGCGCCGGGTGGAGATCGTCGAGGCCCTGCCGATGGGCCCGAGCATGAAGATCCTGAAGCGCGAGCTGCGCAGCCAGTTCGCCGAGACCGAGGAGGACGCCTGATGGACCTGACACTGAACGAGGAGGAGCTCGCAGTCCGCGACTGGGTGCGCACCTTCGTGAAGCGCGAGGTGATGCCCATGGAGCAGGAGGTGCTGCGTCGCGAGCGGGCGAACGAGCCCACCTTCGCCCCCGGTGAGCTGGAGGACCTGCGCGCCAAGGCCCGTGAGGCCGGCTTCTTCGGGCTGGAGACGCCCGAGGAGTACGGCGGCATGGCCCTCTCGGCCGTGATGACCGCCCTGGTCAACGTGGAGCTCGGGCGCTCGTTCGTGCCCTTCAGCTTCGGCGGTGAGGCCGACAACATCCTCTTCCACGCCAACGAGCAGCAGAAGCAGGACTACCTGGTGCCCACCATCGAGGGCACCCGCAAGTCGTGCTTCGCCATCACCGAGCCGGGCGCCGGGTCGGACGCCCGCGCCATCCGCACCCGCGCCGTCCGCGACGGGGACGACTGGGTGATCGATGGGGAGAAGACCTTCATCACCGGCGGCAACGAGGCCGACTTCGTCATCGTCTTCGCCGTCACCGACCCGGAGAAGCACGCGGCGGGACAGACCGACGAGTCCGTCACCGCCTTCCTCGTGGACCGCGAGGCCGGGTGGCGCTCGGAGTACATCGACACGATGGGGCAGTGGGGCCCGGCCTCGCTGATCTTCGAGGGGGTGCGCGTGCCCCACTCGTCGATCCTCGGTGAGGAGGGGCGTGGCTTCGCCCTGGCGATGCAGTGGATCGGCCGTGGCCGCTACCTCCTGCCGGCCCGCGCGCTGGGTGGCTGTGAGCGCCTGGTGGAGATGGGCATGGAGCACGCCCGCAACCGGGTGACCTTCGGCCAGCCCATCGCCGACCGGCAGGCCATCCAGTGGATGATCGCCGACTCCGCCGTGGAGATCGAGGCGCTGCGCTGGCTCGTGCTCTCGGCCGCCTGGCAGGCCGACCAGGGCATGGACTCCCGCCACGCCCAGTCCATGGCCAAGCTGTACGGCGGAGTGCGGTGCAACGAGGTCGTCGACCGCATGCTGCAGGTGCACGGCGGCATGGGCTACACCCGCGAGCTGCCCATCGAGCGCTGGTACCGCGAGCTGCGGCTGCTGCGCATCTACGAGGGCACCGACGAGATCCAGCGTCGCACCATCGCCCGCAACCTGCTCAAGGGTCACGCCTCCGTCGGCGGCCACCTGCGCTGAGCGGACGCGGTCGGCCCCCCAGCCCGCCGGTGGGCTCACCCCATCGACGACGACGCCCCGCCCACCTGCTGGTGGACGGGGCGTCGTGCTGTGAGCGGGGGCTCAGAGATTGATCATGTGGCCGGCGATGCCCTCGACGGCCTCCTTCACCGACTCCGAGAGCGTCGGGTGGGCGAAGACGTTGCGAGCCACCTCGTCGGCGGTCAGGTCCCACTTCTGGGCCAGGGTCAGCACCGGCAGCAGCTCGGTGACCTCCGGGCCGATCATGTGGGCGCCGATGATCTCGTTGTGCTCGGCGTCGGCCACCACCTTGACGAAACCGCGGGAGTCGCCGAAGCCCATGGCCTTGCCGTTGGCCGAGAAGGGGAACTTGGAGACCTTCACGTCGTAGCCCTTCTCCTTGGCCTGGGCCTCGGAGTAGCCGAACGACGCGATCTGCGGCTGGCAGTAGGTGGCGCGCGGAATGAAGTCGAACTCCACCGGCATGGTGTCGGCCCCGGCGATGCGCTCGGAGGCGACCACGCCCATGGCCTCGGCCGTGTGCGCCAGCATGAGCTTTCCGGTGACGTCACCGATGGCGTAGATGTTCTCCACGGCGGTCCGGCCCCACTCGTCGACCTCGATGGCGCCACGCTCGGTGGTCTCGACGTCCACGTTCTCCAGACCGTAGCCCTCGATGCGGGGGGCGAACCCGATCGCCGAGAGCAGGCGGTCGGCCTCGAGGACCTCCTCGGAGTCGTCCTTGCTCACGGTGACCTTCACACCGGAGCCGGTGTCCTCCACCTTCTCCACCTTGGTGGAGAGCTTCACGTCCACGCCCAGCTTCTTGTAGTGCTTGAGGAGCTCCTTGGAGATCTCCTCGTCCTCGGTCGGGACCATGCGGTCGAGGAACTCCACGATGGTGACCTTCACGCCGAAGTTGGCCATCACGTAGGCGAACTCCACGCCGATGGCGCCGGAGCCGGCGATGATGATCGACTCGGGCAGCTCCTCGTCGAGGATCTGCTCCTCGTAGGTCACCACGTTCTCGCTGAGCTCGACCCCGGGGATCATGCGCGTGGTGGCACCGGTGGCGATGATGAGGTGGTCGTAGGTGACCTCCTGGGTCTCGCCGTCGTTGAGGTCCACCGACACGGTCGAGTCGGACTGGATGGTGCCCCATCCGTCGATCTCGGTGATCTTGTTCTTCTTCATGAGGAAGTGGACACCCTTGACGATGCCCTCGGACACCTTGCGGCTGCGCGCATGGGTGGGCCCGTAGGACATGGTGGCGTCGCCCTCGATGCCGAAGGTCTTCTTCTCCTTGGTGAGCGTGTACGCGAGCTCCGCGTTGCGCAGGAGCGCCTTGGAGGGGATGCAGCCGACGTTCAGGCAGACACCGCCCCAGTACTTCTTCTCGATGACGGCAACCTTCTTGCCGAGCTGGGCTGCGCGAATGGCGGCGACGTAGCCACCGGGGCCCGCGCCAAGGACAACGACGTCATAGTGATCGGCCATGGGGCCAGTATGGCAACTCCTGTCCACCGGTGCCCTCACGTCCCCCGACGGCGCGAGGTCGGTGCCGGGCCGTGAACTCCGTCACTGTCCGCGGGGTGCGGGTTCTCGCGGCGTGGCGCGGGTGGTTGACTGAGGTCCCGCCGGTCCGGCGGGACCCCTCGACCCCCGGAGGTTCCCATGGAGCGCCACGCACTGTCCGTCACCGCCGAGAACCACCCCGGTGTGCTCACCAAGGTCTGCGGCCTGTTCGCCACCCGTGATGCCAACATCCAGTACCTCGCGGCCGCCCCCACCCTCCAGAAGGGCGTCTCGCACATGACCATCGTCGTGCGTGCCCACGACCAGTTCGACGTCGAGGACCTGATCACGCACGTGGAGCAGGTGTCCCACGTCGTGGCCGTCGAGGCGATCGACGACGTGGACGCCGTGGTCCACGAGCTGCAGTCGACGGCCGACCGGGCGCCCCGCACGGTGGGTTCGCTCACGCAGCGCGCCTTCTGAGGTGGGTGGCCCCCGCGTCTTCCCGCAGCTGACCGACCCGCAGGAGGCCCGCGAACGGCTCGCCGCCCTCACCGGTGAGGGTGCCGAGCCGTTCGCGCTCGTGCAGCGTGCCGACGACCCCGGCGTGGTCCTGCTCCTCCAGGGGCCGGTGCACGACATCGAGCGCCTGGCGGACATCCCGGCCCCGGGAGAACTCCCCGTGCTCACGATGGTTCCCTACCGGCAGGTGGTCGAACGCGGCTTCGCGGCCCACGACGACGGTGCCCCGCTGCGGGTGCTGGTGGCCCAGCACGCCGCCCGCCTGGACACCGCCGTGGTCACGGCCACGCTGGCCGAGCTGCTGCCCCAGGCCCCTCAGGTCCTCAACGAGCGCATGAGCGTCTCGGACGTCGACTACGCCGCGATGGTGCGCCGCGTCATCACCGAGGAGATCGGCCGGGGTGAAGGGGCCAACTTCGTGCTGCGCCGCGACGTGGTCGCCGATGTGGACGCGCCCCCCGCCACGGCTGCCCTGGGCTGGTTCCGCGCCCTGCTGGAGGGGGAGTCCGGTGCGCACTGGACCTTTGTGGTGCACACCCCGGGGCACACGCTGGTGGGGGCCTCGCCGGAGCGCCACGTGGGCGTGGCAGGGGGGCGCGCCCTGATGAACCCCATCTCGGGGACCTTCCGCCACGGCGAGCACGACTCCCCCCAGGAGCTGGTGGCAGCGTTCCGCCGCTTCCTCGAGGACACCAAGGAGACGGAGGAGCTCTTCATGGTGGTGGACGAGGAGATGAAGATGATGGCCCGCGTCTGCTCCAGCGGGGGCCGGATGACGGGTCCCCACCTCAAGCAGATGGCGCACCTCACCCACACCGAGTACCTCCTGGACGGTCGCACGGAGCTGGACCCGCGCGACGTGCTGCGCGAGACCATGTTCGCCCCCACCGTCACCGGCTCGCCCATGGAGAACGCGTGCGCCGTGATCCACCGCCACGAGCCCACCGGGCGTGGGTACTACTCCGGCGTGCTGGCCCTGCTCGACCGGGACGAGCACGGTCGTGAGCGGCTGGACGCCCCCATCGTCATCCGCACCGCACAGCTGCCCCACGACGGCACCGTGAGCGTCTCGGCCGGCGCCACCCTGGTGCGCCACAGCTCGCCGGAGGCAGAGGTGGCCGAGACCGCAGTGAAGGCCACTGGCATGTTGGCTGCGATGGGGTTGCGTCCCCGGCGCGGCCCGGCCACCGCCCCCGATCTCTCCGCGCTGCCGGGCGTCGCTGAAGCGCTCGCGGCCCGCAACGAGCGGCTCTCCCCGTTCTGGCTGGCCCCGCAGGCACCCACCCACCTGGAGGGGGTGGCCGGTGCCTCGGTGCTCGTGGTGGACGCCGAGGACGCCTGGACGCAGATGCTGGTGCACCAGCTGCGTCACCTGGGCATGGTCGGTCGGGTGGCACGGTGGAACGAGGTGACGGTCGAGGACGTGACCGGTCCCTCCTCCCCGGACCTCGTGCTCAGCGGCCCCGGCCCGGGGGACCCCACGGACGACAGCTCACCCCGCATCGCGCGGCTCCGCGAGCTGGTCACGGCGCGACTGGCCGACGGCCGCCCGCTGGTCGCGGTGTGCCTGAGCCACCAGGTCCTGGCTCACCTCGCGGGCCTGAGGATCGACCGGCTGGAGGAGCCGCACCAGGGAGTGCAGCTGGAGGTGGACTGGTTCGGTACACCGGCCCGCATCGGCTTCTACAACACGTTCGTCGCGCGGGGGCCGTCCTCCGGCCGGGTGGACCTGGCCGGTCGGCCACTGGAGGTCACGGCCGAAGCCGGCACCGGCGCAGTGCGCGGCCTGCGGGGGCCGGGAGTCGCGACCATCCAGGGACACGCCGAGTCCGTGCTCTCGGCGGACGGGCTGCCGGTGCTCCGGGAGATGGTGCGCCACGCCCTGGGCGCATGAGGGTGTGCTTCAGCGCGCCGCGCGGCGGGAACGCACCCGCTTGTAGACGAACAGCAGCACGCCCAGCACGAGCAGGGCGAGGACGACCTTGCTGATGATGCTGACGACACCCTCGACGGCGTGCCAGTTGGCGCCCAGCACGTAGCCAAGGGTCACCAGGAGCGTGTTCCACACGGTCGACCCCAGCAGCGTGTAGAGGAAGAACATCCCGAAGGGCATCTGCGAGGTGCCCGCCGGGATGGAGATCAGGCTGCGCACCCCCGGGACGCATCGACCAGTGAGCACGGCCACTTTGCCGTACTTGTCGAACCATCGGTGGGCGGCGTCACCATCGGTCTCCTCCACCAGCGGCAGCTTGGCCATCCAGCGGATGGTGCGTTCGCGCCCGAAGGCCCGTGCGACGGCGTAGAGGAACACGGCTCCGGCGACCGAACCGGCAGTGGCCCACAGCATCACCTCGACCCACCCCATCCGGCCCTGCCCGATGGTGAAGCCGGCAAGCGGCAGCACCAGCTCACTGGGGATCGGGGGGAAGACGGTCTCGAGCAGCATCATCAGGGCCAATCCCGGGCCGCCCAGGGCCTCGATGACCGAGGTGATCCACTCGTTGAGATTCTCCATGCGCACAGGGTAGGTGGGTGGTGCGGGAACCCAGACCAGAAACCGGGTGAGGAGGGCCTCACATGCAGGAACGCCGCCCAGTGGGTGACTGGGCGGCGTTCCTCGCGATGGTGGCTGTGGCCAGAGGCGGGGTCGAACCGCCGACCTTTCGATTTTCAGTCGAACGCTCTACCAACTGAGCTATCTGGCCAGGGCGACGATCGACGATCATCGTTCCTGCGACCTCGACGGGACTCGAACCCGCGACCTCCGCCGTGACAGGGCGGCGCGCTAACCAACTGCGCCACGAGGCCTTGCACTCGCACCGTTGTTGCCGTGCGACTGGGGAATCATACGCACAACAGGGCGCCCCGCCAAATCGGCGGTCTGGTGCGGGTTTCAACCCATCGGGTGGTTCGGCGCCCAGCGGTCGGGCGCCTCGGACGGGTGCGCGACCGTTGCATCCCCAACGGGATTCGAACCCGCGTTACCGGCGTGAAAGGCCGGGGTCCTAGGCCGCTAGACGATGGGGACCCGTCCTCCCTGTGGGCAGGACGCGCACAGTGTACGCACCTCAGAGACGACGGGCCGCCCAGGTGCGGAGCTCCTCCACCGGCCAGGTGGTGACGATGCGTTCGGGCGGGATCCCCGCATCGGCGGCGCGCTGGGCACCGAAACGGAGCAGGTCCAGCTGGCCGGGGGCGTGGGCGTCACTGTCGATGCTGAACAGGCACCCCGTCTCCAGGGCGAGCGAGAGCAGGTCGTCCGGTGGGTCGCTGCGCTCGGGGCGGGCGTTGATCTCCACGGCCACCTGGTGCTCCGCGCAGGCCTCGAACACGGCACGGGCGTCGAACTCGCTCGGGGGGCGGGTGCCGCGGGAGCCGGTCACCAGCTGGCCGGTGCAGTGCCCGAGCACCGTCGTGAAGGGGTTCTCCACCGCTGCGAGCATGCGCGGCGTCATCTTCGCGGCCGGCATGCGCAGCTTCGAGTGGACGCTGGCCACCCGCACGTCGAGGGCGGCCAGCAGGTCGTCGCGCTGGTCCAGCGCGCCGTCGTCCAGGATGTCCACCTCGATGCCGTGGAGCAGCTCGATCGACCGGCCCTCGTCCTCCATCCGCTCCCGCACTGCCGCCACGGTGTCGCGTTGGGCCACGAGCCGCTCGGCGGACAGGCCGTTGGCCACCCGCAGTCGGGGGGAGTGGTCGGTGACGGCGAGGTACTCCCGGCCCAGGTCGTCGGCAGTGCGCGCCATGTCCACCAGCGGGGATCCCCCGTCGCTGTCCGTGGTGTGGCTGTGCAGGTCGCCGCGCAGCCGGTGCAGCAGCTCCTCGCCCTCGGCGGTCATCTCCAGCAGCGGCCCGCCGTGGTCGCGCCGGGCCTTGGTGACCTTGGCCGGGACCTCACCGGCGACCGCCTCACGCAGCACCCCGGCGGTGGACGACCCGATGCCCTCCAGGGACTGCCAGGAGTTGGCGGCCACGTGGTCGGCGAACTCGTCGTCGTCCAGGGCCTCCACCGTCTCCGCCGCGCGTCGGTAGGCCTGGATGCGGTGTGAGGACTCCCGGGCGCGCTCGTACAGGTAGGCCACCTCGCGCAGGGCCGCGAGCGCGTGCTCGCGGGCCTCGGCGGGGGAGGGGACCTCGGGTGGGGGGCTCACCCCATCGAGGGTAGCCGCGATCACACCCACCCGCCCGGTCGCTGGAGGGGGTGGGGGACGATGGCGGGATGGTTGACGTCATCTCGCGACCCGGGCCCCAGGTCACCGCCTCCGAGCTCCACGACCTGTTGAGACTGCGCGTGGACGTGTTCGTGGTGGAACAGGAGTGCCCCTACCCGGAGGTCGACGGGCTGGACCTCCTGCCCAGCACCACCCATGTGTGGGCCACCCGCGAGGGAGAGCTGGCCTGCACGCTGCGGTTGCTGGACCCCCACGGGCCGGAGGGCGCGCTGGTGGTGGGCCGCGTGGTGACGGCACCGGGCCACCGCGGCGCCGGCCTGGCGGGCGATCTGATGCGGTGGGTCCTGGAGCAGCACGGGCAGCGGGAGATCGAGCTGGAGGGGCAGTCCCACCTGGTGGGCTGGTACGAGCGCTTCGGTTTCACGCCGGCCGGTGCAGAGCTCGTCATCGACGGGATCCCCCACACACCCATGCGGCGCCCGGCCGGTGGAGACGGCAGCGCCTGAGGCCCCGGGGTGAGGTTGTCGGGCCGGCCCGGCATCATGGAGCCGACCACGTCACCGAGCAGTCACGAGGAGTGAGGACGCACCATGGCAGACCTGAGCGACCACGGACCGAAGCCCTACACGGTGAACATCGAGGAGGCCACGCTGGCCAACGAGAACTTCCGGGCCACCCTGTGGACCGGTGAGTTCCTCCAGATGACCGTGATGACCATCCCGCCCGGTGGCGAGGTGGGTCTGGAGATGCACGACGACCACGACCAGTTCATCCGCGTGGAGCAGGGCCAGGCACGCGCCCAGATGGGCCCCTCGAAGGATGACCTGTCCTTCGACGAGACCATCGGTGACGACTGGGTGGCCATCGTGCCAGCCGGGCAGTGGCACAACTTCACCAACACCGGTGACGAGCCGCTGAAGCTGTACTCCCTGTACGGTCCGCCGGACCACGTGAAGGGCACGCTGCACCCCACGAAGGACGACGCGGACAACGACCCCAACGAGCAGCACTGAGCTGACGTGGACACCGCCCCGGCCGCCTCTCGTCGAGCGATGGCGCGTGCCGGGGCGGTGGTGTGTCTGCTCGCCCTGACGGGCTGTTCCGATGCGGCGGACGGTCCGGACGAGGCGTCGCCCACCGCCAACGGGCCGCGGGAGGTGGCCACGGGGCTGCAGGCGCCGTGGTCGGTGGCCTTCACCGGGGAGACGGCCCTGGTGAGCACCCGGGACGACGGGCAGGTGCTGGAGCTGCTCGAGGACGGGTCCACCCGGGTGGTGGGAACGGTGGAGGGGGTCGATGCGGCAGGGGAGGGTGGCCTGCTGGGACTGGCCGTGGACGACGACCAGCTCTACACCTACTCCACCAGCGCCGAGGGCAATCGCATCCAGCGCTTCGCGCTGGTCGGGGAGCCCGGGTCGTTGGCGCTGCAGGACCCCGAGGTGGTCCTGGAGGGCATCCCGTCCGGGGGCATCCACAACGGCGGGCGGCTGGCGTTCGGCCCGGACGGCATGCTCTACGCCACCACCGGGGACGGCGGGGAGTCCTCCGTGGCCCAGGAGCCGGAGTCACTCGGGGGCAAGATCCTGCGCATGACCCCGGACGGCGAGGTGCCGCAGGACAACCCCGTCGAGGGCTCGCTGGTGTGGAGCCTGGGGCACCGCAACGTGCAGGGCATCGGGTGGGCCGAGGACGGGACCATGTACGCCAGCGAGTTCGGCCAGAGCACCTGGGACGAGCTGAACCGCATCGAGCCCGGGGCGAACTACGGGTGGCCCGAGGTCGAGGGCACCAGTGACGAGTCCGGGGACGAGGGGTTCACCGACCCGATCGCCCAGTTCGAGCCCGCCGAGTCCAGCCCCAGCGGCATTGCTGTCGTCGACGGGCAGGTGTTCATGGCGGGCCTGCGGGGTGAGTCGCTGCGGGCCGTGCCGCTGGACGACCCGGGTGCGTCCCGGGTGGTGCTCGAGGGGGTGGGGCGCCTGCGGGACGTGGTCACCACGCCGGACGGCGGGCTCTGGGCGGTCACGAACAACACTGACGGACGCGGCAGCCCCCGGGACGGGGACGACCGCATCGTGGAGGTCGACCTGCCCGGGGGCTGAGCCCTGGTCGGGGTGGAGCTCACTTCACGGTGACGACGGCCTCCGCGGGGTCCCAGAACCCGGGGCCCATGAGCTTGATCTCCTGGGGCTCGGCATCCGCCGGAACGTCGAAGACGACCGTGCCCTTGAGGGTGTTCCCGGGGTTGACGTCCTCCAGGAAGGAGTCGTTGCCCTCGACGTAGATGGCCGCCTCGCTGTCGGCGGAGTGCTCTCGACCCTCGGAGTCCACGAGCTTGTGCTGGCTGTCGTCGAACATCTGGGCCTCGGAGCCGGTGTTCGTCACGGTCAGCGCCACGAGGACGAACTGGCCCTGGGGCTTCTCCCCGAAGGTCGAGTCGCCGATCTGCTTCACGCCCGGGGTGATCTTGGTGACCGTGTACTCGAAGTCGCCGGCCGTCACCTTGTCGCCCACCCCAGCGGCTTCCGGGGCCGGCTCTGCATCAGCCTCGTCCACGGGGGCCTCGTCGTTCTGGGAATCCTCTGCCCCGGCTTGGTCCTGGTCACCGGACGCTGCCTCCTGCTGGGCCGGAGCCCTGTCCTCGGCGCTGGGCGTTTCCTCGCTGCCGCCGCCGAGCTGCGCCAGACCCACGAGCGCCACGATGGCCAGCAGCGCGGTGAGGAACTTGTGACGCCGGAACCAGTTGCGGCGACGGGGTGCAGTGCCCTGTGCGGTCGCACGCTCGTGGGGCTCGGGGGCGGACTTCGAACTGAACATGGTGGCTCCTGGTGGTCTGTTCGCCGGGGTTTCCGGCGTACCCCCATGCAACGGGTCGGTAGGGGACCAGCACCTCGCCCGAATGGCTGCTCCTCACTGACCGGACGGACCAGCCCTGGCCCCGGTGGGGGCTCCGGATGGGGGATCTGCCTGTCGGTGGGCCGACGTACCTTGAGCCCATGACGACCTACACCTCCGCGCCGCCGCTGCACGGGATCATGCGGTGGGCATGGTGGACTGGCGTCGGCGCGCTCGTACTGGTCGGTCTCCTGTGGACCTTTCTGAGCATGGGGCTGGCCTTCGAGCGGGCCGGGGGAGAGGTGCGGCCGTGGCTGGTCTGGCTCTACCTGGGGTGTCTCGCGGTGCCGGTGCAACCGATGCTGCTGGTGTGGTCACGGCGACGTCCGGTGCAGGTCGGATACGTGACGGTCCTGCTCTCCCTCCTCTGGCCGCTGGGGTGGTTCGTCCCCGTGGCCGCCTGGGCCCTGGCGATCGTGTACGCACCGGACCGGCCCGACAGCCAGGGCGACGAGGAGGGGGCTCCGGAGGACGGCGACGTGCCCGTCATCGGCCTGCTGGTGCTGGTGTCCACGTGGTGGATCGTCTGGAGGGACTCCGCCCAGTCGACGGATCGGGGCTCCCTGTTCAAACTGTTGCTCCATGCGGCCCCCACCGAGGGGCAGGCCGTGGAGACGAGCGACCCCCTGCCCTGGTGGTTCGCGGTCGTGTTCACCCTCACGCTCGTCACCGTGGTGGGAGTTCTGGCCTCCTGGGTGCGTTCACGGGCCGACGGCGCCCGTGCCCGCGCCCGGTCGGTGGCGCTCGAGGAAGAGCGGGACGGCACGCGCCTGGCCCTCGGGAGGCAGGTGGAGCGGGAGCGCATCGCGCGGGAGGTGCACGACACCCTGGGGCACCGGTTGTCGTTGTTGTCCGTCCACGCCGGCGCCCTGGAGCTGCAGACCGAGGGGCGCGACGACGAGCTCTCACGCAGCGCGGCGCTGGTCCGGGAGCACGCGAGTCGCTCCATGGACGACCTGCGCTCCCTGGTGGGCCTGCTGCGAGAGGCCCCTGAAGGCCTGGAGCCCCCGGACCTGGCCGACCTGCCGGCCATGATCGACGAGGCCGTCGCAGCCGGGGACCCGGTGGTGGCCACCGTCTACCTCGACGGCGCCGAGGGGGCCGACCCGGTGCTGGCCCGGGCGGTCTACCGGATCGTGCAGGAGCTGCTCACGAACGCGCGCAAGCACGCTCCGGGGCAGGTCGTACGGCTCGTGGTGCAGGGCTCGCCGGGCCAGGGTGTGACCATCGAGGCAAGCAACCCCCTGGTCAACGGCGCCCCCTCCGGCGTCGGCTCCGGCCTGGCCGGTCTGCGGGAGCGGGTGGAGCTGCTCGCGGGCACGGTGGAGGTCGACCGGGGCGAACGACTCTTCGCCGTCCGGGCCTGGCTGCCGTGGAGGACCCCTCACCCGGGGTGAGGCCGTTCTGCGCGGTGTCGGTGGTGGCACCTACCCTGACGCTCATGGCTGAGGTGCGCACGGAGGGGCGGGAGACGCGGGTCCTTGTCGTGGACGACGACAAGCTGCTCTGCGCAGGCATCGCGGCCATCCTCCACACGACCCAGGACCTGAGGGTGGTCCACGCCGTCCACGATGGTGCTGACGTTCCCCAGGCCGTGGCGGCCCACCGGCCGGACGTGGTCCTCATCGACGTGCGCATGCCCGTTGTCGACGGCATCACGGCCACGCGCCAGATGCTGGAGATCAGCTGCCCTCCCCGCATCGTCGTCATGACGACCTTCGAGGGGGACGACACGGTGATGCGTGCACTCGCCGCGGGGGCCGACGGATTCCTGTTGAAGGCCGATGACCCCCGGGAGATCATCGAGGCCGTCCGTGCAGCCGCGGCAGGCAACAGCCCCCTGTCCGCTGTCAGCGCGCGCTCCCTGGTGAGGCATGTCGGCCCCGGCTCGCGTGCAGCCCTGGTGTCGCGGGCGTCGGAGCTGGCAGTGCAGCTCACCGAGCGGGAACGTCAGGTGGCCGGCTTGGTCGGCGAGGGACTGACCAATGCCCAGATCGCCGCGCGCCTCTACGTCAGCGAAGCCACGGTGAAGACGCAGCTGGCCGACGTGCAGCGCAAGTGGGAGTGCGACAACCGCACGCAGGTGGCCGTTCTGGCCGACCGCGCAGGCCTGACCAGTGACGGCTGAACGGGGCGATCAGTCCTCGGCCGGGTCGGTGTGCACCTCGCTGGCCCGGGCCGCACGCGGTGCAGTCACGCCCACCACGCCACCCACCACGTTCAGCAGGGTGGTCCACCAGAACCAGTTCCACCACGCGCCCCAGCCCACACCCTCTGCGCCGGTGTGCTGGGCGCCGAAGATGATGATCGAGTCCAGCACCGAGTGGAAGAGGCTGAGCCCGGCCAGCAGGAAACCGCAGGCCACGGACGCAGCGATCTTGCCGAAGTCGCTCTCGCTGCCGGCGTGCATGCGTGTCATGAGGGTGATCACCAGGCCACCCAGCAGGGCCAGGGCCGCGCCCTTGCCGGAGAGCGGGACCTCCACGAAGTGCCGCGCGGATTCCACCAGGGTGTCGTGGAGGTCCGGGAAGCCCAGCACCACCAGCCACATGACGAGCCACCCGCCCACAAGGTTCGCCACCAGAGTGATCCCCCAGAGCCGCAGCAGCTGCCCCACCGACCCCTCGCCGGCCAGGACCCCGGTCACCGGGTAGAGGAAGCCCTCCGTGAAGAGCTCGCTGTGGGCCAGAAGGATGGCGACGAGCCCGATGGAGAAGGCCAGGCCGGCCAGCAGGTGACTGTCGGTGGCGTCCAGGGTGGCGATGTAGGCCAGCACGCCCAGGCCGATCTCGATGCCGCCCAGCAGCCCCGTCGCCACCAGTGCCCGCCACGACCGGTGCAGTCTTTCCGCACCCTCGTCACGGACCTCGTGGTATTCGGAGCGGATCTCCTCCTCGGCGCGGTTCTCCTCGGGGTGGTTCGCGGCGGAGGTCATCTCCCCAGTATGGAGGGTGGTGAGCTGGTGGGCCCCGTGGGACTCGAACCCACAACCTACGGATTAAAAGTCCGCAGCTCTGACCGATTGAGCTAGAGGCCCCGACCGTCCACAGGGCGGCCGCTCGCGCGGAGTCTAACCGTCGCCGCCTGCCCGGCCTGTGGACGGCGCGGGCGTGCTGTCGGTGCCGGTTGAGAGGCTGCTCCCATGACCACGACCGATGCCGTGACCCTCCCCGACCGAGCCCTGGCCGCCCTTCGCCGGCTGGTGGGGCACGACGAGGTCTCCTTCCGCGAGGGGCAGCTGGAGGCCGTCCAGGCCCTGGTGCAGGACCGTGCCCGGGTGCTCGTCGTGCAGCGCACCGGGTGGGGCAAGTCCGCGGTCTACTTCGTGGCCACGGCGCTGCGCCGGCAGGAGGGCGCCGGCCCCACCGTCATCGTCTCGCCGCTGCTGGCCCTGATGCGGGACCAGATCGCTGCCGCGGGGCGCGCCGGGGTGCGGGCGGTGACCATGAACTCGGCCAACGCCACCGAGTGGGACGAGGTGCGCTCCGCACTGGATGCCGATGAGGTGGACGTCCTGCTGGTGAGCCCCGAGCGCCTGAACAACCCCCGCTTCCGGGCCGAGCAGCTGCCCGAGCTCTCCCGCCGCTGTGGCCTGTTGGTGGTGGACGAGGCGCACTGCATCAGCGACTGGGGGCACGACTTCCGCCCGGATTACCGCCGCATCCGCACCCTGTTGGCCGAGTTGCCCCCGGACACCCCGGTGCTCGCCACCACGGCCACGGCCAACGAACGGGTGGTGCACGACGTGGTGGAGCAGCTCTCGGCCGGCCCGTCCGGACACCGCCACGAGGTGAACACGATCCGCGGCGGGCTGGCCCGCGACTCACTGCGCCTGGGGGTGCTGCTCGGCCCGGAGGGCCGCCCGCTGACCCCGGAACAGCGCCTGGGGTGGATGACCGCGCACCTGGGGGAGCTGCCGGGTTCGGGGATCGTCTACTGCCTGACCGTCTCCGCCGCCGAGGACGTGGCCGCCGCCCTGGCCGGGGCGGGTCACCGGGTGGCTGCCTACACCGGGCGCACGGACACCGACGAGCGTGAGCGGCTGGAGACGGCCCTGCGCGACAACGAGGTGAAGGCCCTGGTGGCCACCTCGGCGCTGGGCATGGGCTTCGACAAGCCGGACCTGGGTTTCGTGGTGCACCTGGGTGCGCCCAGCTCGCCGGTGGCCTACTACCAGCAGGTGGGACGCGCCGGTCGTGCCACCGAGCGCGCCGACGTGGTGCTGCTGCCCGGCAGCGAGGACCGGGACATCTGGCGCTACTTCGCCACCGTGTCCATGCCGCGTCAGGAGCAGGCCGATGCGGTGCTCGGCGCCCTGGCAGGGGCCGGCAAGCCCCTCTCGACCCCGGCCCTGGAGACGCTCGTGGACGTGCGGCGCACCCGGTTGGAGCTGCTGCTCAAGGTGCTGGACGTGGACGGCGCGGTCTCCAAGGTCCCCGGCGGGTGGACCGCCACCGGGCAGGAGTGGACCTACGACGCGGAGCGCTACACCCGCGTGGCCGAGGCGCGCCAGCGGGAGGCCGCCCTGATGGAGGAGTACCAGCGCGGCTCCACCTGCCGTATGCAGTTCCTGCAGCGGACCCTCGACGACCCCACCGCTGCACCCTGTGGGCGCTGCGACAGGTGCGCGGGCACGTGGTTCCCCACCGAGGTGCCGCCCGAGGCTGTGGAGGGCGCTCGGGCGCAGCTCGGGGGCACCGGGGTGGTGCTGGAACCACGGGCCCAGTGGCCGAGCGGGATGAACCGGCTCGGCGTCGGGGCCTCCGGGCGCATCCCCGCCGAGGAGCAGCTCCTGCCGGGCCGGGCCCTCGCGCGTCTCAGCGACCTCGGCTGGGGCCAGCGACTGCGGCAGGTCCTGGCAGCCGACGCCCCCGCCGATGACGACCTGGTGCGCGCGGTGGTGCTCCTGCTGGCGGAGTGGGACTGGGCCGAGCGGCCCGTGGGGGTGGTGGCCATGCCCTCCCGGCGGCGCCCCCAGCTGGTGGGCTCCCTCGCCGAGCGGCTGAGCACCATCGGGCGCCTGCCCCTGCTGGGCACGCTCGACCTGGTGGACGGCGGACCGGTGGGGGAGCCGGGCGGAAACAGCGCCTTCCGGCTGGCCGGGGTCTGGGACCGGCTGGCCGTGGGGCCGGACCTGGCCGGCGCCGTGCGGGCCGCAACGGGCCCGGTCCTGCTGGTCGACGACCTGGTGGACTCCCGGTGGAGCCTGACCGTGGCCGGCCGTGCCCTGCGCCGGGCGGGGGCGCCGGGTGTGCTGCCGCTGGCGCTCGCCGTGGAGGGCTGATGCGCACCGCCGGCGGAACGCACCCCCTGGGGGGCGGTTCACGGGCCGGTCCTCGGACCACGGGATGAGGCCGCCGGGGCCTGCGGCTTCCTACGGTGGCCCCATGGACGTGTGGAGCACTCAAGGGCTCACGAAGAGGTTCGGGAACTTCACCGCGGTGAACGACCTGAGTCTTTCGGTGGGAGAGGGAATCACCGGGGTGGTGGGGCACAACGGTGCGGGCAAGTCGACCCTCATTCGCATGCTCCTGGGGCTGGAGCCGCCCACCTCCGGGACGGCCGCCATCTTCGGCATCGACGCCACCCGCAACCCGCTGGAGGCGAGGGCCAGGGTCGGCTTCATGCCCGAGTACGACTGCATGCCCCCGGACGTCAGTGCGGCACAGTCGATCATGCACTTCGGTCGCGTCTCCGGCCTCCCGCGCGACATCGCCCGGGAGCGGGCGTCCGACGTGCTGCGGCACGTGGGTCTGGATGAGGCCCGCCACCGCCCGGTGGGCACCTACTCCACCGGCATGAAGCAGCGCGCCAAGCTGGCCCAGGCCCTGGTGCACGACCCGGACCTGATCATGCTCGACGAGCCCACCAACGGGCTCGACCCGGCGGGCCGCGACGAGATGTTGGAGCTCATCCAGCGCATCGGCCACGAGTTCGGCATCTCCGTCCTGGTCACCTCGCACCTGCTGGGTGAGCTGGAGCGCATCTGTGACCACGTGGTGGTCCTGGACGGGGGGCGGCTGGTCACCTCCTCCTCCATCTCGGAACTCACGGCCGACACCGGCGCCCTCGAGGTGGAGGTCATCGGTGCCGGCGACGAGTCCCCCGCACCGCAGCTCATCGCCGCCCTGCACTGTCAGGGCATCGAGGCCGGGCGCAGCGGCGGGATGGTCATCATCCCCGAGGCCTCGGACGCGGCACGCGCGGCCGTCGTGGAGCTCTGCGCCGCCAACGGGTGGGGCCTGTCCCGCATGACGGGCTCCCGGCACCAGCTCTCCGAGCTCTTCCTCGGTGAGGACCAGCACACCGAGGAGGCAGCATGAGCGCCACCGAGCGGCCGGACGCCACGGCGGCCGGAGCGACCGCGGCCGGGGAGGCCCAGCGGTCGGTCATCCACGACCTGGGCTACCGCGGTTATGACGGTGCCCGGTCGAGTCGGGGCGGGGTGCTGGGCTACCTGGTGCGCCAGGGGTACGCCTCGTGCTTCGGCGTGGGGCGCACCTGGAAGGGCAAGGTGATGCCCTGGGTGTGCGTGGGCCTGCTGTCCGCCCCGATGCTGATCGCTGCGGCCATCATGATCCTGATCCCCTTCGAGGGGGCCGAGCCGGTCTTCCACCCCGCGCGCGTCCCGTACGCCTTCTACACACTGGTGGTGCTGTTCGCGGCGGTCGCCGCGCCGGTCGTCTTCTCGGCCGACCTGCGCTCGCGCGCGATCGTGCACTACCTCTCGCGCCCACTCAGCCGCCGCGACTACGTCCTTGCCCGTCTGGCCGCGCTGGTGTTGGCGCTGTTCACCCTGCAGGCCATCGGCATCCTCATCGGCACGTTGGGGTGGTGGCTCGCCGGGGGGTCGCCCGGCACGGTCTGGGGGGCTGCCGCCGTCGGCGCCCTGGGCGCGCTGGGAGTGAGCACCTGTGTGGGAGTGATCTCGGGCCTCATCGCTGCTCTCACTCCCAAGCGGGGTGTGGCCACGGCAGTGGTCCTCGGGGTGCTGCTGGTGCTCAGCTCCGTGGTGGTGGCCGTCACCGAGTCCCTGCGCGCCACCGGCAACCAGCTCGGGATGCTCGCGCGCTGGACCCCGGCGCTCAGTCCCAGCACCGCGGTGGAGCGGGTCGTGAAGTGGGCCACGGGCAACCACGAGCTCACGGCCGCGCTCGACGACGCGACCGCCGCCGGGTTCCTGCTGCTCATCGTCGTCGGGTGCGCACTGGGTCTGGTGGCCCTCATGCGCCGCTACCGGAGGGTCAACTGATGGCAACGGTCAGCATCCAGGGTGCATCGCGCTGGTTCGGCAACGTGGTGGCGGTCAACGACGTCACGTTCGACCTCACGCCGGGCATCACCGGCCTGCTGGGCCCGAACGGCGCAGGCAAGTCCACCCTGATGGCGATGATCGCCGGCTTCGAGACCACCTCGGCCGGGTCGATCACGCTCGACGGACAGCCCGTGCGCGGCAACCCGTCGATCTATGCCCGCCTCGGCATGATGCCGGAGACGGAGTCCATGTACGACGAGCTGACCGGCCGGGAGTTCGTCACCGCCGTCGCACGTCTGCACAAGCTGCCCGACACCCGGGCCGCTGTCGCCCGCGCACTGCAGGTGGTGGATCTCGAGGACGCGGCGGACCGGCGCATCGGCAAGTACTCCAAGGGCATGCGGCAGCGCATCAAGATGGCCTCGGCCCTGGTGCACGAGCCGGAGGTGCTGCTGCTGGACGAGCCCTTCAACGGCATGGACCCCGGGCAGCGGGTGCGCCTGATGGGCACCCTCCACGAGTACGCCGAGCGCGGCGCCACCGTCCTGGTGAGCAGTCACATCCTGGAGGAGGTGCAGCAGCTGGCGGGCACCATCGAGGTGATGCTGGCGGGCCGCCATCTGGCCTCGGGCGACTTCCGCAGCCTGCGCCGGCTGATGACCAATCGCCCCCACCAGTACGAGATCGTTTCGTCCGACGACCGCCTGCTCGCCTCGGCGCTCATCGCCGACGAAGGGGCTGCGTCCGTGGCCCTGGCCCAGGGGCTGCAGGACCACGTGCAGGTGCAGGTCACCGACTTCGAGGCCTTCTCCCACCTGCTGCCGCAGGTGGCCCGGCGCCACGGCATCGCCCTGCACAGCGTGCGCCCCACCGACGAGTCGCTCGAGAGCGTCTTCGGCTACCTCGTGGAAGGACGGTGACCGCCATGACGATCGCCACCATGACCTGGCGCGCCCTGTCCCGCGGGTGGCGCCCCGCCCTGCTCATCGCGCTGCCGCTGGGTGGGCTGGCGCTGGCGCTCCTGCTCCGTGTCGCCGCCGGCGGTGTCGATGAGGTGATGGCCGACCAGATCGTCCGCGACCTCGCCACCGGGGTCATCGTGCCCCTGACGGCGCTGCTGGTGGCGGTCAACGGCATCGGCAACGAGGTGGACGACTCCTCGGTGCTGCACATCCTGGCCACCCCCACGTCACGTGGGTCGATCCTGGCCCAGAAGATGCTCGTCATCTGCGGTGTCGCCGCGGTGCTCGGAGCGCTGACCACAGGGGGGATGGCCGCCATCATGGGCTCCGACGAGCTGGCCGGCTGGGTGCTGGCCGGGGCGGTCTCGGGCGTGGCCTACGGCGCGGTGTTCACCGCCCTGAGCACCTGGGTGAAGCACGCCGTCATCATCGGCGCCCTCTACCTGGTGCTGTGGGAGGGGATGCTGATCGGCCTGGCGCCGCGCGCCCGTTTCCTGAGCCTCCACCACGGGGCACTCGCCGTGGCCGAGAAGGCCCGCGACGCCCGGGCGATGGTGGACCTCACGGACCTCAGCGCCACCGGCGGGGTGATGGTGCTGGGCATCGCGGTGGCCGGTGGCTTCCTGCTCGCGTGGTGGGCCCTGTCGCGGATGCGTCTGGCGAAGACTTCGTGACACCCTTCGGGGCATGAGCACACCCATGCCACCGGCTGAGTCCTCGCTGGTGGAGACCACCGGCTTCGAGGTGGTGGCCGAGTCCGAGCGCACCGGCAAGCCCTCGGACCTCTTCTGGCCCTGGTTCGCCGCCAACATCTCGGTCTTCGGCCTGTCCTACGGCACGTGGATCCTGGACTTCGGCATCAGCTTCCGGCAGGCCCTGCTGGTGGGCGTGCTGGGTGTGGTGGTCAGCTTCCTGCTCTGTGGCGTGGTGGCGCTCGCGGGCAAGCGGGGCTCGGCGCCCACCATGGCCCTCTCCCGGGCGCCCTTCGGCGTGCAGGGCAACAAGCTGCCGGGGGTCGTCTCCTGGCTGCTGTCCATCGGCTGGGAGACGGTGCTGGCCATCCTCGCCACCCTGGCCACGGCCACCATCGCCGAGCGCCTCGGATGGGGTGGCGGCACCGCCACCAAGATCGCGGCGGCCGTGGTGGTCTCCGCCCTCATCATCGCGGCGGCCGTGTTGGGCTACCGCGTGATCATGCGGCTGCAGTCCGTCCTCACCTGGCTCACCGGCGCCATCACCCTGCTCTACATCGTGCTCACCATCGACGAGGTGGACTTCACGGCCGTCCAGTCCATCGGGGACGGCAGCTCGCAGGCCATGATCGGCGCGTTCATCATGACCATGACCGGCTTCGGCCTGGGGTGGATCAACATCGCCAGCGACTGGTCGCGCTACCTGCCCCGGTCCACGCCGGGCGGCCAGGTGGTGCTGTGGAACACCCTCGGCGGTGCGTTGGCGCCGGCGGTCCTGGTGGTCTTCGGTCTGCTGCTGGCGGGATCGGACGAGGGCCTGCGCGCCGCCATCGCCGTCGACCCCATCGGGGCGCTGGCCGCGGCCCTGCCCACCTGGTTCCTCGTGCCCTTCCTGGTGGCCGCGGTGCTCAGCCTGGTCAGCGGCGCGGTGCTGGGCATCTACTCCTCCGGGCTCACCCTCCTCAGCCTGGGCGTCAGGATCCCGCGTCCGGCGGCGGCCGGCCTCGACGGCCTGATCCTCACGGCCGGCACCCTGTACGTGGTGTTCGTGGCCCAGGACTTCTTCGGCCCCTTCCAGGGCTTCCTCATCACGCTGGGTGTGCCCATCGCTGCCTGGGCGGGCATCCTCATCGCCGACATCCTGGTGCGCCGCAAGGACTACGACGAGGCCGCGTTGTTCGACCCTCGGGGCCGTTACGGCGCGGTGGCGTGGGGGCCGGTGCTGCTCATGCTCGTCGCCTCGGTGGTGGGCTGGGGCCTGGTCACCAACTCCTACGCCGAGTGGCTGGCCTGGCAGGGCTACCTGCTGGAGCCGCTGGGCCTGGGCGGCAAGGAGGGTGCCTGGGCGTGGTCCAACCTGGGTGTGCTGGTGGCGCTCGTGCTGGGCTTCGTGGGCTACCTGCTCATCGGCACCCCGCGCGTGCGGAAGCAGGAGGCCACCCAGTGAGCACCGACGACGTGACCCCCGAGCCCACCGACGCGCAGGCCGACGAGCGCGCCTTCGACGACGGGGCCGCAGCGATGGGGGTGGCGCCCGAGCCGTGGCTGGTGGTGATCGACCCACAGGCCATCTTCGCCAGCCCCGAGGCCAGCGAGTGGGGTTCGGCGATGTTCGCGGAGGTGGTCCCGACCATCCGCCGCCTGGTGGACGCCCACCCCGGGCGCGTGGTCATCACGCGCTTCGTGGCCGATGAGGAGCCCACCGGCTCGTGGGTGCCCTACTACCGCGAGTGGCCTTTCGCGCAGGTGCCGGACGCCGACCCGCTCTACGCCCTGGTGCCGGAGCTGGCGGACGTGGACGCCCTGGTGGTCACCGAGCCGACCTTCGGCAAGTGGCACGACATGCTGCAGGCCGTGGTGGGGGAGACCCCGCACCTGCGGCTGGCCGGCGTGGCCACGGACTGCTGCGTCATCGCCACCGCCCTGCCCGCCGCGGACGACGGCGCGTTCGTGGAGGTGGTCACCGACGCGTGCGCGGGCTCCACGCCCGCGAACCACGAGCTGGCGCTGCAGCAGATGGCGCTCTTCGCCCCGCAGATCACGCAGGTGACCTCCGGTGAGGTGCTGTCCGGCCGCTGACGCCGGTGCCGGTGGGATGATGGGTGGCAATGACCTCCGATGCTGCTCCTGACGCTGCCCCCGATGCCGTGACGACCGATGCCGCACCCGCCCCCCGGCCGGTGCGCCCCCTCATCGACCGGCTGCCGGCGAGCACGTCACCGGACGGGACGGACGTGCACGAGGCCTTCGTGCAGTGGGCCACCGACTCCGGCACCACGCTCTACCCGCACCAGGACGAGGCGGCCCTGGAGCTCGCGGCCGGCAGCAACGTCATCCTGGCCACCCCCACCGGCTCGGGGAAGTCGCTGGTGGGCGTGGCCGGTCACTTCGTGGCCCTCACCCAGGACAAGGTGTCGTTCTACACCGCGCCGCTGAAGGCCTTGGTGAGCGAGAAGTTCTTCGCCCTGGTGGACGTCTTCGGGGCCGAGAACGTCGGCATGATGACCGGCGACGCCGCCGTGAACCCCGACGCGCCCATCATCGCCTGCACCGCGGAGATCCTGGCCAACCTCGCCCTGCGGGAGGGGGCGGACGCGGACGTGGGCCTGGTGGTCATGGACGAGTTCCACTTCTACTCCGAGCCGGACCGCGGCTGGGCCTGGCAGGTGCCCCTGCTGGAGCTGCCGCAGGCCCAGTTCCTGCTCATGAGCGCCACCCTGGGGGACGTCTCGGCCTTCCAGGAGGACCTCACGCGCCGCACCGGCCGGCCCACCGCCGTGGTGGCCACCGCCGAGCGCCCGGTGCCGCTGAGCTTCGAGTGGCGCACCACCCCGCTGGAGGAGACGCTCGAGGAGCTGCTCACCACCCACCAGGCACCCGTCTACGTGGTGCACTTCTCGCAGAAGCAGGCGGTGGAGGGTGCGCTGGCACTGAGCGGCACCGTCAAGCTCACCCGCGAGCAGAAGGACCGCCTGTCCGAGCGATTGGCCGACGTGCGCTTCTCCGCGGGTTTCGGCAAGACGCTCAAGACCTTGCTGCGGCAGGGCATCGGGGTGCACCACGCCGGCATGCTGCCGCGCTACCGCCGCCTGGTGGAGCAGCTGGCGCAGGCCGGGCTGCTGCAGGTCATCGCCGGCACCGACACCCTGGGCGTGGGCATCAACGTCCCCATCCGCACGGTGCTGTTCACCGGGCTGGCCAAGTTCGACGGCACCCGCATGCGCATCCTCAAGGCCCGCGAGTTCCACCAGATCGCCGGCCGTGCCGGGCGCGCGGGCTTCGACACCTCCGGCCACGTGGTCGCCCAGGCGCCGCCACACGTCATCGAGAACCTGCGCGCCGAGGAGAAGGCGGGCGACGACCCGAAGAAGCGCCGCAAGCTGGTCAGGAAGCAGCCGCCGGAGGGTTTCGTCAGCTGGACCGAGGAGACCTTCACCAAGCTGGTCGGCGCCCAGCCCGAGCCGCTCGCCAGCCGCATGCGCGTCACGCACGGCACGCTGCTGAACGTCATCCAGCGCCCGGGGGCGCCCGGCGAGGCCTGGCGGACCATGCGGCGGCTGGTGGGTGACAACCACGAGACCCCCGCGGCGCGGCGCAAGCTTGCGCGTCGCAGCATCGAGCTCTACCGCGGCCTGCGCGATGCGGGTGTGGTCACCCAGGTGCGCGACGAGCACACCGGCGCCACCTCCATCCGGCTGGCCGAGGGGGTGGCCGACGACTTCGCCCTGAACCAGCCGCTGGCGCCCTTCGCCGTGGCCGCCATGGAGGTGCTCGACCCCGACGCGCCCACGCACGCCCTGGACGTCGTCAGCGTCATCGAGTCGGTGCTGGACGACCCGCGCCCGGTCCTGGTGCAGCAGCAGTTCAAGGCCCGCGGTGAGGCGGTCGCGGAGATGAAGGCCGACGGCATCGAGTACACCGAGCGGATGAACCGGCTGGAGGAGATCACCTGGCCCAAGCCGCTGGAGGAGCTGCTCGACGGCACCCTGGAGATCTACCGCCAGTCCCACCCGTGGGTCGCGTTCGAGGAGCTCTCGCCCAAGGCCGTGGTGCGCGACATGTTCGAGAAGGGCGCCTCGTTCGGCGAGTACGTGCGCTTCTACGATCTCGCCCGGGCCGAGGGGGTGCTGCTGCGCTACCTCTCGGACGCCTGGCGCACCCTGCGGCACACGGTGCCCGAGCACGCCCGCACCGAGGCGGTGGAGGAGATCATCGAGTGGCTCGGCGAGGTGGTGCGGCAGACCGACTCCTCACTGGTGGACGAGTGGACCCTGCTGGCCGGGGGAGAGGTGCCGGACCGTGAGGCCGCCGAGGTGCGCCCGGCCCACGGCGCGGTGGGGGTGACCGCCAACGAGAAGGCCTTTCGGGTGATGGTGCGCACCGCCATGTTCCGGCGGGTGGAGCTGGTGGCCTACGACCGGTACGCCCAGCTGGGCGAGCTGGAGGAGGCCGTGGCGCAGCTCTCGGAGCCGCCGGCGCGGGTGGTCATGGACGCCGCCGCCTGGGACGAGGCGCTCGCTGGTTACTACGACGAGTACGAGGACGTGGGCATCGGTCCCACGGCCCGGGCGGCGGCGCTGTTCCAGGTGGACACCGAGCCCGATGAGGCCACGCTCGACGCGCTGCCCGAAGGGGTGCTGACCGGGGAGCGCGCCTGGGTGGTGCAGCAGGTGATCGAGGACGCCCGCGGCGACCACGACTGGCGCATCACCGCGGTGGTCGACCTGGACGCGAGTGACGAGCTCGGCGAGGCCGTCGTGCGCGCGGTCGCGATGGGGCCCGCCGGGGGCGCGCTGTGAGCGAGCGCCCGCGCCGCCCGGCCTTCCGCACCGGCTGGCAGCTGGACCAGCAGGTGGGTGGGAACGACCCGGCCGATGAGGTGGAGCTCAGCCACACCACCGCGCAGGTCCTGGTGCACCGGGGGAGGGCCGCAGACGACCCGGAGGTCACGCGGCGCCTGGTGGAGCTCGTGGACGATCTGGGCCTGGATGCGCTCGCCCTGCTGTGGGCCGATCGACCGGCGCGCTCGCTGCCGGGGGTGCTGTGGCGCCTGTACGCCTTGCGCCAGTGGGTGGCCTCCCGCCCGGAGGAGGCGGCACGGGAGTACCGGGAGGGGGTGCTGGCGGCCGAGGTGTCGCACGCGGTGGCCGGTGTGGTCGACCCGCCGGGGCCGCGGGAGGTGCACGACCTGGTGGATGCGGTGCTGCACGGGGTGTACGCGGGGGACCTGGCGGTGGCCCTCGACCGCGCCGCGGCGTTCTGTCGCGTGGTGAGCGCCGGTCGGGGTGCGCAGGACAGCGCGGAGCCCGGTGATGCGGACGGCGGGAGCGGAGAGCAGGCGCGCGCCGCCCGCCGTGGCCTGGCGCTGCTGGACACGGCGGTCGACCTCTCGGCCGGGGCCACTCTCTGGAGGCAGGGGCAGCTCGTCTGAGCGTGCGGGAATGCCCTGCCGGGGCGTACCGTTGACGACCGAGCGCACCGACCCGTCGGTGGCCCCGGGCTCCACCCTTCGCCGCCACGAGCGGCCGCACGCCGAGAGGCGCTCCACGGGTCGGTGCGCTCTCCTGTGCCCGGCGGGAGTCGGGGCCCGGGACTCTGCCGGGGCCTTCAGCACCCGCGGAATACCGCGGATTTGTTGCTCACGTCACGCGATGCACGAGACCTTCCCCAAGTGTTCACCCCGCGTTCACCCAAAGTGGTCTGAAGTCCGATTCGCGGGACCTACGGTGGGGCATGCGGCCGAGCAGGGCCGCGGTCTGCAGCACCACTCGCAGCGGACCATCACCCCGAGCACCTCGTGAAAGGTCCCTCTCGTGAAGCTCAACCGCTTTGGTTCCGTGGTCGCCCTCGCGGCCGCCTCCTCGCTGACCCTCGCCGCCTGTGGCGAGTCCGAGGCCCCCTCCGACGAGAAGTCGTCCGACAGCCCCGCCGAGGAGTCGTCCGACGAGGAGTCCCCCGCCGAGTCCGAGTCCGGTGAGGGTGCCGAGTCCCCCGCCGAGTCCGAGTCCGGTGAGGGTGCCGAGTCCCCGTCCGGTGACGCCTCGGAGTCCGGTGAGGGCGCCGAGTCCCCGTCCGGTGACGACGCCGCGGCCGGTTCCTACCCCGCCTACGAGAAGACCGAGGGCCTCTCCGGCGACCTGAAGGGCGTGGGTTCCTCCGCCCAGGAGTCCGCCGTCAAGGCCTGGGTCGCTGGCTACAGCGAGGCCGGTTCGGGTGTGACCGTCAACTACGCGCCGGAGGGTTCCGGTGCCGGTGTCGAGCAGTTCCTCGGCAAGGCCACCCCGTGGGCCGGTTCCGACGTGCCGCTGGAGGACGAGGAGATGGAGAAGGCCAAGGAGGTGTGTGGCCCCGGCGGTGCGCTGAACCTGCCGGCCTACATCGCCCCGATCGCCATCCCCTTCAACGTCCCGGGCGTGGACGAGCTGAACCTCACGCCCGAGACCATGGCCAAGATCTTCAACGGCGACATCGAGAAGTGGAACGACGAGGCCATCGCCGCCGACAACGAGGGTGTCGAGCTGCCGGACGAGGAGATCACCGTGGTCTTCCGCTCCGACGAGTCGGGCACCACCGCCAACTTCCAGGACTACCTGACGGAGGCCGCCGGTGACGCGTGGCCGCACGAGTCCTCCAAGGAGTGGCCGGCCGACGGTGAGGGCGCCTCGAAGACCGCTGGTGTGGTCAACGTCGTCCAGAGCACCGAGTACACCATCGGCTACGCCGACGCCTCGGCCATCGGCGACCTGAAGTCCGCCAAGGTCGGCGTGGGCGGGGACTTCGTGGAGTACTCCCCGGAGGCCGCCGCCAAGGTGGTCGACGGCTCCGAGGTCATGGAGGGCCGCCCCGAGGGTGACCTGGCCATGGAGCTCAAGCGTGACGTCGAGGGCTCCTACCCGGTCGTCCTGGTGGCCTACGAGATCGTCTGCACCGAGTACGAGAACAAGGAGGACGCCGACAAGGTGAAGGACTTCCTCTCGTACGTCATCTCCGAGGAGGGCCAGCAGAAGGCCGCCGACGAGGCCGGCTCCGCCCCGATCAGTGGCGAGACCGCCACGAAGATCGCCAAGTCGCTGGAGCTCGTGAAGGCCAAGGGCTGACCGAGTTCCACACCCTGGTAAGGGGCCGCGCCCACGCGGGTGCGGTCCCTTCCGGCCGATTCCCGACCCCTAGGAGTTGACGATGGCAAGCCCCCACGGCCCGTCCGCCGACGGCGCCTCCCTCCTGTCCCCGGACTCCGGGGACCGCGTGCCGGACGCACCGGCTGCCCCGACGAAGGGCTCCAGCACCGGGCGCCTCGGAGACAAGATCTTCTCCGGCCTGTCCGTTGGCTCGGGAATCCTCATCGCCGTCACCCTCGCACTGGTGGCGCTCTTCCTGGTCCGCGAGGCCTGGCCGGCCCTGAAGCAGGCCGACGAGATCGGCGACGAGGGCTTCTGGATGCTCGCCGCCCACCTTCTGGGTGGCACGCTGCTGGCCTCCGCCATCGCGATGGTGATCGCCGTGCCGATCGCTGTCGGTATCGCCCTGTTCATCTCCCACTACGCGCCCCCGCGGCTCAGCAAGGCCATCGCGTTCGTGATCGACCTGCTCGCGGCCATCCCCTCGGTAATCTTCGGTCTGTGGGGCTACCTGACCTTCGCCCCCGTGCTCGTGCCCTTCTACGGGTGGCTCGAGGACAACCTCGGTTTCATCCCCTTGTTCGAGGACGCCTCCCGCACCGGGCGGGTGCTGCTCACCGCATCGATCGTCCTGGCGATCATGATCCTGCCGATCATCACCTCGGTGTCCCGCGACGTCTTCCAGCAGGTGCCCCGCGGGCACGAGGAGGCCTCCCTGGCGCTGGGCGCCACCAAGTGGGAGATGATCAAGCAGGCCGTCCTGCCCTTCGGATGGCCCGGCGTCATCGGTGGCGCCATGCTCGGGCTCGGTCGCGCGCTCGGGGAGACCATGGCCGTGGCCATGATCCTGGCGCCCAAGGACGAGTTCCAGTGGAACATCATCGGCAGCGGCAACTTCCCCATCCCGGCGTACATCGCCCTGAACTTCCCGGACGCCACCGGTCTCAAGGTGAGCACCCTCATCGCCCTGGGTCTGGTGCTCTTCGTGCTGACCCTGGCCGTGAACCTCGTGGCCCGCGCGATCGTCGAGCGGAGGAGCTGACATGACCCTCTCCCCAGTCCAGGCGGACCACGGCCCCACGCACGAGGCCGATCGCGGTCCGGACATGCCGGAGCTGCAGCGCAACACCATCCACCCCGCCTCCAAGACGCTCTGGATCGGCCTGCTGGCCGCCAGCGCGGTGGTGGGCGGCCTCATCACCTGGTTGATCGGGTGGAACATCGCCCTGTTCGTCGTCATCACGACGGCGGTGTTCCTGCTCGCCACGTACATCGGCTACCGCGTCACCGCGGGCCACCGGCAGGGCGCCGACCAGGTGATCCGCTCCCTCATCTACATCGCCTTCGCCCTGGCCGTGATCCCGCTGATCTGGCTGCTGTGGACCGTGGTCGCCAACGGCCTGCCCCCGTTGCTGTCCAACCTGCACGTCCTGAACCAGGACATGTACCCGATCTCCGGTGGTGTGGACGAGGCGCGGGTGAAGGAGGGCTCCGCCATCGTCGGTGGTGTGAAGCACGCCCTCATAGGCACCGTCCTGATGACCTTGATCGCCTCGATCATCTCCATCCCGGTGGGGCTCATGGCCGCCATCTACCTGGTGGAGTACGGCGCCAACGGGTGGTTCAGCAAGACCCTCCGCTTCCTGGTGGACGTCATGACCGGCATCCCCTCGATCGTCGCGGGCCTGTTCGCCTACGCGCTGTTCTCCTGGATCCTCGGGCCGGGCACGAAGTTCGGCTTCGCGGGAGCCATCGCGCTGTGCGTGCTGATGATCCCCATCGTGGTGCGCAACTCCGAGGAGATGCTGCGTGTGGTCTCCCGTGACCTGCGCGAGTCCGCGTTGGCGCTCGGCGTGCCCAAGTGGCGGGTGATCACCAAGATCGTGCTGCCCACGGCCGTGTCGGGCCTCATGTCCTCGGTGTTCCTCGGCGTGGCTCGGGTCATCGGTGAGACCGCCCCGCTGCTCGTGGCCGCCGGGTACAACGCCGCGACGAACTGGAACCCCTTCGAGGGCCCCATGAACTCCCTGGCCTTCTACGCCTACCAGCTGTTCCAGTACCCCCTGAACGGCGGATATCCTGAGGTGAGCAACGAGCGATCCTGGATCGCCGTGTTCATCCTCGTGATGCTCGTGCTCATCCTGAACCTGATTGCCCGGCTCGTCGCCGCCGCCCTGGCGCCGAAGAAGAGCTGACCTCCGAGGAGTGTGTTGATGTCCAAGCGCATCGAGATCAAGGACCTGAACGTCTACTACACCGACTTCCTGGCGGTCGAGGGCGTCGACATGGTCATCGAGCCCCGCACCGTGACGGCCTTCATCGGCTCGTCCGGCTGTGGCAAGTCCACCGTGCTGCGCACGCTGAACCGCATGCACGAGGTGATCCCCGGGGCCCACGTCAAGGGCAACGTGCTCATGGACGGCGAGCCGCTGTACGGCAAGAACATCGACCCGGTCGAGGTGCGCCGTCAGGTGGGCATGGTCTTCCAGAAGCCCAACCCCTTCCCGACCATGTCCATCCGCGAGAACGTGCTGGCCGGGGTGACGCTGAACGCCCGCAAGCTGGGCAAGCGCGACTCCGACGACCTGGTGGAGGCCTCCCTGCGCGGTGCCAACCTCTGGAACGAGGTGAAGGACCGTCTGGACAAGCCGGGCGCCAGCCTCTCCGGTGGTCAGCAGCAGCGTCTGTGCATCGCCCGCGCCGTGGCCGTGCAGCCCGACGTGCTGCTCATGGACGAGCCCTGCTCGGCCCTCGACCCCATCTCGACCCTGGCCGTGGAGGACCTCATCCACGAGCTCAAGGAGAAGTACACGGTCGTGATCGTGACGCACAACATGCAGCAGGCCACGCGCGTGTCCGACAAGACCGCCTTCTTCAACATCGAGGGCACCGGCAAGCCCGGCCACCTCATCGAGTACGGCGAGACCAAGCAGATCTTCGAGAACCCGACCCACCAGGAGACCGAGGACTACGTGTCCGGTCGCTTCGGCTGAGCGTTTCTCCACCGCAAAGCCCTGCTCCCCGCTTCTCGACAGTTCACTGCGAGAGGCGGGGAGCAGTGCGTTGAGCAGCAGGTGGTTGCGTGAGGAGGCGGCGTGCGATGAGGTGGGTCATGAGAGTTTCACTCCAGCGGACCTGCGTCGTGGCGGTGATGGTGGGACTGACCGCGGCCGGATGCGGGGACAGCAGCGACGACCAGGCGGGGGGTGCTGACACTTCGCCCTCCTTGGCCCAGGGCAGTTCGCCGGCATCCTCGCCCCCGTCCACGTCCCCCTCGCCCTCGCCATCGCCCCCGCCATCGACTGGGCGCGACATCGAGGCGTCCGGGCCCAGCTATCGGGACCTGGAGGACGCCAGTACCCGATCCACGAGTGCTGGGGCGATCCGGGCGACAGTGCTGCGCCAGATCAGGACCACGGACCGTCTCGATCCTGCGCAGGAAGGCGCGCCGGCGCTGGAGTACGAGCTGTGGGAGGTGAGGGTCGAGGACGCCCCCGGGGCCGACGAGGTGCCCAGGTCCTTGGTGGTCGCCCAGGTGGCGAACACAGCCGACCAGAGCATCGACGCTCCCGGCCCCCTGGTGCAGGAGGGCGACCGGGGAGTGCTCGTCCTGGGGACGGCGATGTCGGAGGAGTGGGTCCACCCCGACTTCGGCTGGGTGTACTACCCGGTGGCGTTCTACGAGGAGGAGGGGAGTGGTCAGCTGCGCGACCGGGCCACCGAGCGCGTGGCTGCCGCCGGTCCTCAGGGTCAGTCGGTCGACGAGGTGCTGCGCGAGGCCAACCAGGGCGTGACCTTCCACGCGTCGCCCCTGACCGGCTGAGGGGCACGTCGGCCGGCTCGGAACGCCGGAGGCCCCCACCACATCGGACGATGCGGTGGGGGCCTCCGGGTGGTGCGGGGGGGGTGTCAGCCCTTGTTCTTCAGCTGGGCGAGACGTGCCTCCACCTCGGCGGACTTGCCGGAGTCCTCGAGCTGCTCGAACTGGCCCTCCAGGGTGGCGGCCTGCGCCTCCTGGCGACCCTGCACCATGGCCTCCTGACGGCGGACCTTCTCCTCGAAGCGGCCCAGCTCGCTGGAGGGGTCGAGGATGGAGATGGACCCCATCGCGTCGGAGACCTGCTGCTGCGCGTCGGCGGTGCGGGAGCGCGCCACCAGCGAGTCGCGGCGGGACTTCAGCTCGTCCAGCTTGGAGCGCATCTCCACCAGACCCTGCTTCAGGGTCTCCACGGTCTGGCGCTGCTGGGTGATCATCGGCTCGGCCGTGTTGGCGTCGTTCTCGAAGCCGATCTGCTTCTCCAGCGCCGCCTTGGCGAGGTTGTCGAACTTGTCCGCCTCAGCGGTCTGGCCGGCGCCGCGCAGGCGGTCGGCCTCGGAGGAGGCGGCAGCGGCCTTGCGACCCCAGTCCTGTGCCACCTGCTGGTCCTGCTCCAGGTCCTGCTCGGCCATGCGCAGGCTGGCGATGGTCTGGGCCACCGCCTCCTCGGCATCGGCGATGGCGTTGGTGTAGTCGCGCACCATCTGGTCGAGCATCTTCTCCGGGTCCTCGGCGCGGTCGAGGATGGCGTTGATGTTGGCCCGGGCCAAGGTGCTGATGCGCCCGATGATCGTCTGCTTCTGAACCATGACGTGTGTCCTCTCCTGCCGCACCCTGCGGCGTTCGTTCACTCGGTGTCAGTCTGTCTGGTGCGGCGCCGCAGCGCCAGTGCTCTCTCGCCGGGGGTGCCGCGCGTCCGGGCAGGGGGACGATGGGGTGAGCCCGCCACCGTCGCCGGGTCCGGTCAGAAGCGCCCGCCGCCGCCGAAGCCGCCACCGCCGCCACCGAAGCCGCCACCACCGCCGAAGCCGCCACCGCCGCCTCCGAACCCGCCGCCGCCGAAGCCGCCGCCGCCCCCGCCGAAGCCGCCGGAGAGGATGCCTCCCAGCACCAGGGAGCCCAGGTCGATGCCCCCGTAGGAGCCACCGCGCGGCCCGTACCCACCGCCGTATCCGCCACCGGGGCCGAAGGGTCCCTGCTGCAGGTCGTCCTCGGCGTCGCGCCGGGCGGACTCGATGAGGCGTTCGGCCTGGTCGAGCAGCTCCATGGCCGCCCGCGGGTCGGTCTGCAGGCGGTCCTCGGCGGCGTCGAGCAGGCGGCCGGCCTCGGAGATCTCGGTGCGGGCCCGGCTGCCCACCGAGCCACGACGGGTGCGGATGAACTCGTCCACGCTGGCGTGGGCCGCGCGGAGCCGGGCCAGCCGCTGCCCGGCGGACCCGGACACCTTCTGCCGGTGCTCGTCCGCGCTGCGGGCCGGCTCCAGGGCCGCGTCGATGGCGTCCTCGGCCGCCTCCAGCTCGGCCAGCGCTGCCAGCGGGTCCCCGCCGGAGCGGCTGGACTCGGCGGTGGCGATGGCCTGCTGCGCGCGCTGCACCAGGGGTGCCAGGGCGCTGTCACCGGGGCGCAGCCGCTCCGCATCGGCGATGTCCTGGGAGATGGAGCCGATGGCGCGCGCGAGCTCCTGCTGGGAGTTCTCGAGCGTCTGGCGGGCGCCGTCCACGGCATCGAGCAGGTCGGCGGCCTGCCCCAGCGCGTCCTCACCGGTGCGGGCCGCGGTCACCGCGGTGCGCTGGTCGCCCGTGCCGAGCGCCTTCTGTCCGTTGGTCGAGCTCTGGCGGGCCGAGGCGATGAGGCGCTCGGACTGCTCGATGTTTCCCGCCACCGTGGTGAGGCTGCTGGGGGAGTAGCTCACCTCCAGGGCGCGGAGCTGCTCGCGGGCACCCGGCAGGCGCGCCTCGAGCTCGTCGGCGCGGCGGGCGATCTGCTGCAGCACCTCGGGCGCGCGGGCCTCCAGGTCACGCAGCCGCTCGAACTTCTCGCCCTGGGCCTCCAGGGTGGCCAGGGCCTCCCCGGCGAGCACGGTGATCTGCTCCAGCTCCTCGCGCAGCGCCTCCTCCGGGGCGCCCTCGCGCAGGGCGTCGTCCACGCGCTGCTTGAGGGCGAACGCCTCGGAGGCCTTGCCCCGGGCCACCTGGACGGCGTGGGTGAACTCCTGGGTGGCCTGCTCGCCGAACTGGGCGCGGGAGTAGCGCACCTCCTCGTCGGAGGAGCGGACGGCGTCGTCCACCTGCACCAGCAGCTCGGCGGCGCGACGCTCCAGCTGCTCGGGCGAAGCGCCGGGGGCGCCACCGGCCGCGGTCTGCGGGGCGTTCTGGCTGCGGCGCGAGGACCGGCCGATGTTGCGCACCAGGAAGAACCCGCCGATGAGGAAGGGCACCGCGAGCAGCCACACGGGGAAGCCGTTGCCCGGGCCTGCGCCGGTCCCGGTCCCTCCACCGGAGTTCCCTGCGGCCACGTCGTCGAATCCCTCCACCGCCGCGCTGACCGCCCCCGACCAGTCGTCCCGGCCCAGGGCGGGCTCCACGTAGTCGGTCTCGATGCGGGCGCCCTGCTCCTGGGAGACGGTGCCCGTGCCGCCCCACATGCCGTAGCGCCGCTGGTCCACCGCGACGGCGAGCAGGGCGTCGTTGCTGCCCAGCCCGGATTCCTCGAAGGTCTGCTGCGCCCAGGTCTCACCGTTGACCTCCTGGCCCGAGGAGTCGGTGAAGCTGTCCACGTAGACCACGAAGAGCTGCACCCCGTGGTCGTCGCGGAGCTCCTGGAGCTCGTCGTTCAGCGCGGCCTCGTCGGCGAGCACGTCGGCCTCGTCCACCAGCTGCTCGGGCAGGTTCATCGGCGGTGTGGCCGGCAGGGCCACCGGGGAGCCGGCCACCACGTGGGCCGTGACCGGGCCGGTCGGTGTGGCCAGGCGGGCGGGGGCATCGGCCGCCGTGGCACCGGTGGCCGGCAGGAGCACCAGGGAGCCGGCCACGAGGGCGCCGGCCAGTCGGGGTGCGGTCCGGGCACCGTGCAGGGGGGTGAACGCGGTCAGGAGACGCAGTCGGGGAGCCACACCCGTGATCCTCACCGAGGCGGGCTGCCGATGCAACACTCCGGACCGGTCGTCGGCGGTGCCGCCTACCCTTGGGGCGTGCCCGATGCCGTGACCCCCCGTGACGAGAAGACGCCCACCCCCGAGTCCCCGCGCCCTGACGCCGCGCGTGACGCGGCCGACCTGCCGCCCCTGTCCGGTCTGCTCGAGCAGGTGCGGGCCGAGCCCTCGCTGGCCCGGATGCTCCAGATCCACCAGCGGGGCGACCTCGACGTGGACCTCACCGCGGTGGCTGGCGTGCGGCCCTGGGCCACGGCGGTCCTGGCCCGGGAGCTCGAGCCGCAGGGCGGTGTGGTCCTCGTGGCCACCGCCACCGGGCGGGAGGCCGAGGACCTCGCGGCCAGCCTGCGCTCGCTGCTGCCGCCGGAGAGCGTGGCGGTCTTCCCCAGCTGGGAGACGCTCCCGCACGAGCGGTTGAGCCCGCGGAGCGACACCGTCGGTCAGCGGCTGGCGGTCCTCCGCCGGCTCGCGCACCCCGGCCAGTCGGACCACGACGGTCCGCTGCGCGTGGTGGTCTCCGCGGTCCGATCGCTCCTGCAGCCCCTGCCCACCGGGCTGGGGGACCTGGAGCCGGTGGCGATCCGTCCCGGTGAGTCGCGTGACCCGGAGGAACTGGTCCAGGCCCTGGTGGCAGCGGCCTACACCCGCACCGACCTGGTGGAGAAGCGCGGCGAGTTCGCCGTCCGCGGCGGGATCGTCGATGTCTTCCCGCCCACCGAGGACCACCCCCTGCGCGTGGAGTTCTGGGGCGACGAGGTGGAGGAGGTGCGCTGGTTCCGGGTGGCCGACCAGCGGTCCCTCGAGATCGCGCCCGGTGGGCTCTGGGCGCCGCCCTGCCGCGAGCTGCTCCTCACCCCCACCGTCCAGGAGCGCGCTGCGGGGCTCGTCCAGGAGCTGCCGGGAGTGGCAGACATGCTCGAGTCCGTCGCTGCCGGGGTGGCGGTCGAGGGCATGGAGTCGCTCACCCCGGTGCTGGTGGACGGCATGGAGACCCTGCTGGACGTGCTGCCCGGGGGTTCCCGGCTGTTGGTCAGCGACCCCGAGCGCCTGCGCCGCCGCGCCGCGGACCTGGTGAGCACCTCCCAGGAGTTCCTCACCGCGGGCTGGTCCTCGGCGGCCGCCGGCGGGCAGGTGCCGGTGGACCTCGCGAGCGCCCTGGGCGAGGGGGCCTACCGGGAGCTGTCCGAGGTGCGGGAGCATGCGCTGCAGACCGGGGTCGGCTGGTGGGCCCTGTCGCCCTTCGCGCCGGACCTCGACACGGTCGACGACGACGCCACGCACCTGCGCCTGGACGCCGTCGAGGTGCCCGCCTACCGCGGGGAGCCGGAGCGGGCCATCGAGGACGTGCGGGCCGCGCTCGCGGCCGGGCAGCGCGTCGTGCTGCTCACGGACGGGCCGGGTCTGGCGAAGCGCCTGGTGGAGGTGTTCGGCGAGCACGAGGTGGGCGCCCGGCTGGTGCTGGCACCCGAGGCCGAGGCCCCCGGCGCCCTCGCCGAGATCTGCACGGCGTCCTGGGGGCCGGGGGTGAGCCTGCCGGGCGTCGGTGCCGGGCTCACCATCGTCTCCGAGCAGGACCTCACGGGGCAGGCCGTCAAGGGCTCCACCAAGGACATGCGGCGCATGCCCTCGCGCCGCCGCAAGATGGTGGACCCCCTGCAGCTCAACCCGGGCGACTTCATCGTCCACGAGCAGCACGGGGTGGGGCGCTTCATCGAGATGGTGCAGCGCACCGTGGGCGGCGCCACCCGTGAGTACCTGGTGGTGGAGTACGCCTCCTCCAAGCGGGGCCAGCCGGCCGACCGGCTGTTCGTGCCCACCGACCAGCTCGACCAGATCACCCGGTACGTCGGTGGCGAGGCGCCCTCCCTGAACCGGCTGGGCGGGGCGGACTGGTCCAAGACCAAGTCGAAGGCACGCAAGCACGTCAAGCAGATCGCCAATGAGCTCATCCAGCTCTACTCGGCACGCATGGCCACGCAGGGGCACGCCTTCGGGCCGGACTCGCCCTGGCAGCGGGAGCTCGAGGACGCCTTCGCGTACGTGGAGACGCCGGACCAGCTCTCCACCATCGATGAGGTGAAGGGAGACATGGAGAAGTCGGTGCCCATGGACCGGCTCATCTGTGGCGACGTCGGCTACGGCAAGACGGAGATCGCGGTGCGCGCCGCGTTCAAGGCCATCCAGGACTCCAAGCAGGTGGCCGTGCTCGTGCCCACCACCCTGCTGGTCCAGCAGCACCTGCAGACCTTCTCCGAGCGCTACGCCCAGTTCCCGGTCACGGTGCGGGCCCTCTCGCGCTTCACCTCCGATGCCGACGCCGAGGCCACCATCGAGGGCCTGCGCGACGGCTCGGTGGACCTGGTCATCGGCACACACCGGCTGCTGTCCTCCTCGGTGCGCTTCAAGGACCTGGGGCTGGTCATCATCGATGAGGAGCAGCGCTTCGGTGTGGAGCACAAGGAGCAGCTCAAGACGCTGCGCACCGCGGTGGACGTGCTGGCCATGTCCGCGACCCCCATCCCGCGCACGCTCGAGATGGCCGTCACCGGCATCCGCGAGATGTCCACCCTGGCCACCCCGCCGGAGGAGCGGCACCCGGTGCTCACCTACGTGGGCGCGTACGAGGAGAAGCAGATCGCTGCGGCCATCCACCGTGAGCTGCTCCGGGAGGGGCAGGTCTTCTACGTGCACAACAAGGTGGCCAGCATCGACAAGGTGGCCTCCCGCCTGCGCGAGCTGGTGCCCGAGGCCCGGGTGGAGGTCGCCCACGGTCAGATGGGGGAGCACCGGCTGGAGCAGGTGGTCACCGACTTCTGGGAGCGCAGGTTCGACGTGCTGGTCTCCACCACCATCGTGGAGACCGGGCTGGACATCGCGAACGCGAACACCCTGATCCTGGACCGGGCCGACACCTTCGGGCTCTCCCAGCTGCACCAGCTGCGCGGGCGGGTGGGCCGTGGGCGGGAGCGGGCCTACGCCTACTTCCTGTACCCGCCGGAGAAGCCGCTCACCGAGACCGCGCACGACCGGCTGCGCACCATCGCCAGCCACACCGACCTGGGTGCCGGCATGCAGGTGGCCATGAAGGACCTGGAGATCCGCGGCGCCGGCAACCTGCTGGGCGGCGAGCAGTCCGGCCACATCGCCGGCGTGGGCTTCGACCTGTACGTCCGCATGGTCGGCGAGGCCGTGGCCCGGGCCAAGGAGGGCGGTGGCGAGGACGAGGAGCCGGCGGAGGTCAAGGTGGAGCTCCCGGTGGACGCCCACCTGCCGCACGACTACGTGCCCGGGGAGCGCCTGCGCCTGGAGGTCTACAAGAAGCTCGCCGCCGTCAAGGACGATGCGGAGCTGACCGACATCGTCGCCGAGGTCACCGACCGCTACGGCAACCCGCCGCAGCCGGTGCAGGCCCTGTTCGAGGTGGCACGCCTGCGCACCCTGGCCCGCCGGGCAGGGGTCAGCGACATCTCGGCGATGGGCTCCAAGATCCGCTTCGCCCGCGTGGAGCTCAAGGAGAGCCAGGAGCTCCGTCTGCTGCGCCTGTACCCGGGCACGGTCGTCAAGCCCGCCCTGGGCGCGGTCCTGGTGCCGATGCCGAAGACCGCCAAGGTGGGTGGCCAGCCGCTGCGTGACGCCGAGGTGCTCGAGTGGGCCTCGCAGCTGCTGCGCGCGGTGCTGCTGGACGACATCGCGGCAGCCGGCGCAGCGGCAGGGGCCGGCCGGTGACGGGCGGCGAGGGGCGTCTGGCGGGCGACGAGACCCGGCCGGGGGAGTCCCTGGCCCGGGTCGTCGAGCTCATGGCCCAGCTCCACGGTGAACAGGGCTGCCCCTGGCACCGGGAGCAGACCCACGCCTCGCTGGCCCCGTACGTGCTGGAGGAGGCCGAGGAAGTGCACGAGGCGATCGCCGACGGCGACCCCGCCCACCTGGCCGAGGAGCTGGGCGACCTGCTGTGGCAGGTGGTCGTGCACGCCCAGCTGGCCTCCCGGGCGGGGGAGTTCACCATCGACGACGTGGTGGCCGAGCTGGAGGCCAAGATCCTGCGTCGCCACCCGCACGTCTTCGACCCCGAGGTGCCCTCGGTGGCCACGGCCGCGGAGGTGTACCCGATCTACCGGGCCGCGAAGGCCCGGGAGAAGGCCGAGCGCGCACGGCACGGAGCACCCCGACGCCCCCAGTAGGCTCGCTCCCGGAGCGTGCGCAACGGCGCGCACGCCCGGACGTCCGTCCTGAGCACCCACCAAGGAGCACACGTTGGCACTCATCGAAGGAATCCACGCCCGCGAGATCCTCGACTCGCGCGGAAACCCGACCGTCGAGGTCGAGGTGATGCTGGAGGACGGGACCGTCTCCCGCGCCGCCGTGCCGTCGGGCGCGTCCACCGGGCAGTTCGAGGCCGCCGAGCGCCGCGACGGTGACGCCGCGCGCTACCAGGGCAAGGGCGTCGAGCAGGCCGTGGAGGCCGTCATCGAGGAGATCGGCCCCCGGCTGCTGGGTGAGGACGCCTCCGACCAGCGCCTCATCGACGCCGACATGATCGCCCTGGACGGCACCCCGAACAAGGGCGAGCTGGGCGCCAACGCCATCCTGGGCGTCTCCCTGGCCGTCTCCAGCGCCGCCGCGATGTCGGCCGACCTGCCGCTCTTCCGCTACGTCGGCGGCCCCAACGCCCACGTGCTGCCGGTGCCCATGATGAACATCCTCAACGGTGGCTCCCACGCCGACAGCAACGTGGACATCCAGGAGTTCATGATCGCCCCCATCGGCGCCGCGAGCTTCCGCGAGGCGCTGCGCTGGGGCACCGAGGTCTACCACGCCCTGAAGGCCGTGCTGAAGGAGAAGGGCCTGTCCACCGGCCTGGGCGACGAGGGAGGCTTCGCGCCCAACCTGGAGTCCAACCGGGCGGCGCTCGACCTCATCGTCGAGGCCATCGAGAAGGCCGGGTACACGGTGGGCAAGGACATCGCCCTGGCCCTGGACGTGGCCGCCAGCGAGTTCGCCGAGGGCACCACGTACACCTTCGAGGGCGAGCAGAAGACCGCCGAGCAGATGGTGGAGTACTACATGCAGCTGGTGGACGCCTACCCGCTGGTCTCCATCGAGGACCCGCTGGACGAGGAGGACTGGGAGGGCTGGAAGGCCATGACCTCCGCTCTCGGCGACCGCGTGCAGCTGGTGGGCGACGACCTGTTCGTCACCAACCCCGAGCGCCTGCAGCGCGGCATCGACGAGAAGGCCGGCAACGCGCTGCTGGTGAAGGTCAACCAGATCGGCTCGCTCACCGAGGCCCTTGATGCGGTAGGCCTGGCCACGCGTCACGGGTTCTCCTCGATGATGTCGCACCGCTCCGGTGAGACCGAGGACGTCACCATCGCCCACCTCGCGGTGGCGACGAACTGCGGCCAGATCAAGACCGGTGCCCCGGCGCGGTCCGAGCGGGTGGCCAAGTACAACGAGCTGCTCCGCATCGAGGAGGAGCTCGACGACGCCGCGCTCTACGCCGGTGCGGCCGCCTTCCCGCGGTTCAAGGGCGGCGCCTGACGCACGCTGTGGCGTGCGCCACTGAGAACGCACGAATGCCCTGATCGGCCGCCCCGGAACCCTGTTCGGGGCGGCCGATCGGCATCGTGCGCGGTGTGCCTGCCGGGGGCACGCCCGCGCGTCGCGGAGAATGGGGGCATGGCTCCCCGTTCCTCGCGACCCGCGCGGCGGGCCACCGGTACCCCGCGTCGGGGGACGCAGGTGGCCCCGGTGCGGGGTGCCCCGTGGAGGGCCGTGCTGCTGGTGGGCGTGCTGGCGATCGCTGCGTGGATCGCGGTGCCCCCGTTCGCCGGGTGGTGGACGCAGCGGGCGGAGATCCAGCAGGTGTGGCAGGAGTCCGCCGCCGAGCAGGAACGCACCCGCCAGCTCGCCGAGCAGCGGGAGGAGCTGCGCGACGACGCCCACGTGCGTCACCTGGCGCGAACCCGTCTGGACTATGCCGAGCCGGGGGAGAAGCGCTACCACGTGCTGGTGCAGGGGGAGAACGCTGCCGCTGCGCAGGCCGGGGCCGAGGGCCGGGACCGGACTCCCTGGTACCAGGAGCTCTGGGGCTCGGTCGAGCAGTCCGCGGCCGGAGTGGCCGACGACTCCGACGGCGCCCCTGCGCCGGAAGGCCCGGCCGGCACCGAGCAGGACGGGCCCCCGGCCACGGACGAGCCGGTGCAGGAGAGGACCGAGCCCGTGCCCGACGGCGTGCCGGACCTCATCACCGAGGACGATTTCGACCCCGCGGACATCCCCGCCGCCGACCTGCGTGCCGGCGAGGACGAGCCGGCTGCTGAAGGAGAACAGTGATCGAGCAGTTGGAGTTCCCGGGCCCCAGCGCGCCCACCGAGGCCGACCTGAGCACCGTCGAGGGGCAGTTGGGCCGCCTGCCGCGGGGCGTGGTCTCCGTGGCGCACCGCTGCCCGTGCGGCTGCCCGACGGTGGTGCAGACCGAGCCGCGCCTGCCGGACGGCACGCCCTTCCCCACCACCTTCTACGCCACCTGCCCCCGCCTCACCGGTGCCATCTCCACCCTGGAGACCACCGGTCTGATGGGGGAGATGACCGAGCGCCTGGGGCAGGACCCCGAGCTGGCTGCCGCGTACACGGCCGCGCACGAGCACTACCTGGCGGCCCGGCGCGCCCTGGGGGTCGTGGAGGAGATCGACCACGTGAGCGCCGGGGGGATGCCGACGCGCGTGAAGTGCCTGCACGTGCTGGTGGCCCACTCGCTGGCGGCCGGCCCGGGGGTGAACCCGCTGGGTGACGAGGCGCTGGAACTGCTGGAGCCCTGGTGGCACGCCGGGTGCTGTGCGGACGCCATCGCGGCCCGGGGTGAGGCGTGAGCGCTCGCACCCCGGGGAGCGTGCGCGTCGGCGCCATCGACTGCGGCACGAACTCCATCCGGTTGCTCGTCCTGGAGGCCGCCCTCGAGGGCGGGGTCGTCGTGGCACGCGAGCAGCTGCACCGGGAGAACCGCATCGTGCGCCTCGGACAGGGGGTGGACGCCACCGGCCGCATCGCGCCGGACGCGATGGCCCGCACGCTCGCAGCGGCCGGCGACTACGCGGCCCGCTGCGCCGAGCACGGGGTGCAGCAGGTGCGCTTCGTGGCCACCTCGGCCTCGCGGGACGCGGAGAACGCCTCGGAGTTCACCACCCAGGTGGCCAGTGCCTTCGCAGAGCACGGCTTCGAGGTGGCCCCCGAGGTCATCTCCGGGGAGGAGGAGGCCCGGCTGTCCTTCCTGGGCGCGACCGGACCGCTGCGCGCCCGGGGGGTGCCCGGACCCTTCCTCGTGGTCGACCTCGGTGGCGGGTCCACGGAGTTCGTCCTGGGCGACGATGCGGTGACCGCGGCCCGTTCGGTGGACCTCGGCAGCGTGCGCCTCACCGAGCGCCACCTGCACTCCGACCCGCCGGGTCCGCAGGAGATCGTCGACGCCACCGCTGACATCGATGCGGGGATCGACGACGCCGCGCAGGTGGTGGACCTGACGGCCGTCACCACCCTGGTGGGTGTGGCGGGCACCATCACCACCACCGCGGCGCACGCGCTGGGCCTGTCCTCCTACGATCGGGAGCGCCTCGACGGCGCGGAGCTGCCGGCCGAGCGGGTGCGGGCCGCGGCGCGGGACCTCACGGGGCGCACACGGGCGGAGCGGAGCGAGCTGGGATTCATGCACCCGGGGCGCGTGGACGTCATCGGTGCCGGCGCGCTGCTGTGGCACCGCATCATCGAGCGGGTGGAGCAGGCCAGCGGCATCACCACCGTGACCACCAGCGAGTCCGACATCCTGGACGGCACCGCGCTGGACCTGGCGGGTCGCCACCTATCCTGAGGGGGCCCTCGTGGCCCAACTGGCAGAGGCAGGCCACTTAAAATGGCTCCCGGTGCGGGTTCGAGTCCCGTCGAGGGCACGGATTCCACCTGCGGGTGGAGAACCGTGTGGAATCGTGGGCCCCCCGCCCGCGTTCCACCCTGCAGACGGACGCGAGGGCGCCATCGCACCGCGACCGCGATGACCTGACGTCCCCGAGAAGGAGACCCGCATGGCTTTCAACCCCGCCATCGACCGCATCGACAAGGAGAGCGCGGCCGGGCAGCCGCGCTACGGCCAGTACGCCGACTTCAACACCGCCGGCCAGGCGGGTGCGCAGTACCAGCAGTACCAGCAGATGGAGAACGCCTACCAGGCGCCGTCGATCGACACCGGCCGCACCGGGCGCCTGAGCCTCGATGACGTGTTCGTCAAGACCGCGGTGCTCATGGGCATCCTGCTCGCCACGGCCACCGCCACCTGGTTCCTCGTGGAGGACCTGCCGGGTCTTGCCTCGCCCATCTGGCTGCTCGGCATGTTCGGCTCGCTGGCCCTGAGCTTCGCCATCGGCTTCATGAAGTCGGTGAACGTGCCGCTGATCGTGCTGCACGCCGTGCTGCAGGGTGGCTTCGTCGGAGCCATCTCGTACGCCTTCGAGGGTGCCTACAGTGGCATCATCATGGCCGCCCTGACCGCCACCGTGGGTACGGCCGTCATGATGCTGGTGGGCTGGAAGATGGGCCTGGTCAAGGTCACGAGCCGCTCCATGCGCATCTTCTCCATGATGGCGCTGGGCTACCTGGCCTTCCTGCTCATCAACCTGGGCCTGAGCTGGTTCGGCGTGTTCAACGCCTACGCCACGCCCTTCGGCTGGCTGATCGGCCTGTTCGGTGTGGCCATGGCCGCCTACTCGCTGGCCATCGACTTCGAGTCCATCGAGCGCGGCATCGGCGCCGGCCTGCCGGAGAAGTACTCCTGGCTCATGGGCCACGGCCTGGTCGCCTCGCTGGTGTGGCTGTACATCGAGTTCCTGCGTCTCATCGCCATCCTGCGTTCCGGCGAGTGATCGCCTGCGCCCCGCGGGGCGCTGCACCCACGAAGGCCCCCCACCGCACTCACTGTGTGCGGTGGGGGGCCTTCGGCGTGCCCGGGGTCGCTCAGGCGCGGCGGCGACGGGCACCCAGCACGCCGGCTCCGGCCAGCAGTGCCAGCACGCCACCGGTGACGGCCATCGTGCCGGTCTGGTCGGCCGGGGTGCTCACACCGGTGTCGATGATGGGGCCACCGACGGTCGGCACGTCCGGGTCCACCGGGGTGTAGGGCGAGTTGTCCTGGAGGTACCCGCGGAAGGCGTCGATGTCGAGCCCGCCGAAGTACACGTTGCCGCCCTCGGCCAGGGTCGCGAACCCGTCACCACCGCCGGCCAGGAAGTTGTTGGTGACGATGCGGTAGGTCCGCGAGTCGTCGTCGGCCACGGTCTCACCGTCGATCTGCACCGAGCCGGGCTGCAGCGCCGGGGTGTCGGTGTCGTCGATCCGGTAGGTGAAGCCGGTGGAGGTCTGCAGCACCTTGATCTCCGAGGCGTTCTCCCCGGAGACCTGCTCGCGCAGCACCTGGTGGATCTGTGCACCGGTCAGGTCCATGGAGACGAGGTAGTTGTTGAACGGCTGGGCGCTGAACGCCTCCTCCATGGTGATCCTGCCGTCCGTGGCCCCGTTCTCACCGGCCTGGTCGAGCTCCGGCACGCGGATGCCGCCGGGGTTCATGAAGGCCACCACGGGCTCCTGCCCGCCGGTGACCACGGAGTCGTCGGCCAGCTGCGCGTCGGCGATGAGGCGGCCCAGCGGGGAGACCGCCACCCCGTACCGGTCGTGGCTCACCTGTGCGGTGACAGTGCCCAGCACCTCGTCGGCGATGGTGCCGATGAGCGCGCGGTACTCCGCGACGATCGCGGTCACCGTCTCGTCCGGGGTGACGTCCTGGGTGACCGGCACCTGCTCCGCGGTGGCGGAGCCGGGGACGACGTCCCCGGTGGTCGGGTCGAGGCGCAGGTCGATCTTCGTGATCAGCTCGCCGTAGTTGCCGGCCTGGGTGATCAGGCGGCCGTCCAGCGTCGTGATGTAGTCGGTGTGGGTGTGGCCCGAGGCGATCACGTCGTACTCCGGGTCGAGCTCCTCGTGGAACTCGATGACGTCGCCCGACACGTCCGTGCCGTTCTCGGAGGTGCCGCCCTCGTGGATCACGGCGACCATCGCCTCCACGCCCTGCGCCTTCAGCTCCGGCACCAGCTCGTTCGCGCGGGACGCCGCGTCGACGAAGTCCACGTCCTGGATGCCGGCGGCGGAGACGATGTCCGGGGTCTCGTCGAGCCCCAGGCCGACGTAGGCGACCTTCACGCCGTCGTACTCCTCGATGACGTAGCTCGGCAGCATCGGCTCGCCAGAGTCCTTCCACAGCACGTTGGCCGCCAGGAAGGGGAACGCCGCGCCGGTGAAGGTCTTGCCGGGGATGGGGCAGGAGTTGCGGCCACCCTCCCCGTCGCCGTCGTCCAGACAGCCACCGGCGTCCATGCGCAGCAGCTCGTCGGTGCCCTGGTCGAACTCGTGGTTGCCGACGGCCACCGCCGTGAGGTCCATGGCGGACAGCGCGTCGATGGTGGGCTCGTCGCGGAAGGCGGCGGAGAGGAAGGGCGAGGCGCCGATGCTGTCGCCGCCCACCACGGTGGCCGAGTGCGACGCCTCGCTGCGGAGGCGGTCCAGGTGGGCCGCGAGGTTCGCGGCACCACCGGGCTCGGACGGGTCGTCCGGGGCCTCGATGTTGCCGTGGAAGTCGTTGAACGACAGGATCTGCAGCTCGACCTCACCCGGGGCCGCCTGGGCGGTCACGGTGGGGCTCAGGGCCACGAGGAGGACGGCGGACAGGCCGACCGGTGCAGTGCGACGGAACATGTCTCTCCTGGGAAAGAATGAGTGTTGGCCGTCACACTCTGCCCCATCCACGTGAACGGGAGGTGGCCATGGAGGATCCTCGCCCCGAACGAGCGGTGCCCCGCGAGCTCGTCGACGAGCTGGCGCGCGCCCGCCGCATCGTCGCCCGCAGCGACCTGTCACCGCGGTGGGTGGAGGGTGCCGTCGTGCTGGCGCAGGCGTGGGCCGATGCCGAGGCCACCGAGCACGGCTGGCCGGCGGCCCCCGTCGCGGTGCCCACCACTGCCGCGCTGCCGGACGTCCTGGAGGCCGTGGCGCGGGCCCGGCTGGCCACCGCCCGGGACGCGGACGAGGCCGGCCCCCGCATGGGGACCGACCTCGCCGCGCTCCGCCGCCGCCACGGCGGGTGAGGGCTCACCGCATCAGGACAGGCGCTCCAGGATCATCGCCATGCCCTGGCCGCCGCCCACGCACATGGACTCCATGGCGTACTGGGCGTCGCGCTCCACCATCGCGTTGAGCAGCGTGGTGGTGATGCGGGCACCGGTCATGCCGAAGGGGTGGCCCAGGGCGATCGCGCCGCCGTGCACGTTCAGCTTGTCCAGGTCCATCCCCAGCTCGTCGGCGCTGGGCAGCACCTGCGCGGCGAAGGCCTCGTTGATCTCGTAGAGGTCCAGGTCGCCGATGGACATGCCGGCGCGGGCCATCGCCTGCTTGCAGGCCTCCACCGGGCCCAGGCCCATGATCTCCGGCGAGAGGGCCGAGACGCCCGTGGAGACCACGCGCGCCAACGGCGTGAGGCCGAGCTCCTTGGCGCGGGTGTCGCTCATGATCACCAGCGCGGCCGCGCCGTCGTTCAGCGGACAGCAGTTGCCGGCGGTCACGGTGCCGTCCTCCCGGAACACCGGCTGCAGGCCCTGCAGCTTCTCCAGCGTGGTGCCGAAGCGGGGGCCGTCGTCGGTGGAGTGCGTGCTGCCGTCGGGCAGGGTCACCGGGGTGATCTCGCGCTCGAAGATCCCGGCCTCGATGGCGGCCTGCGCCCGGTTCTGGCTGGTCACGCCCCACTCGTCCTGGCGCTCGCGGCTGACGCCCCGGGAGGTGGCCACGTTCTCCGCCGTCTGGCCCATGGCGATGTACACGTCCGGCAGCTCCCCGGCCTCGCGCGGGTCGGTCCAGGTGGTGTTCTGGGCGGCCATCCGCTCGGTGCGCTGGCGGGCGTCGGCGAACTGCGGGTTCTGCCACGAGAGCTTGGACTCCCCGGCCCCGGTGAAGTCGGCATAGCGGGAGACGCACTCCACGCCACCGGAGATGAACACGTCGCCCTCACCGGCCTTGATGGCGTGCATGGCCATGCGGGTGGTCTGCAGGCTGGAGGAGCAGAACCGGTTGATGGTGGCCCCGGGCAGGTGGTCCATGCCGGCCAGTACCGCCACCACCCGGGCCATGTTCGAACCGTGCTCGGCCCACGGCTCGGCGCAGCCGAGGTAGAAGTCGTCGATCTCACGGGGGTCCAGTCCCGGCACCTTGGCCAGGGCGGCGGTCACCATCTGGGCGGCGAGGTCGTCGGGCCGCACGTCCTTGAGGCTTCCCTTGAAGGCGCGCCCGATGGGGGATCGGGTGGCCGAGACGATGACTGCTTCGGGCATGGGGGCAACTCCTGGTCTGTGGCGGTGGGGCCGCGGGGCCCTGGGCGCGGTCAGTCTACGGGTGGCGAGTGACCTGGGACACATCCCGGTGCGAGGAGGGGGCGGTCGCGCGCTGCGGGGGCGCGGCAGCGTCCGCATCGTCACCCGCATCGCGCCGCCGCCGCTGCACCATGGCCCGCAGCCTGCCGGGGGTGCTGTCCTCGTCGGGGCGCACCTCGGTGCCCTCGTGCGAGGCGGCCTGGGCGGCGGCGTGCTCCAGGCTGTCGGGGCGGCCTCGCTCCACCACTGCCCCGGTGGCGTGCTGGGCGTCCCGTTCGGGCACGGGAAGGGCCAGGGCGTCGAGCAGCGAGGGCACCAGCACCTGTGCGGCCCGCTTGTAACCCTTCGCGGAGGGGTGGAAGCGGTCGGTGTGGAACATGCCGTCGGGGTCGTCCAGGAAGGCCTGGGTGGTGAGCGAGCCCAGGGAGACGGTGCGCCCGCCGCTCTCCACCACGGCCACGGTCTGCCGTGCGGCGTACCGCCGGGAACGGCGTTGCATGAGCCACCGCAGTGGTTGGCCCAGGGAGGCGATCATGCCGAAGTCCGGGCAGGTGGCCACCACCACCTCGGCCCCGGCGGCCCGCAGGCGCAGCACGGTCTGGCGCAGCACCTGCAGGCATGCGCCGAGGTCGGCGTTGCGGGAGATGTCGTTACCCCCGATGGAGATCAGCACCAGGTCCGGGTGGGGGAACTTGCGCAGTGCGCGGTCCACCTGCTCGCCCAGCCCCAGCGAGGTCACGCTGTTCACGGCCACCGTCTCCAGGTACACCGGACGCCCGGACAGGGCGGCGATGCGGCGTGCGCACCGCGCCCCGATCGTCTGCGCGGGGCGCTGGGCCCCCACCCCGTTGGCCACCGAGTCCCCCATCACCACGAACTCCCAGGGGGCCTCGACCTCCTGGCGGTGGTGTGCACCCCCGGGGGTGTAGATCCCGTTCTCGTCCGGGGCGTTCCCCGGGGTGCCGTCGGAGAGCTGGCTGGCACGCCACAGCTCGTAGCCGAGGGTCCCGGCCGCCACGGCCGTGAGCCCTGCGGCGGCCGCCCCGGCCACGGGGGCCCGGCGAACGGCCTCGCGGCGCACCGCATCGAGCACGTTCACGCTGCCTCCTGCAGGCGCTCCAGTCCGTCATCGAGGGTGACCGCCGGCCGCCACCCCAGGGCAGCGTGGGTCTCCCGCTGGGAGAACCAGTGGGCGGTGGTCAGTTGTTCCACCAGGAAGTGGGTCAGGGGCGGTTCGGTGATGGGGCGCACCCGCTGGGAGGCGAGGACGGCCCCGTCCACCACGTGCCCGGCGGCGCCGGCCGTGCCGGTGCCGATCCGCAGGCGCGGCAGTGGCGCCCCACTGGCCCGCAGGATGCTGCCGATCAGCTCCCCGACCGGGCGCGGCTCGTCGTTGGTGACCACGAACGCGCGTCCGTGGGCGGACTGCTCGTGGCGGGGCCCGGCCAGGGCGTCCAGGGCGGCCACCAGCGCGTCGCGGGCGTTGTCCACGTACGTGGAGTCCACGAGGGCGGCCCCGTCACCCACCCAGGGCAGGCGCCCGGCGTGGGCCCGCGCCACCAGGCGGCCCACCAGCTGGGTGTCACCCGGACCCCACACCAGGTGGGGGCGCACCGCGGTGACCGCGAGGTCGGGGCCGTCGCTGGCCAACGCGTCGAGCTCCGCCACGGCCTTGGTGCGCGCGTAGTGGCCCCGCGCGTGCTCGGGGGAGGCGGGCTCGGCGCCCACTCCCACCAGGGCGGCGCCGGCGTGGGCCACCGAGGGAGAGCTGGTGTGCACGAAGCGGCCCACCCCTGCTCGCTGCGCGGCGTCCAGCAGCAGCCGGGTGCCGGTCACGTTGGTGCGCTCGAACTGCGTGGCCGGACCCACCACGTCCACCTTGGCGGCCAGGTGCACCACGGCGTCCTGGCCGGCGACCGCCCGCTCGACGGCCGCGGCGTCGTCCACGCTGCCCAGGACCTCGCGCAGGCCCGATGCGGAGGGGCGGCGCTGCATCACCGTCACCTCATCGCCCCGCTCCGCCAGGGCACGCGCCACGGCGCCCCCGAGCATGCCGGAGGCCCCGGTCACCAGCACCCGGGTCACGGGCGGAACCCCACGCGGTCCAGGCGGCCCAGGACGCGCCGCGGAGCGCTCAGCAGGCGCCCGGCACGGTCCCCCAGCGAGGAGCCACCGTCGCCGGCCAGGGTCTCCGTGGCCCACTCCGCCAGGGCTGTCCGGTCGATCTTGGAGGCGTGGCGGATGTCCACCGGCAGGCTGTCGCGCACCAGCACCGCGGCCACCGGTGCGGCGCCCGGGCCGCCGTCCGCTGCCTCGCGGACCGCGGCGGAGAACTCCACCGAGGCCACCGGGGAGCCGGCGTGCAGGCGGAGGTCGGCACCCTCGCTGGGGCGCACCACCACGACCACGCGCTGGCCACCGGCGGGACCCACGCCCACCACGGCGGCCTGCTGCACCCCATCGAGCCGTTCCACGCGCGACTCGACGCCGCCGGGAGCCACCGGGCCCGCGGCGGTGGTCACGGTGTGCACCCCGCGTCCCTCGATCCAGAGGCGGCCGGCCTCGTCCAGGTGGCCGATGTCCCCGGTGCGGTGCCAGCCCACGGGGTGGGCGGTGGCACGCTGCGTGCCCCAGAGCCGGTCGTAGTGGCTCTTCACGTGGGGCGCTCGCGCCACCACCTCGCCGCGGACCCCGGGCTCGGTGGTGAGGCTCGCGTCGCCACCGGGCTCACCCGCATCGTCCAGCGGGGCGATGCGGAGCTCCACGCCCTGCACCGGACGGCCCACGCACACCCCGGCGTGGGCGGCGAGGTCCGCCGCGTCCACGGTGCGGGGGTCGATGGCGGTCAGTGGCAGCGCCTCGGTCATGCCGTACGGCGTGACGGTGGCCGCGTGCGGGGTCACCCGGCGCACGCGCTCCAACAGCTCCACCGGCACCGGGGCGCCGGCGGACATCACCATGCGCACACCGTCGAGCACCGGGGTGGAGGGGTCGTGCGTCGCCACCACGTTGCGCAGGGCGGCCGGCGAGGCGAAGACCACGTCGGCACCCACGGCCGTCACCGCATCGGCCAGCGCCGCGGCGGTGAGCGTGTCCGGGCTCGTGACGTCCATGTCCGGCACGGCCGAGGTCATGCCCAGCGCGGGGCCGTACAGGGCGAACGGGGCGAAGGCGGCCACCAGGGACTCGCCGGCACGCAGCTCCAGGGCGCTCTCGATGACGTCGCGCTGCGCCAGCAGCTGACGGTGCCGGTAGACCACGCCCTTCGGCGGGCCGGTGGCACCGGAGGTGAACAGCACGGCGGCCTCGACGTCCACGGCGGGTGGGGCGAGGTCCACCGGGTGCGAGGCCCCGGCCTCCTGCACGGAGTCCAACGAGAGGTCCGCGTCCGCCACCCGCTCGGCCACCGCGGTCGCGGCGCCGGAGGAGGCGGGGCGCACCACGATGCGGTCGCCCTCCACCCCCAGCGCCCGGGCGGCCGCGAGGCCGGCGGGGATGCCCACCACCAGGTCCGGGTCCGCGCTGCGCAGGGCACCGGCCATGGGGCGCACGCCCAGCCCGGCGTCGGCCACCACGATCGAACCGCCCGCCCGCCAGACCGCGTAGACCACGGCCGTCAGGTCGATGCCCGGGGGCACGAGCACGGCCACCCGGGTGCCGGGGCCCACGCCGTGCTGGCGCAGCCCCGCCGCGAGCTGTGCCACCCGAGACTCCAGCTCGCCGAAGGTCACGGTGCGGCGCCCCGCATCGTCCAGCTCCACGATGGCCAGCGCGTCCGGCTCCCGCTCGGCGCGCTCGGTGAGGCGCGACCAGATGACGCCGGTGGGTGCGGGCTCGGCGTCGCCGGTGCCGGCGTCGGCGTCGGCCGCAGCGGCGCCCGAGGTGGCCGGGAAGCCCCGGCCCTCGGCGGTGCCGGTCAGCCAGTCCCAGGCGTACCCGACACCCTCGGGGCGGTCCTCCAGCACCAGGTGCGAGGCGTCGCCGAAGCGGTGCACGTCGGCGGTCGGGAAGCGCTCGAGCACGTCGCGCAGGTAGCGGTCGGTGAACACCGGGTCCTTGGCGCCCCACAGCACCAGGGCCGGCACGTCCAGCGACGCGGCCCCCGCGGCGGCGGCCTCCAGCGCGGAGCGGGAGGGGTGGTCGGCCTCCAACGGGATGTCCGCCACGAACTCGCCGACGGCCCGACGGTGGTCGCGCCTCCGGTAGGGCGAGGCCAGCGCGGCGGCGGCCTCGCGGTCCGGGCCGGGCTGACCCACCCACGCTGCCGCGTGCACGAAGGTGGGGGTGTCCACCGTGGCGGCGCGGTGCAGGCCCGCGGCACGGGCCGCACGGATCCCCGGCGGCACCCGGTCGTCGGGCTGCCACAGGGCGGTGTTGGTGATCACGGCCGAGGCGATGCGCTCCGGGTGGCGGGCCGCCCAGCCCAGGCCGATGGTGCCGCCCCAGTCGTGCACCATCACCGAGACCGGCAGGTCGGCGTGCACACCCTCCAGGACACCCAGCTGGGTGAGGGCCTCGTCGAGGTCGTCGGTGCGGTCGGCCAGGCGGCGCACCGTGCTGGAGCGCTCGCTGTGACCCATGCCCACGTGGTCCACGGCGATGACGCGCCAGTCGGCCGGGGCCTGCGCGAGCACGCGGCGCCACAGGTAGGACCAGGTGGGGTTGCCGTGCACGCACACCAGCACGTGGCGGACGTCCTCCGGGCGGGCGCCGGCGGCCACCATCTCCGGGGAGTGGGTGTCGAGCACCGCCATGCGGGCGCCGGGGAGGCGGCCGCGCGGGGGCAGGACGAGGTGGTGCTGCCACCGCGGGTCCACCTGGGGCAACTGGTCGAGGGGGGTCATCCGGGGCCGGGTGGCGCGGGGCATCAGGCGCTCACCACTCGATCTCTGCGCAGCAGGCGTTCAACCCCGAGCCGATCCCCATCAGCAGGACGCGGTCCCCTCGCTCCAGGTGCGGCGCCTCCAGGGCCAGGGTGAACGGCACGGCCGCCGGGCCCATGTTGCCGTAGGTGGGGAAGGTGCGCGGCACCTTGGCGCCGTCCAGGCCCAGCCGGTCGCAGATCTGCTCGGTGTGCACCGTGGAGACCTGGTGGATCACGTAGCGGTCCAGGTCCTGCCAGTCGAACTCCTCGGCGGCCTCTGCCCAGAGGTCCTCGGACAGGGCGATGCCGGCCTCCTGCAGACCCACCGAGTCGGTGGTCATGCGGTCGAAGTCGCCCACGCACAGCTCGTGGTGCTCGGTGCCGGCGCGGGAGACGCCGCCCACGAAGCGGTGGCCCTCGGGGTGCTTGTCGGTGGGGCCCAGCACCATCGCGGCGGCCCCGGAGCCCAGGGTGAGGGTGGCCAGCTGCTGGAGCACGTCGTCGGCGGTGGTCTCCTCCCGCTCCAGGCGCGCCAGCGTGGTCTCGTGGGTGTGCCGGGTGGTCTCGGCGTTCACGATCAGGGCGTACTCGATCTGGCCGGAGTCGATCATCGCGGCAGCGATCTGCATGCCGTTGACGAAGCCCAGGCAGGCGTTGGTCACGTCGAAGTTCGTCGCGCTGCGCGGCAGCCCCAGGGTGTCGTGGATGCGCACGGCCGTGGACGGCTCCAGGTGGTCGCGGCTCACGGAGGTGTTCACCATCAGCCCCACCTGCTCCGGCTTGATGCCTGCGTCCACCAGCGCGCGGCGTCCCGCCTCGGCGGCGGCCTCGGTGAAGTGGACGTCCTCGGGCCACCAGCGCCGCTCCTTGATGCCGATCAGGCGGGAGAGCACCCCGGGCACCAGCTTGTTGCGGCGCAGGGTGTCCATGATCCGGGCGTCGAACTCGGCCGAGGTGTGCACCTCGGGGGCCGGCAGGGCGGTCACGGACAACACGGAGGTGTTGGAGTGGCGGAAGGTGGCGTTTCCGGGCATGCGTTTTCCAAGGACCTTTCACTGGGGGCCGAACCAGTCTGCCACGTGGCCTCCGATGCGGCCTCCGACGCCGGTACGGGCACCGGGGGGTTCACCGGGGGCTACCGTGCCGACCATGGATTCCATGACGTGTGCGATGGAGTGGCGGGGGCTCACCAAGGCCTTCGGGGGACAGGTGGCGGTCGATGGGGTGTCCCTCGCCGTGCCCCGTGGTGCGGTGCTCGGGCTGGTGGGGCCCAATGGCGCAGGCAAGACCACCGCCCTGTCGATGGCGACGGGTCTGCTCGCCCCGGACGCGGGCACCGTGGAGGTGCTGGGGCACGACGTGTGGAGCGACCCGCGGGGGGCCAAGGCGCTGCTGGGGGTGCTGCCGGACGGCATGCGCGTCTTCGACCGCCTCTCGGGGCGGGAGCTGCTCACCTACACCGGGCGCCTGCGCGGCATGGATGAGGCGGTCATCGCCGAGCGCAGCGCGGAGCTGCTGCAGGCCCTGGGGCTCGAGGGGGCCGGCAACAAGATGGTGGTGGACTACTCCGCCGGCATGACCAAGAAGATCGGGCTGGCCTGTGCCCTCATCCACGCGCCCAGGCTGCTGGTGCTGGACGAGCCGCTGGAGGCGGTGGACCCCGTCTCTGCGCAGGGCATCCGGGAGCTGCTGGCCGGGTACGCGACCAACGGGGGCACGGTGGTCATCTCCAGCCACGTGATGGAGCTGGTGGAGTCCCTGTGCTCGCACGTGGCGATCATGCGTGAGGGGCAGATCCTGCGGGAGGGCACGGTGGAGGAGGTCCGCGAGGGTGACTCCCTGCAGAACACGTTCATCCGCCTGGTGGGCCGCGAGGCCGCGGGCGCGGGGGAGGGGTTGTCGTGGTTGCGCTCCTCCTGAGGCTCAAGTGGACCCTGCTGAAGGCCGGCTTCCGGCGCAACGGGTGGCAGCTCGCCGGGTTCATCATCGGACTGGTGCTCGGCGTGGTGGCGGCGCTCGGTCTGGCGGCCGGCCTGGTGTCCACCCGGGGGCTGGACGTGGAGCTCGCCGCCGGCCTGGTGACGCTCCTGCTCGCGATCACCGGCTTCACGCTCTTCCTCGTGCCCCTGGTGGCCACCGGGGTGGACGACACCCTCGACCCCAGCCGTTTCGCCCTGCTGCCGGTCCGCGCCCGGGCACTCCTGCCGGGACTGGTGCTGGGCTCCTTCGTGGGCGTCACCGGCCTGGTGATGGTGCTGGCGGCCGTCGGTGCCGTCGCGGCACTGGTGCGCTCCCCGGCCGTCACGGTGGCCGCGCTGGTGGCGGCGCCGGTGTGGCTGGTGCTCACGGTCGTGCTGCGCAACGCCGCGGCGGCAGGGATCTCCTCTCCTCGCACACCCCGGTGGGTGCGTGACCTGGCCACCGGCATCGGCATCGTCCTGGCGGCCAGCAGCGGCCTGGCCGCCAACGGACTGACGGCTGGCGTCTCCTCCATCGAGGAGCTGCGTGAGCGCGTGGACCTCCTGGCCACCGTGGCCGGGTGGACCCCCTTCGGGCTGCCCTGGGCAGCGGTCCAGGACGTGGCCGGCGGGAACTGGCTCAGCGCGAGCATCAGGGCCGTCCTCGTGGTGGCACTCCTGGGGGTGCTGCTGTGGTGGTGGGAGCGCGCCATCGCGGCCCGTCTGGTCTCCCCGCTGGAGTCCTCGGGGTCGGGGCGCGAGGTGCGCGCCGGTGCTCTCACCCGTCTGGCCCCTGCCACCCCGGCAGGGGCGGTGATGATGCGCTCCCTCATCAACTGGCGCCGCGACCCGCGCTACGTCATGAACTTCGCCGTGTCCGTCCTGATGCCCGTGCTGTTCGTGGCACCGGCGCTCATGCAGGGCGCGGCTGTGCGGGACATGCCCTACCTGCCCTACGTGGGCGCAGCCGTGGCGCTGTCCTTCGCGATGGTGACCATGCAGGACACCAGCTACGACGGCTCTGCGGTGTGGATGCACGTGGTCTCCGGCATCCGGGGGCGCGACGACCGACTGGGCCGCTTCCTGGCCCTGCTGCCGGTGGCGCTGCCGCTGGTGGTGCTGGCCGTGGTGGTCGGCTGTGTCCTGAGCGGGAGGTGGGACCAGGCGTGGAACGCGCTGGGGGTCTCCCTGGGCCTCCTCTGCGTCGGAGCCGGCGTGGGCCAGGTGACCTCCGCGCTGTGGCAGTTCCCCGCCCCGCAGCCCGGTGCCAACCAGTTCTCCACCCCCGCCGGCGGCACCCTGGCCACCTTCCTGGCCATGGTCGTCACGTGGGTGGCGATGCTGGTGGTGGCCGCCGGGGCAGCGGGCCTCTGGTTCGCCACCCACCAGCTGGGCTGGGTGCACCAGCTGATGGGTCCCGCCGTCCTCCTGGTCGGGGCGGCGGTGGCCTGGGTCTGCATCGTGGGCTCGGGCCGGTGGCTCGACCGCCGCTGGCCCCAGGTGCTGGCGAACGTCACCGAGTCCGCCGCCTGAGCGCCGGTGGTGAGGGGTCGGCGCCGACGCCTCACCGGATGGAGCAGCGCCCCGGCCGCCGGGGAGGTCGGCCGGGGCGCTGCTCGTTCCGTTCCTTCACGGTCCTCCGAGGCGGGCCGGTCAGTCCGCCCGGCGGCGCTGGTCCCGCAGGACCTGCCGCTGCAGCGGGCTGGTGGCCGTCAGGGCCAGCACGGTGAATGCGAGCCCGGCCACCAGGATGCCGCCCATCAGGACCGGCCCGGTGCTCGAGCGCTCGTAGCCGAAGTTCGTGGCGTCCGAGGCCATCGGCAGGGCCAGGCCCATGCCCAGCAGCCACCCCAGCCCCAGGGCCAGCACCAGCGGCCCGAAGACCTCCAGCCAGGCCACCCGGCGCAGGAAGCCGGTGGAGGACCCCATCCGGTACAGGGACCGGGTCTGCTCGGCCCGCTCGAACACGGCGGACGCCTGGGTGATGTAGGTGGCCGTCGCCGCGACCACCAGCCCGACGCCCAGGGTGATGGCCGCACCCTTGGTGAAGTCCCACCCGGTGGTGGTGGCGAAGGTGGCCGCCACGTTGTCGGTGTCGGGCGCCTCGGTGGGCAGCGGCATCATCGCCACGTAGCTGCCGATGAACGCCATCAGGCCCAGCCCGGCGACCCGGCCCCAGGTGGCGCGGGGGTCTGCCTGCACCCGGCGGGCCGCCCACATGACGGTGGGGGAGGGGATGCGGGCCAGCAGGCCGCACACCACCTGCAGGATCCAGGGGCCGATGACGTTCATGCCTGCCAGGACGGCCAACAGTGCGCCGCCCAGCAGCAGCCAGGGGCCGATCTCACCGCGGGGGCTCACGGTGTTCACCGTCACCACCCCGACACCGATCAGCACCAGGAAGATCAGCGGGCGCCAGCGTCGCAGCGCGGGGTTCCCGGCCCGCCGGGCCACACCCAGCGGCGAGACCCGCACCTGACGCATGCCCCACCAGGAGGCCAGGACACCGACGATGATGGTGACGGCTCCCACGGCCAGTGCCAGGGGTGCGGGCAGCAGCATCTCGGAGACCTCGATGGTCTTGCCCTGCAGTTCCAGGGCGGACCAGGCCGGCAGGGTCAGCAGGTACAGCACGCACCCCACCAGGACGCCCAGGGTGGCTTGGATGAGGGTGTCGATGAGCGCCATGCGAGTCACGTCGCCGGACGACAGACCCAGCAGGCGCAGTGCCGACATGCGGCGCTCTCGACCCCTGGCGCCGAGGACGGCGGCGGAGGCGGCCAGGGAGGCCATGGCGGGGACCACCAGGGCGCAGGCGATGCCGGCCAGCCCCACGTAGGCGCCCATCATCGCCTCCACCGACGGGTCGGCGGCGATCAGCTCGGCGTGCAGGCTCGTGGGGGAGGCCCACCGCTGGTGGAACATCCAGGTGCCTCCCGCCACGGTGAAGGCCAGGGCCGAGCAGATGACGAAGGCCAGGGTGGAGGCCAGGTAGAGGAGCGACTCACCCTCCCGGGAGGCGAAGCGGGCGCGGGTGAGGCGCAGCGTGAACGAGGTCAGTCCGGTGACCTTCATCGACCCACCCCCAGCGGCTCCTCGACCAGGCGGTCGGTGTGCACCAGGCCGTCCCGGATCTCCACCAGGCGGTTGCACCACTGGGCCACGGCCCGGTCGTGCGTGACCAGGACCAGGGCGGCGCCGGCGTGGGCGACGGTGGCCGTGAGCAGCTGCATCACCTCGTGGCCGGTGGTCTGGTCGAGCGCCCCGCTGGGCTCGTCGGCGAAGACCACGCGGGGCTCACCCACGAGCGCTCGCGCGATGGCCACGCGCTGGGCCTGGCCGCCGGACATCTCCCCGGGGCGGCGCTTGCGGAGCTCGGGGATGCCGATCTGCTCCAGCGCCCGGTCGGCGGAGCGCAGGGCGGTGCTGCGGGAGACCCCGGTGAGCATCTGCGGCAGTGCGACGTTCTCCCGGGCCGGGAGCTCGGGGATCAGCTGGTGGTCCTGGAAGACGAAGCCGAAGTGCTGCAGCCGGGTGTGGCTGCGGCGGGCGTCACGCAGGCCCGAGAGGGTCCTTCCCTCGAAGCGCACCTCGCCGTGGGTGGGAGTCAGGATCCCCGACAGGCAGTGGAGGAGGGTGGACTTGCCCGAGCCGGAGGGCCCCATCACCGCCACCGTCTCGCGCGGTGCGATGTGGAGGCTCACCCCGGCCAGGGCGTTCACCCCGCCGTAGCTGACCGTGATGTCGTCGGTGGCCAGGAGGGCTTCTCCCGGCATCTGGTGTGGTGTCGTGATGTTCATGGCTCCATTCCACGCGGATGCGGTCCTCCGCACCATGGTGCGGACAATGGTCTCGTGGTGGTGCTGGCACCACCCTCCCGGTGGTGCCCGGTGGCGGCCGGTCGAGTAGTTTCGGCGCGGTGGGAGCATTCTGGAGGCGTCGGGACCTCTCCTACGAGGAGGAGGCCGACCGGCGCATCGCCGACCTGACCGCATCGAGGCGGGTGATCGTCGAGGCCTACGAGGTGGAGAGGCAGCGCATCGAGCGCGATCTCCACGACGGGGCCCAGCAGTACATGGTGGCGGCGGCGATGCTGCTCGGCGAGGCCCGACTCCTCCCTGCGGCCCAGCAGGACCCGGAGCTGCAGGACATGCTGGCCCGGGCGGGGGAGCAGCTCTCCAGCGGACTGGACGCGCTCCGGTCGACGGTTCGGGGGATCCATCCGGCCACTCTGCTGGAACAGGGTCTGGCCCCCGCGCTGCAGGAAGTGGCCGATCGCAGCCCCCAGCAGGTCCGCATCGTCTGTCCGCACCCGCTCCCCGAGGTGCCCGAGGGCGTGCTGGTGTCCGCCTGGTTCTTCGCCTGCGAGGCCCTTGCGAACGCCGCCAAGCACGCGCCGGGGGCGCCTGTCACCGTGCTGCTCGGTGCCGATGCGGATCTGCGCGTCTCGGTCGTGGACACCGGGCCCGGCGGGGCCACCCTCGTGCCCGGGGGAGGGCTGGCGGGGCTGCGCGAGCGCATCGCGGCCTTCGGGGGCACGGTCAGCGTGACCTCCCCACCGGGTGGCCCCACCCAGGTGGCTGCCTCGATACCGTTGCTCCTCATGCGGGGAGAGACGGGAGTGACGGTGTGAGCGCACGGCTGGTGGTGGCGGACGACTCGGCGATCCTGCGCGAGGGGCTGGTGGGCCTGCTGGAGCGCCGGGGCTACGAGGTGGTGGCCCAGGTCTCCCGGGCGGACGACCTGGCCGACCGGGTGCGCGAGCTCGCTGCTGCGGGGGCCCTGCCCGACGGTGTGGTCACCGACGCCCGCATGCCCCCGACCATGACGGACGACGGCATCCGGGTGGCGGCCGACCTCAAGGAGCAGTTCCCGGAGCTCTCGGTGCTCGTCGTGAGCCAGTACGTGGTGCCCGTGCACGCCCAGCGGCTGTTCGGGTTGCACGGCTCCGGCGGTGCCGGGTACCTCCTCAAGGACCGGGTGGCGCAGGTGGAGGACTTCGTGGCCTCGCTGGAGATCATCCTGTCCGGCGGGGTGGTGACCGGCCCCGAGGTGACGCGGGCGATGATGCGCACGGGCGCGTCGGGCCTGGGGGAGCTCACGCCGCGGGAGCGCGAGGTGCTCGAGCTCATGGCGCGCGGGCTCTCCAACGCGGAGATCGCCTCCGAGCTGTTCCTGTCCGTTGCGGCGGTGGCCAAGCACGTGTCCAACATCTTCGCCAAGCTGCACCTGGCGCCGGGTGAGGAGAACCGCCGGGTGCGAGCCATCCTGCAGTACCTCGCCGAGCGGGGGGACGCGCCGGCCTGGTGAGGCGCCCGCCCCGTCGCCTCAGGCGCGGGGCGGCTCCACATCGGTCTGGGCGGGCAGGTCCACCAGACCCACGGGGCAGCTCATGCCGTTGGGGCCGTGGTTGCAGTACCCGTCGGGGTTCTTGTGCAGGTACTGCTGGTGGCGCTCCTCGGCCAGGTGGTACTCGCCGCTGTCATCCGGCCCCACGATCTCGGTGGTGACGGCCCCGTGGCCGGCGGCGGTGAGCTGCTCCTGGATGGCCGCGCGGGTGGCCTCGGCCACCGCGACCTGGTGCTCCGTGGTGCAGAAGATGGCCGAGCGGTACTGGCTGCCGATGTCGTTCCCCTGCCGGTCGCCCTGGGTGGGGTCGTGGTTCTCCCAGAACACCTTCAGGACCTCGTCCACCGTGACCCGGGACGGGTCGAAGACCACCTGGACCGTCTCGGCGTGGCCGGTCGTTCCGGTGCACACCGAGGGGTAGGTCGGGCGCCGGTCCTCGCCCCCCATGTATCCCACGGAGGTGGTGATCACTCCCGGCAGCTGCCAGTAGAAGCGCTCCACCCCCCAGAAGCAGCCAGCGGCCACGTGGATGACCTCACTGCCCTCGGGCCAGGTGCCCAGGGGGGTGCCCAGGACGGCGTGTGGGGTGTCGGGGGAGATGAGGGATGCCATGGCCTCATCGTTCCACCGGCCCCGTGATCGCTGCACCTCCGGGGTCGGTTCGGCACCTCCTGTGCCGGAGCGCCTGTGACGCACCTCGCGCGTGCAGAGGCGGAGGTTGTCGCCGCCCGGGCACAGAATGACCTGCATGGACGACCACGCAGTCCAGGCCGAGGGCCTGGTCAAGCAGTACAAGGAGGTCCGTGCCCTCGATGGGGTGAGCCTCGCCGTCCCGCGGGGCACCGTGCTCGGGGTGCTGGGTCCCAACGGGGCGGGCAAGACCACCACCGTGCGCGCCCTGACCACCCTGCTGCGTCCGGATGAGGGGAGCGCCCGGGTGGCGGGCTTCGACGTGCTCACGCACCCACAGGAGGTGCGCAAGCGCATCGGTGTCTCCGGGCAGTACGCCGCCGTGGACCAGCACCTCACCGGGCGGGAGAACCTCCGCATGATCGGGGAGCTCTACCACCTGGGGCGGGGTCGGGCCCGGGACCGGGCGGACGAGCTGCTGGAGCGCTTCAGCCTCACCGACGCTGCCAACCGTCCGAGCAAGACCTACTCCGGGGGCATGCGCCGCCGACTGGACCTGGCCTGCGCGCTGGTGGCCCAGCCGGAGGTCATCTTCCTGGACGAGCCCACCACCGGCCTGGACCCTCGGAGTCGCGGTGACATGTGGGAGGTCATCCGCGACCTCGTCAGTGCCGGCACCACGCTGGTGCTGACCACGCAGTACCTCGAGGAGGCCGACAAGCTGGCCGACGACATCGTGGTGGTCGACAAGGGGCGCGTGATCGCGTCGGGGACCGCCGACGACCTCAAGAACATGGTCGGCGGCGAGCGCCTGGAGGTCGTCGTCCAGCACCCGGGCGACCTGGCCGGTGCGAGCGCGGTACTGCGCGGCGTGGGCACCGGCGAGGTGGAGGTGGACGCCCACACCCGGCGTCTCACCGTGGCCATCCCCGGCGGGACGCACTCCCTGTTGGAGGCGGTGCGGGAGCTGGACGAGCGGGGGCTGGTGGTGCAGGACATCGGCATCCGGCGTCCCACGCTGGACGACGCCTTCCTCACCCTGACCGGGCACGGCGCCGGTGACGGGCAGTCCGATGCGGGCACGGAGGAGGCGGCATGAAGCTCGTCTCCGACGGCCTGACGATCCTGCGCCGCAACCTCATCCAGCTGAAGCGGGTCCCGGACCTCATCCTGTTCACGCTGTTCCAGCCGATCATGTTCATCGTGCTGTTCGGCTACGTCTTCGGCGCGGCAATCGGTGGGGGAGACGGGGCGAACTACCGCAGCTTCCTCATCGCCGGGATCTTCGCCCAGACCATCCTGTTCGGCTCCACCATCACCGGGTCGTCGCTGGCCGAGGACATGCAGAAGGGCATCATCGACCGCTTCCGCACCCTACCCATGGCCCCCTCGGCGGTGCTCCTGGGCCGGACGCTGGCAGATCTGGTGAACAACGTCCTGGTGCTGGTCATCATGTCGGTGACCGGTCTGGTCATCGGCTGGCGCATCACCGGGGGTTTCTGGGAGGCCGTCGCCGGCTTCGCCCTGATGCTGGGCTTCGCCTACGCCTTCTCCTGGGTGATGGCCTACCTCGGCCTGCTGGTGCGCACTCCGGAGGTGCTGAACAACGCCACCTTCATGGTGCTCTTCCCGCTGACCTTCATCTCCAACGCGTTCGCGCCGCCGGAGCAGTTCCCGGCGGTCCTGCGGGCGATCGCCGGGTGGAACCCCATCTCCACCCTCACCCAGTCGGTCCGCGACCTGTTCGGCAACAACGTGCCGGGTCTCGAGCCCGAGCGGTACACGTGGGCCCTGCAGCACCCCATCGTCTACACGATGATCTGGCTGGCGCTGCTGGTCGGTGTCTTCGCCCCCCTGGCCACCCTCCAGTACCAGCGCGCCGGGCAGCGCTGAGGAGGGCCGGGAACACACGAGAGCGCCGCCGGGCACCCAGCCCGGCGGCGCTCACCTCCCTACCGTGCCGGCAGGGCCACCCCCATCAGCCCTCGTAGGGCCGCACCTCCACGATCTTCACGTCGATCTGCTTGCCGTTGGGCGCCTCGTAGGCGATGGTCTCGCCCTGGTTGCGGCCGTCGATGGCCTTGCCCAGCGGGGACTTCTCCGAGTAGACCTCCATGTCGTCGCCGTCGGCGATCTCGCGGTTGCCGAAGAGGAAGGTCTCGGTCTCGCCGAACATCTCGATGGTGACGACCATCCCGGGCTCCACGACCCCGTCGTCGGCGGGCGGCTCCTCACCCACCTCGGCGTTCTGCAGCAGGGCGGTGAGCTGCGCGATGCGGCCCTCCATCTTCCCCTGCTCCTCCTTGGCGGCGTGGTAGCCACCGTTCTCCTTGAGGTCTCCCTCGGAGCGGGCGTCCTCGATGCGGTGCGCGATCTCGCGGCGTCCCTCGCCCTTGAGCTGCTCCAGCTCGGCGTTCAGGCGCTCGTAGGCGGCCCGGGTCAGGTAGGTCGTCTCCTGGGTGGCGTCAGCCATGATCACTCTCCTTAGCAGAGTGGCGGTCCGGAGCCGGAGGAGATCCGGGTCGGACTGCGGAAAGGTCCGGCCGCCAGCTTCGCGACCGGACCTGGGTGTACGTGGGTGTGATCGGCCAGTCTACGCGGCGCGGGGCCGGATTGCCATCGGCGTGGGCGCTCAGTCCTCCGGGTACCAGCACCCGGTGACGTTCCCGACCAGGGGGCGCGAGGTGGTCTGCAGGGTGGTCCGCTCCCGGGTGGAGCCCTCGGGGTGTGGCGGCACCGTCACCTCGCGGCTGCCGACGATCTCGTGCGTCTCGCTCTCGGCAACCAGGCGGCAGACCACCTCGCGCCCGGGTTCGCGGTGCACGTCGTAGATGACGGTCACGGAGCTGTCGGTGATGTCCTCCTGGCCGGAGTAGTACCAGTTCGGCTTCCCGGTCGTCAGCGCCAGGCCGTACCAGATCACCAGCGCGGTGGCCAGGCCCACGCCGACGATGCCGATGATCCACCAGCGTCGGCGCCGTGCCGCCTCCGATGAGCTCCCTCGGGGGGTGGTCGACGGCATCAGGCGGTCCTTCCGATCACGTCGGGGCCCTCCCGGTCCGGGGGGACGGGTGGGGCATGGGGGACAATGGGGACACACCATTGTGGTCCATCGGCCCGACGCCGGTGGACCTGCCCCTGACGTGACCAGAAAGGCGTTCCGTGACCGACCAGCTCCGACTGCTCGCCGTCCACGCACACCCCGACGACGAGTCCAGCAAGGGTGCCGCCACGACGCTGCGGTACACCGCAGCCGGCCACCGGGTCACGGTCGTCTCCTGCACCGGCGGGGAGCGCGGCGACGTGCTGAACCCCCAGTTGCAGGACAACGCCCAGGTGCTGCGGAACATCGTGGAGGTGCGGCGCCGGGAGATGGCCCGCGCCCAGGAGATCCTCGGGGTGGACCACGTCTGGCTCGGCTTCGTGGACTCGGGCCTCCCGGAGGGTGACCCGCTGCCCGCGCTGCCTGACGGCTGCTTCGCCCTGGAGCCCCTGGAGGTGACCACCGAGGCCCTGGTGCGCGTCATCCGGGAGGTGCGCCCCCACGTGGTGACCACCTACGACGAGAACGGCGGCTACCCCCATCCGGACCACATCATGACCCACCGGGTCACGATGGCCGCGGTCGAGTCCGCTGGGGACCCCACCCGCTTCCCGCACGCCGGCGAGGCCTGGCAGCCGCTGAAGGTCTACTACAACTCGGGCTTCAACCCCGAGCGCATCGAGGCCCTGCACGCCGGATGCGAGGAGGCGGGGTTGGAGTCCCCGTACGTCGAGTGGATCGAGCGGATGAAGGACCGCCCCCGTCGCCGGCTGACCACGCGCATCGAGGCGGCGGACTTCTTCGAGGGGCGCGACGAGGCGCTGCGCGCGCACGCCACCCAGATCGATCCCGAGGGGTGGTTCTTCAGCGTGCCGCTGGAGGTCCAGCGCAAGGCCTACCCGTACGAGGACTACGAGCTGGCGGTCTCGCTGGTCCCCACCGAGATCCCCGAGTCGGACCTCTTCGCGGGGATCCCGACGGATGTCGCTGCCGCCGATGAGCTGGCGCGCACGGCATCGTGGGCCCAGATGGAGCACGACGGTCGTGTCGAGGCGAAGGAGAACGCGTGATGGGGCAGTTCCTGACCGAGGGTGGGGCTGACACCAACGTCTCCATCACGGGGGGCCTGGGCGCCTTCATCGCGATGTTCCTCCTGGCGCTGGCGGTGTGGGCGCTGGGGTGGAGCATGACCCGCCACCTGCGCCGCGTGAACTACCTCCAGAAGCAGCACGAGAGGGAGGCGCGAGGCGGGGCCGCGCCGGATGGTGGTGCTGCGCGCACGGCCTCGCAGGACCCGCCCCGGCGGGACGGGGACAACCCCACGGCCCCGGTGGACCCGCCGCGTGAGTGAGTCGACCCGAGGCTCCGCCGGCCGCGTGCGCGGCCTGGTCTACGGCGCCTACGAGCAGCGGATCTCCCAGGACCTCGACACCGACCGCCTGCCCTGCCACGTCGGGGTGATGCTGGACGGGAACCGTCGATGGGCCCGGGAGCGGGGGTCGGACACCGCCGAGGGCCACCGGGCGGGAGCGGAGAACATCGAGCCCTTCCTCGAGTGGTGCGAGGAGCTGGGCATCGAGGTCGTCACCCTGTGGATGCTCTCCACGGACAATCTCCAGCGCCCGGCCGCTGAGCTGGAGCCGCTCCTGAGCATCATCGAGAAGGCCGTGTGCGACCTCGCGGCGACGGGCCGTTGGCGGCTCCACCTGGTGGGCGCGCTGGGTCTGCTCCCCGACGCGAGCCGGGCGGTGCTGGAGGACGCGGTGCGGCAGACGTCCGAGGTCGACGGGCTCCTGGTGAACGTCGCCATCAGCTACGGCGGACGGCAGGAGATCAGCGATGCCGTGGCCGCTCTCCTGCGTGACTGGGCGCGGTCCGGCACCACCCTGTCCGAGGCGGCGGACAGGATGACCCCCGAGGCGATCGGTGAGCACCTCTACACCAAGGGCCAGCCCGATCCCGACCTGGTGATCCGCACCTCGGGTGAGCAGCGCCTGGGGGGATTCCTGCTCTGGCAGAGCGAGAAGAGCGAGTACTACTTCTGTGAGGCCTACTGGCCGGACTTCCGGCGGGTGGACTTCCTGCGCGCGCTGCGGGCCTACGCCGAGCGTGAGCGCCGGTACGGCCGCTGACGTGGCCCCCCGGGGGGGCTCCTGAACGGGGGATGAACAGACGGCCAACCCTTCGCGCCGTGGCGCGGCCTGCCTTGCGCCGGTGTGCAGGGGGCCTAGATTCGAGCTGTCAGCGAGTCGACCCGCATCGTCCTGATGCGGGACAGGAGGCGTCATGACCGGTCACCAGCAGCTCCCGTTGCAGCGCGAGGCGGAGGGGGGTGCGGTGGCCCCCGAGGGCGTCGCGGCCGCCGCTGACGGCGTGGCGACGACCACCCGCACCTACGTCATTGACACCTCGGTGCTCCTGTCGGACCCGCGGGCCATGATGCGGTTCGCGGAGCACGACGTCGTCCTGCCCGTCGTGGTGATCACCGAGCTGGAGGCCAAGCGCCACCACCCGGAGCTGGGCTACTTCGCCCGCAGCGCCCTGCGCATCCTCGACGACCTGCGCCTCCGTCACGGTCAGCTGGACCAGCCGGTCCCGACGGAGGGTGGGGGGTGGCTGCACGTGGAGCTCAACCACACCGACCCGTCGTCCCTTCCGGTCGGCTTCCGGCTGGGCGACAACGACACCCGGATCCTCTCGGTGGCCCGCAACCTGGCCGACGAGGGGCAGGACGTGTGCGTCGTCTCCAAGGACCTCCCGATGCGGGTGAAGGCCTCCGCCTGCGGCCTGGAGGCCCAGGAGTACCGCAACGAGATGGCGGTCGATTCCGGCTGGACGGGGATGACCCACATGGACATCGCGCCGCAGGAGATGGACGCCCTGTACGACGAGGGACGGGTGGTGGTCGACGACGCGCTGGGACTGCCCTGCCACACGGGTGTGGTGCTGGGATCGCCGTCGTCCTCGGGGTTGGCCCGGGTCTCCCCGGACGGCTCGCTGCGCCTGGTGCGGGGCGACCGGGACGCCTTCGGTCTGCACGGCCGCAGTGCGGAGCAGCGGGTGGCGCTGGACCTCCTGCTCGACCCCGATGTGGGCATCGTCTCGCTGGGCGGACACGCGGGCACGGGCAAGTCGGCCCTCGCCCTGTGCGCGGGGCTGGAGGCCGTGATGGAGCGCCGCCAGCAGAGCAAGGTCATCGTGTTCCGCCCCCTGTACCCCGTGGGCGGCCAGGAGCTCGGCTACCTGCCGGGGAGCGAGAACGACAAGATGGGGCCCTGGGCGCAGGCCGTGTTCGACACCCTGGGGGCGGTGGTCTCCCGGGAGGTGGTGGAGGAGGTCGTGGACCGGGGTCTCATCGAGGTGCTGCCGCTCACCCACATCCGGGGGCGCTCGCTCCACGACGCGTTCGTGATCGTGGACGAGGCCCAGTCGCTGGAGCGCAACGTCCTGCTGACCGTCCTGTCCCGCATCGGGCAGAACAGTCGCGTGGTCCTGACCCACGACGTGGCCCAGCGGGACAACCTCCGGGTGGGGCGCCACGACGGCGTGGCCGCCGTCATCGAGGCACTCAAGGGGCGTCCGTTGTTCGCCCACGTCACGCTCACTCGTTCCGAGCGCTCGCCGATCGCTGCCCTGGTGACGGAGCTGCTGGAGCCCTGATCGCTGGTCTCCACCCCCGGGTGGACGCCGGTCGAGTTTGACCAGCGCTACAGGATGCGCAACAGTAACGGGTCTGTCCTGTGTGCCTGCTGTCCCGCAGGTGCTGGGCAGGAGCTCCGACCCCATCGAGTGGAGCGCTGAGGGCTGGGATGTCCCTTCCCGGCCGTGATCTCCAAAGGATGTCGATGAACGTGACCCCCGAGAATGCGTCCCAGCGCGGCCTGAACGTCGTGCGCCGTCACCCGATTGCCGGTGCTGCCGTGGCCGTGACGACCCTGGCCTCCGTGGCCGGCGTGACGGTCTCCTCGCTCCCGTCGAACCCGCAGCCGGAGAACACCGCCGCGGCCCTCAACCACGAGGTGAAGGCCGACGACCGCGAGGAGCGCGCCAGCCGTTCGGACGCGCAGGCCAAGGAGCGTGCCGCCAAGAAGGCCGCCCGTGAGGCCGCTGCCGAGCGTGCTGAGAAGGCCCAGCGCGAGGCTGCTCGCAAGGCCGAGGCCCGCGCCGCCGCTGAGCGCCGGGCCGCGGAGGAGGCCGCCCAGAAGCGTGCCGAGGCCAAGAAGGCCGCCGAACTGCGTGCCCAGCGCCAGGCGGCCCAGAAGGCCGCCGCCAAGAAGGCCGCCCAGCAGGCGGCCGCTGAGCGCGCTGCCGAGAGGAAGGCCGCTCAGGAGGCTGCTGCCGAGCGTGCCGAGAAGGCTGCCGCCAAGAAGGCCGCCCAGCAGGCGGCCGCTGAGCGCGCTGCCGAGAGGAAGGCCGCTCAGGAGGCTGCTGCCGAGCGTGCCGAGAAGGCTGCCGCCAAGAAGGCCGCTGAGGAAGCCGCTGCGAAGAAGGCCGCCGAGCGTGCTGCTGCCAAGAAGGCCGCGGCGAAGAAGGCTGCTCAGGAGCGTGCCGAGCGTCAGGCGGCCGAGCGTGCCGCCGCCAAGAAGGCTGCCGCCGAGAAGGCCGCTGAGCAGAGGGCGGCCGAGCGTGCTGCTGCCAAGAAGGCTGCGGCGAAGAAGGCTGCTCAGGAGCGTGCGGAGCGAGCCGCCGCCGAGAAGGCCGCCGCCGAGCGTCGTGCTGCCGAGAAGGCAGCCAAGGAGCGTGCCGAGCGTGAGGCCCAGCGCGAGCGGGAGTACGCCGAGCACGAGCGCCGGGCCCGTGAGGCCGCCGAGGAGCGCAAGCGTGAGGCCGAGCGTCAGCGCGAGGAGCGCCGTGAGCGGGAGCGTGAGGCCGAGCGTGAGCGGGAGCGCGAGAAGGAGCGTGAGCGCAAGAAGGTGCGCCCGACCCCGCCGCCCACGGGTGACGCCCGTTCCATCGGTCGTGCCATGGTCGCGGAGCGCGGATGGAGCTCTGCGGAGTTCCAGTGCCTGGACAACCTGTTCACGCGCGAGAGCCAGTGGCAGTGGGACGCCACCAACCCCACGTCGGGTGCCTACGGCATCCCGCAGGCCCTTCCCGGCCACAAGATGGCCTCCGCGGGTGCCGACTGGCGCACCAACCCCGCCACGCAGATCGAGTGGGGTCTGGGCTACATCAGCGGCCGCTACGGCACCCCCTGCGGCGCCTGGGCGCACTCCGAGGCCCACAACTGGTACTGAGCCACCCGGCAGCTCGTGCAGCTGACGGCCTCTGGCCCCACGAGGAAGGCCCCCACCGATCGGTGGGGGCCTTCCTCGGTTCTGGGCGAGGCGCCCAGAGCTCTCAGCGACCGTGCGGGGTCGCCATGCCCAGCAGGTCCAGGGCGGAGTCCAACTCCTCCTCGGTGAGGTCGCCGTTCTCCACGTGGCCGCGGTCGATGACCACCTGGCGCACCGTCTTCTTCTCGGCCAGGGACTGCTTGGCCACCTTGGAGGCCGCCTCGTAGCCGATGGCGGAGTTCAGCGCGGTCACGATGGCGGTGGAGGCTCCGGCGTACTCGGCCAGCTGCTCGGTGTTGGCCTCCAGGCCGCTCACGCAGCGGTCGGCCAGCACGCGGCTCGCCCCGGCCAGCAGGTCGATGGAGTCCAGCATGTCGGTGGCCATCACCGGCAGCATCACGTTGAGCTCGAACGAGCCCGAGGACCCACCGAACGCGATGGTGGCGTCGTTTCCGATCACGCGGGCGCACACCATCAGCGTGGCCTCGGGGACAACCGGGTTCACCTTCCCGGGCATGATCGAGGACCCGGGCTGCAGCTCGGGCAGGCGCAGCTCGCCCAGCCCCGCACGCGGGCCGGAGCCCATCCAGCGCAGGTCGTTGCAGATCTTGGTCAGGCTGACGGCCAGCAGGCGGGTGGCGGCCGACAGGTGCACCACGGCGTCCTGCGTCGACTGGGCCTCGAAGTGGTCCTTCGCCTCCCGCATCTCCACACCCACCTGGCGCGAGAGGTCGGCGATGGCCTTGCCGGCGAACTCCGGGTGGGCGTTGAGACCGGTGCCGGCTGCGGTGCCACCGAGCGGCAGCTCGGCCACGGCGTCGGCGGCCTGGGCGAGGCGCTCGCGACCCAGCTCGATCTGCCGGGCGTAGCCGCCGAACTCCTGACCCAGGGTCACCGGGACGGCGTCCATGAGGTGGGTGCGACCGGCCTTGACCACCTCGGCGAACTCGGTGGCCTTGGCCTGCAGCGCCTCCTGCAGGGTCTTCAGCGCCGGCTCCAGGCGCTCGGCCACGCCCTGCACCATCGCCACCCGCATGGCGGTGGGGAAGGTGTCGTTCGAGGACTGCCCCATGTTCACGTCGTCGTTGGGGTGCACGTCGGTGCCGGCCTGGCGCGCGAGGGTGGCGATGACCTCGTTGGAGTTCATGTTCGTCGAGGTGCCGGATCCGGTCTGGAAGATGTCCACCGGGAAGTGCTCGTCGTGCTCCCCGCGGGCCACGGCCTCTGCCGCGGCCACGATCGCGTCGGCCTTGGCCTGGTCCAGGTTGCCCAGCTCGGCGTTGGCTCGGGCCGCTGCGGCCTTGAGCTGGCCGAAGGCGTGGACCACGGCGCCGGGCACCGGGCGCCCCGAGATCGGGAAGTTCTCCACGGCGCGGGCGGTGGAGGCGCCGTACAGGGCCTGCGCCGGCACCTGCATCTCGCCCATGGAGTCGTGTTCAGTGCGGTACTCAGTCATGGGCCCATCATCGCAGGACGATGGGGCGTGCCCGGCCCCCGTCGGTGGCTAGACCTTCCGCAGCAGCACCCGCCGCACCGAGTGGTCCGCACCCTTGGTCAGCACGGCCGTCGCCCGGCCCCGGGTGGGGGCGATGTTCTGTTGCAGGTTGGGCCCGTTGATGGAGTCCCAGACCGACAGCGCGAACTCCTCGGCGTCGTGGGCCGACATGTCGGCGTACCGGTGGAAGTAGGACTCGGGGTCCGCGAAGGCGGTGGTCCGCAGCTTCTGGAAGCGCTCGAGGTACCACTGCTTGACGTCCTCGGTGCGGGCGTCCACGTACACGGAGAAGTCGAAGAAGTCGCTGACCGCCAGCCCGGCCAGGCCGTCGCGACGCGGCACCGGGGGCTGCAGCACGTTGAGCCCCTCCACGATCAGCACGTCCGGCTGGCGGACCACGACGGTCTCCTCGGGGACGATGTCGTACACCAGGTGCGAGTAGACCGGTGCGCAGACCTCGGGGGAGCCGGCCTTCACCGAGGAGACGAAGCGCAACAGCTTGCGGCGGTCGTAGCTCTCGGGGAAGCCCTTGCGGTCCATGAGGCCGCGGCGCTCCAGCTCGGCGTTGGGGTACAGGAATCCGTCGGTGGTCACGAGCTGCACGTCGGGTGTCTCCGGCCAGCGGGCCATGAGGTCGTGCAGCAGACGGGCGGTCGTGGACTTGCCCACCGCCACGGATCCCGCCACGCCGATGATGAAGGGGGTGCGGGCTGTCGACTCCCCGAGGAACTGGTTGGTGGTGGCCCGCAGCCGCTGGGAGTTCGTGACGTACAGGTTGATCAACCGGCACAGGGGCAGGTAGATCTGCTCGACCTCCTCCACGCTGATCCGGTCCCCGAGCCCCTCGATGCGCTGGACGTCGTCGGCCGAGAGGCTCATCGGGTGGGACTGCCGGAGCCGGGCCCAGTCGTCGCGGTCAAGTTCGACGTAGGGGGAGTGGGTCGCGGTGCCGTTGGCCATGCGCGCCATTCTGCACGCCGACACCCCCGGTGTGCCGTGTGCCACGGCGCACCTGACCCCACCGGGCGCCGGGACTCGGTTAGTGTGAGCGCCATGTGTGGAATCGTGGGTTTCGTGGGACGCGACAAGAGTGAGCGCGCCCTGGATGTCGTGATGGAGGGCCTGGCCCGCCTCGAGTACCGCGGGTACGACTCCGCGGGTGTGGCGCTGGTCGGCGACGACCACGTCGAGACGGCCAAGAAGGCCGGCAAGCTGGTCAACCTGGAGAACGAGCTCCAGAACCACCAGATGCCCGCGACCTCCACGGCCATCGGGCACACCCGCTGGGCAACGCACGGTGGCCCCACCGACGAGAACGCCCACCCGCACCGTGGCGGTCAGGACGGCAAGCTCGCCCTGATCCACAACGGCATCATCGAGAACTTCCACTCGCTGCGTGAGGAGCTCGAGGCCGAGGGCACCACCTTCACGTCCGAGACGGACACCGAGGTCGTGGCCCACCTGCTGGCCAAGAACTACTCCGGCGACCTGACCGAGGCCATGCGCACCACCGTGAACCGCCTCGAGGGCGCCTTCACCCTGCTGGCCGTCCACGCGGACTCCCCGGGCACCGTCGTCGGCGCTCGTCGCAACTCGCCGCTGGTCATCGGCCTGGGGGAGGGCGAGAACTACCTCGGCTCCGACGTCGCCGCCTTCATCAGCCACACCAAGCAGGCGATGGAGATGGACCAGGACCAGATCGCCACCATCACCGCCGATGAGGTGACGGTCATCAACTTCGACGGCACCCCCGCGCAGGGCAAGCCCTTCGAGGTGACCTGGGACGCCGCGGCCGCCGAGAAGGGTGGTTACGACACCTTCATGGAGAAGGAGATCAACGACCAGGCGCACGCGGTCCGCGACACCCTGCTCGGTCGCACCGACGCCGAGGGCCTGCTGACCCTGGACGAGATCAAGGTCTCGGAGGACACGCTGCGGGCTGTCAACAAGATCATCATCATCGCGTGCGGTACGTCCGCGTACGCCGGTCAGGTGGCCAAGTACGGCATCGAGCACTGGGCCCGCATCCCGGTCGAGGTCGACCTCGCCCACGAGTTCCGCTACCGCGACCCGGTGCTGGACCCGAACACCCTGGTCGTCTCCATCTCCCAGTCCGGCGAGACGATGGACACGCTGATGGCGGTCCGTCACGCCAAGGAGCTGGGCGCCAAGACCCTGTCCATCTGCAACAGCCACGGTTCGAGCATCCCGCGCGAGTCCGACGCGGTGCTCTACACGCACGCCGGTCCTGAGATCGCGGTGGCCTCCACCAAGGCCTTCGTCGCGCAGATCACTGCCTGCTACGTGCTGGGTCTCTACCTCGCCCAGCTCAAGGGTGGTGAGTACGCCGCCGAGGCGGGCAAGGTCCTGAACGACCTGCACGGCATCCCGGAGAAGATCGACACCCTCCTGGAGCACACCGACCGCATCGAGGAGATCGCCCGCTTCATGGCGGACACCCGCTCGGTGCTCTTCCTGGGGCGCAATGTCGGCTACCCCATCGCCATGGAGGGTGCGCTCAAGCTCAAGGAGCTCGCCTACATCCACGCGGAGGGATTCGCTGCGGGCGAGCTGAAGCACGGTCCGATCGCGCTCATCGAGCCGGGACAGCCGGTGTTCATCGTGGTGCCCCCCACCGATGCCCCGCACGGGCTGCACGGCAAGGTGGTCTCCAACATCCAGGAGATCCGCGCTCGTGGTGCCCGCACCCTGGTGATCGCGGAGGAGGGTGACGAGCAGGTCGTGCCCTTCGCGGACGAGGTCATCCGCATCCCGGCCTCCACGCCGCTGCTGCAGCCGCTGCTGGCGATCATCCCGCTGCAGCTCTTCTCGCTGTACCTGTCCACGGCCAAGGGCCTGGACGTGGACCAGCCGCGCAACCTGGCCAAGTCCGTCACGGTCGAGTGACGACCCGCCACACCGCATGACTCGTTCAACGATCACCGCCCCGTCTCCCGTCCAGGAGGTGGGGCGGTGATCGTGGGACTGGGCACCGATGTGGTGGAGGTGCAGCGTCTGGGGCGCGCCCTGGAGCGCACCCCCGGTCTGGCCTCACGTCTCTTCACCGATGCGGAGAGCGACCTGCCGTTGGAGTCCCTCGCCGCGCGATTCGCGGCCAAGGAGGCGGTGGCCAAGGCCCTGGGGTCCCCGCCCGGACTGGGTTTTCGAGAGGCAGAGGTGCTCCGAGGGGAGCACGGCCGCCCGGTGTTGCGTGTCTCGGGCCGGGCTGCCGAGGTGGCCGCCGAGCTCGGGGTCACCCGGTGGCACCTGTCGCTCTCGCACGACGGGGGTGTCGCGATGGCGACCGTGATCGCGACAGGGGACTGACGTGCGCGTGGCCCACCACCCGCAGGACGTACGCCGCATCGAGCAGGGCGCGGGCGAGGTGCTCACCGACGGCACGCTCATGCGGCGCGCTGCCCGGGGAGTGGCCGAGGCGGTCCGTGACCACCTGGCGCGAGAAGGACGCGTGCTGGGCCTCGTGGGGCCGGGGGACAACGGGGGTGACGCGCTGTGGTGCCTCGCGATGCTGGCGAGCGGTGCGCCGCACCGGTGCACCGCGGTGCTCGTGGCCGACCGTGCCCACGAGGCAGGTCTGGCCGCAGCGCGTCGTGCGGGCGTCGAGATTCTCGAGGCGGGGGAGTGGACCGTGCCCCCGCCGGCGCCCGGGACGTCACCGTGGGGACCGGGCGACGTGGTCGTCGACGGCATCGTGGGGCTGTCCGGGCGTCCCGGTCTGACGGGGGTGGCGGCCGAGGTGGCCGGCTGGCTCGACGGGATGCGCGAGCGGTCCGCTGCGCCGCACGTGGTGGCGGTCGACCTGCCCAGCGGTGCCGACCCGGGCGGGCGACAGGCAACTCACCGTGGCCAGGTGGTCGTGGCCGACACGACGGTGGCCCCCACCTGCTGCAAGCCCGTGCACCTGCTGCCGGCGACCCGGGCGGTCTGCGGCGAGGTGAGGGTGGTGGACATCGGGTTGGACACGGCGGGGGTGACGCCTGCGGTCCGTGAGGCTGCACATCAGGACCTCGCCGGCGCGTACCCGCTGCCCACGCCCGCGGACCACAAGTACACACGGGGCGTCCTGGGGGTGGCCGCCGGGAGCGACGTCTACCCGGGCGCGGCGGTGCTCAGCTGTTCCGCAGCCCTGTACACGGGCGTGGGGATGGTGCGCTACCTCGGGCCGGAGCGGGCGACCGGCCAGGTGCTCGCGCGGTGCCCCGAGGTGGTTCCCGGCCAAGGGCGGGTGCAGGCCTGGCTGCTGGGGCCGGGAACCTCGGAGGACGACAGCGCGCGCCGTGACGAGATGCGCCGGCTCGCCCAGCGCAGCGAACCCTGTGTGCTCGATGCGGGAGCGCTCTCCCTGGCTGCGGACCGGCCGGCGGGTGCGGACACGGTGCTCACCCCACACGCCGGGGAGCTGGCCGGACTGCTCGGGCGGGAGCGGGAGGAGGTCGAGGCCGACCCTCTGGCGGCCGGTGCCGAGGCTGCGGAGCGATGGGGTGCGACGGTCGTGGTGAAGGGGTGGGCCACGGTGGTGGTTCCTCCGCCGCGGGACGAGGACCCGGTGGCGACCGTGCTGGCCGGCGGCACGCCGTGGATGGCGACTGCGGGGACGGGGGACCTGCTCGCAGGAACCATCGGTGCGTTGCTGGCGCTGGGGGTGGCGGGGCCGAGCGCCGCCTGCCTGGGGGTGGCCCTGCACCAACGGGCGGGAGTGCGGGCCTCCGCGGGCGGGCCCCTGCGCGGGCTGGAGCTGGCGCGGGAGCTGTCCGCAGCGGTGGCGGAGCTGCACGAGCAGTCCTGAGGAGCGCCGGAGCGCGGCAGTCGTCCTCTGGGCAGCCGCTTCCGCGCAGTGGCCCTGAGGATCCGTGCAGAAATCCGCGGCAGCGCGCCAAGTTGTGTCACCGGCCAGGTC